>JANRLS010000182.1:0-17834 GCA_033762315.1 Pirellulaceae bacterium
CCGTCATGGACCCCGTCGGCGATTCCACCGCCACTCGGGATCGGTCTGTCATAAGTGGGCCTCCTTTCGGTTCCACTCCTTACGACCAACGTCACCATGCGGTTTAGCTAGCGAAAACAAGTTTTGAAATACGCTCTAGACATTTTGTTTGACCAACCACTCCAAACGTTTCTGCCGTGCGCCCTTACCTCGCCGTCATCAAAGATTCATTTCGCGAAGCGCTCGCGTCGCGGGTGCTGTGGATCGTGTTGTCGCTGATTCTGCTGCACCTGGCGCTGCTCGCGCCGCTGGGAATCCGCCTGCATCCGACGACCGACTTCGCTTGGGGTGATGTCCTCGAAGGGCCGCAACTCGTCGCCAAAATGCGGCGGGCGGCGGCCATTGGCGGCGCTTCGCCCGGTGGCCGGGTGTGGAAATTTCTCGACGAAGCGACCCAGGCCAAGCTGGTCGAATTGCAGCACATCGAGCGCGGCGACGGGGGGAAGTTTTTCCAAGGGATGGAGGCCCTCCGCACCAGCCTGACGAACCTCATCCATCGCCGCGACCTGTACGACGCCACCGCCTTCAAGAACGTTTCGCTCGGCAAGGAGGCCCGCGATTTGCAAGCCCGCGGCCTCGACAAATTGAGCGACGACGAGCTCGCCCGTTTCCATCGCCTCGCCATCGAAGCCGCGTTTCCGGGGCACATTCGCCGCCGGCCGCCGCATTCCGTCAGCATCACCTATCTGGTTCTCGAATCGCCGACGCTCCCCTTCAGCAAGGAGCAGGCCGACAATTTCATCAAGGAATGGGTCATCTCGAACGAGATGAGTTGGATCATCGGACCGCTCGGAATGATCGCGGCGCTGCTCGTCACTTCGACGATCATCCCGCAAATGTTCGATCCCGGTTCGATCACCCTCTTGCTCAGCAAGCCGGTGTCGAAATCGCTGCTGTTCATCGCCAAGTTTCTTGGCGGCTGCGTCTTCGTCTTGCTGAGCGCTACTCTGCTGATTTCCGGCCAGTGGCTGATTCTGGGAACGCGGTTCGGCATTTGGAACCACGGCATCCTCTGGTGCATTCCGATTTTCGTGTTCATGTTCCTGATTTACTACTCGGTCTCGGCGCTCGTCGGCGTGGTGTGGAAAAACGCGATCATCAGCGTCGTGATCACCGTCGTCTTCTTCTTGTCGTGCCTCGTCGTCTATTATGCCAAGGGGACGGTCGAGGGCTTGTTCATCGATCCGGAGCGGGTCGTCAAAATCGCCAACGCGGCCGGCACGATCATCGTCGTGCGCGAAACCGGCGGCATGGATGTGTGGGATGTCGAGCGCTCGCGCTGGCAGCGCACCTATGAGCCGCAACCGGGTGGTCGCGGCGTGCCGACGCTCGAAGGGCCGTATTACGACGCGCTCACCGGGCAACTCGTCGCCGGCCAGGGATATGCCAATCCGTTCGGCGTCGCCGGCCAGCGAATCACCCTGCGCCTCGGCCGGGCGACCGATGGCTGGGCGTTGCGCGATGGCCCCGCGTTGCCCAACGGCTCGGCCACGTTCCTCATCGAAAACGACGGCCAGTTGCTGGCGGTCGCGGGGGATAACCTTTTCCGCCTGCATGGCAAGCTGGAACCGGCGGGGCAGGGGATGACGATTCTCGGTTTTTCCATTCCCTCGGGTGGGGCCGATTTTCGCCCCACTTTGGCCGATTCCAAGCTGAGCTTCGCCGATCCGCTGGCGGCTGCCGCCGATCCCACCGGCCCCCGCGTCGCCGTCGCCAGCGGCAGCGATATCTATGTGCTCAATCGCGAGCCGACGGGCAAGTATGCCGTCGCCGCCCACCGCAACCTCGCCGGCAAGGAGCGCGAGGGAATCGCCGTGGCGATCGGGGGCGAGAGCGTGGTTGTCGCCCGCGAGGATGGGCAAATTTCGCTGCTGGCCGCCAAAGACCTCGCGACTCGCTGGCAAAAAACGCTTGTCCCCTACACGCAGCCCCGCTTCGTCGCGGCCGCCCGCGACGGCAGCCAGTTCGCCATCTTGTTTCAGAATCATCAGCTGTGGCTGATCGACGGCACCAGCGGCCAGGCCCGCCTCGCCCCATTGCGCGGCCAGGGCGATATTTCCGGATTTGTCTTTACAAAAGACCACTTATTAGTGGCCGACTGTGTCGATCGGATCACGACCTACGACCTGAAGACGCTCCGCCCCACCGATACCCGTTGGCAACGGATGAGCCAGTTCGAGCTGGGCTATTACTATTCGCTGCTCCCCGTGTACTCGATCTTTCCCAAGCCGAACGAGCTGGAGAACACCGTTCACTTCGTGCTGACCGGGAAACAGACGACCGATTTGGGGCTGTTTCGCGGTGTTTTGGAGCAGCGTCGCGACCATCTCGATCCCTGGCGGCCCGTCGTCAGCGGCCTGATCTTCGTCGGCTTGATGCTGCTGATCGCCTGCATCTACATCGAACGGCACGAATTCTGAACTGGGCCGAACCTGCCGCCAGTGCCGATTGTCCGGCTGGTGAAACCGCGTGCTAGACTTGCTCGGATGCACCACGTTTTCGGGGGAATTCGGCATGCGCTACGTTGTGATGGTCTGCCTGGCGGGCTTAACTCTGTGCCCAAGCCTTGCCTCGGCTCGCGATATTTTTGTGGACAACCTCAATGGGGACGATCGGAGGGCGGGAACTTCGTCCGATGTGCACGGCGTTGACGGCGGACCCTGCCGCACCATCGCCAAGGCCCTGCGAATCGCCCGCAAGAGCGACCGGATCGTGCTCGCCAACACCGGGGCTCCTTATCGCGAGTCGATCTCGATCCAAGGAGCCAACCACAGCGGCGACGAGGTCTCCGCCTTTCAGATCGTCGGCAACGGGGCCACGCTCGACGGCACGATCTCGCTGGCCGCTGCCGATTGGGAATTCCTGCATACCGACATTTTCCGCGTCCGCCCGCCGCTGATGAGCTTTCAGCAGCTCTTTTTGGCCGACCAGCCTGCTCCCCGCCGCCAGCCCCCGCCGGGCCAATTGCCCAAACTGGCCGCCGGCGAATGGTGCCTGTGGGAAGGGTGGATCTATTTCCGCACCCAGGACGGCCGCCTGCCGCAAACGTATTCCCCGTCTTGCTGCGGGCTGACGGTCGGCATCACGCTGTATGACGTGACGGACGTCATGGTGTCGGACCTCGTGCTCCGCGGCTTTCAGCTCGATGGGATCAACGCCCACGACACGGTCCGGCGGACCGACCTCGTCGGTCTGAACGCGCACCACAACGGCCGCAGCGGCATCAGCGTCGGCGGCGCGTCGCGCGTCCGGATCGACACCTGCGCCGCCGCCGGCAACGGCGTCGCCCAAATCCGCACCGAAGGCTTTTGCATCGTCCAAACCATCGACAACCAGCTCGACGCCACCAGTGCCCCCGCGATTGTCAGCGAGGGAGGGAAGATCGTCGCGGAGTGAGTTCCACCATGTTCGGCATTCGCTACCTCAAAGTCGCCCCGACCACCTACGTCCTGCACTACAAAGGGGGCCGCCTCAAGCACGAGGGGCCGGGGCTGTCGTTCTTCTATTTCGCCCCGACCAGCGAAATCGCCCTCGTGCCGCTCGAAAGCACCGCCGAGCCGTTCGTCTTCAACGAGGTGACGGCCGATTTTCAGGACGCGACGATCCAGGGAGAGCTGACCTATCGCATTGTCAACGCCAAGCGGGCCGCCGAGGTGCTCAACTTCAGTGTTGATGACAAGCTCCGCCCCCGCAGCGAAGACCCACAGCGGCTGGGAGAACGGCTCGTCAACGCCGCCCAGATCGCCGCTCGCAGCTTCACACAGAAGCGGCCGCTGCGCGAGGTGCTCGTCTCGTCCGATGCTTTGGTGGCCGAGGTGGTCGCCAGCCTGCAAAAGTCGCCGGCGGTCGAAATGCTCGGCGTCGAGGTGCTGAGCCTCGTGGTGCTCTCGATCAAGCCGACCCCCGAAATGGCCAAGGCCCTGCAAGCCGACGCCCGCGAAGACCTGCTCAAGCGGGCCGACGAGGCGATCTACGCCCGCCGCAATGCCGCCGTCGATATGGAGCGGACGATCAAAGAGAACGAGCTCAAAACCGAGATTGCCGTCGAGGAGAAAAAGCGGCAGGTGCGCGAAACGCAAATGGCCGCCGAGATCGCCGTCGAAGAGGCCCGTGCCGCCCTCGTGGATAAGAAGGTCGAAAACGAGCGCAAAGAAGCCGACGCCCGCGCGCATGCCCTGCAAGTGACGCTCGAACCGCTCAAGAGCATCGACTGGAAGATCCTGCTCGCGGCCGGCGGCGGCAATGACCCGAAAATGAACATCGCCCTCGCCTTCCGCGAACTGGCCGAAAACGCCCAGAAGATCGGCGAGCTGAATATTTCGCCCGATCTGCTGAATTCGCTGGTGAAGTCAAGCAAGTAGGGGGCGAAGCACGAAATCCGAAGCTCGAAGCACGAAACAAACTCCAATCGGAAAGTAAGCAATGACAGAAACTGCAACTCTGTACCCTTGAATTTCGGATTCGATTTTTGCCTCGTGGCTCCGATTTCGTGCTTCGTGCTTCGGATTTCGGATTTTTCTCCCCCATGTTTCTCCCCAGCATCGCCATCGTCTCCGCGCCAACTCGCCTGGAGGGGCTGCGCCGCCGCTGGGGAACGAAAGGGCAGGCCCAGTTCCGGTTGAAGCAGGCCCACGTCCAGGAAATGGCTTTGCGGGCCGGCCCGGAAGAGGTGGCCACGCGCTCGCGCCGTGGCGCGCCGCTCGCCGGCAAGCTCAAGCACGCTGCCGCCGCGGTTCCCGCCACGCAGCAGCAGGCGACCTTTTCCGAGTACGAGGACGAAGATGCCGTCTATCGCGGCGTGATCGACAAGCTGGAGGACGAGCTGCAATTTGGCCTGCCGGTGAAGCGGGTTGAGCGGTCGTTCGTTCCGAATTTCGACTTCGGCACCTGTCAGGTTGTCGTCGTCGTGGGGCAAGATGGCCTGGTCGCCAACACGGCCAAATACGTCGGCGATTTGCCCATCGTCGCGGTGAATCCCGATCCGCGGCGGATCGACGGCGTGCTGTTGCCGTTTGAAGTGGGGCAGGTGCGGGAGGTTGTACGCGGCATCCTTTCGGGAGATAGCCGCACCCGGCCGATCACGCTGGCCGAAGCGGCCCTTAACGATTCGCAGAAAATGCTCGCCTTCAACGACTTCTTCATCGGGGCCGCTTCGCACGTTTCCGCCCGCTACGTGCTGGAAGCCGACGGCCACGGCGAGCCGCAATCGAGCAGCGGAATCATCGTTTCCACCGGCGCCGGTTCGACCGGCTGGCTATCGAGCGTGTTCAACATGGCGGGGGGGCTGGCTCGCTTTCTGGGGCACGAGGTGACCGACCGCCCCGCGCTCGCCTGGGAAGACCGCCGCCTCGTCTGGACCGTTCGCGAGCCGTTCGTCAGCAAGCGCTCGCAGGCCACGCTCGTCGCCGGCTGGCTCGATGAAGGCCGGGAGCTGGTCATCGAATCGCTCATGCCCGAAGGGGGAGTGATCTTCTCCGACGGGATCGAGAGCGACTTTCTCCCCTTCACCAGCGGCACCATCGCCCGCATCCGAGTCAGCCCCCAGCGGGCGAATTTGGTGGTCGGGTAAGACTATCCCGCCAGCCCCAGCCGGTGCCGCAGGACGAGCCAGCGATTGTGCGCGGCAAAACGCTCGTCGTCCTCGAAATAGGGATCGACCTGGCAATCGGCGGCAATCAGCCCGGCAGCGAGCAGGGCCTCGGTTTGCGGACTGATGAGAGCTTGCGCTGACCGCAAGGCCAGCCGCGCGAGCACGAGGGTGAACTTCTCGCGCCACGACTGGAGCGCGGTCCCTCCCATCGTTTGCGAGTAGTTCAGCTCGTGCGACTGGAGCCGAAAGTGCCGCAGCTCCGTCCCCTCGTCGGCGAACAGATCGGCCACGATCCGCCGCTCCAGCTCGACTTTCACGCGCCGCTCCATGCCAACCAACATCCCTTCCACGTTGCGAACCTCCTCGGCCCGCGACTCGATCTTTTCCGACTTGAAAACTCCCGCCGAAAGCACCAGCACCTGTTCCCAGGCGAACCACACCGGCTCATCGCCGTAGCCAACGAAAATTCCCAGCCGCGGTTCGTCGAGGTCGAGGCGCGGCACCCGCCGCGGCCGCGTCACGGGCGGCACGTCGGCCTGCGAAACGACCCGCGCCGGATGCCCACAATTTGAGAGTGCCCCGGCGAGAGCAGCCGCCGGCTCAGCCTCGGCATGTTCCCAAACGATCTCGCCGCTCTGCCGGGCGAGCTTTTGCGCCACGGGCTTCGGAATTCCCTGTCGCTGCAACAAATCGATCAGCACCGCTGGCGGAGGCGGTGGAGATTGTTCGAGAATCACGGCGGAAAGGGGCATTTTCAGCGGCTCGCGACGTGGCAATTTCCGCCGATTATCGCCGCGGATCGGGGCCTTTCGCAATCTGCAAACTTCTACGGTTTTCCTAGTTGACATCTACGGCATAAACCGTAGAATGACCTCCGAAGTTTGACTTTCGCCCTCGATTCGCGTGTGATCTTGCTCATGCCCAGGCCCAAGGAAGAACAGCCGACCGCCGGCGAACTCGAAGTGCTGAAGGTCCTGTGGGACCGCGGCCCGGCGACGGTTCGCGAAGTCATGGACGTCCTCAATGCCGAGCGCCCGCGGGCTTATACCTCGGTGATGAGCTTGCTCAACGTGATGACCGACAAGGGGCTGGTCACGCGCGAGCCGCAGGGGCGGGCGTTCATTTATCGCCCCGCCGCCGCCCGCGAAGAGACGCTAGGGCAAATGGTCGGCGACTTGCTCGGTCGGGCGTTCGAGGGCTCAACCGCGCAGCTGGTCGCTCATCTGCTCGATCAATCGCAGCCCGATAAGCAAGAGCTCGACGAAATCCGCCGCGCGATCGTGCAGTATCAACAGCAGCAAAAGGGGTGAACAATGACGCTCGTCGAATGGCTCGCCCAGCCGTGGTGCCGCCCTTTGGCCCTGGTGCTGCTGCATTTCGTTTGGCAAGGGACGCTGATTGCCTTCGTTTTGGCGGTCGCCGTCGAACTGCTGGGAATTCGCCGCCAGCAAGATCGTCATGCCGCCTCGCTGCTGGCGCTGGTGTTGATGGCGCTGTGCCCGCTGGCCACGGCCTTGTATTTCGTGGGCAGCGGCCTTGCGACCCCGGTGGACCTGGAAACGCTCGCCTTGGCTGCTAGTCCGGCGATTGTCTCCGCGCCAGCGGCCGGAGTCGCGGCCGGTTCCTCTTGGCTGGAAATCGCCCAGCCCTATGCCCTGGCCCTGTGGCTCACGGGAGTTTCGTTTTTCGCGGCCCGGCTGCTCTTGGGTTTGGCGGGGGTTCGCCGGCTGCGGCGCGATTTGCTGCCGCTCCCCGCCGATTTGGCCGAGCGCGTCGCCCTCTTGGGCCGCCGCCTGGGAATGGAAGCCCGCCCGCTCGTTCACCTTAGCCGGCATGTCAGCGAAGCGATTGCGGTCGGCATTGTCCGGCCGCTGGTGCTGATTCCGGCTACTTGGGCGACCGAAATGCCCGCGGCTCTGCTCGAGGCGGTGATTGCCCACGAACTGGCTCACCTCCGCCGGCACGATCTGTGGATCAACCTGGTGCAGCGGGTGGTCGAAACGCTGCTCTTTTATCATCCGGCCGTGTGGTGGTTGTCGCGCCGGTTGCGGACCGAACGCGAGCTGTGCTGCGACGCCCTGGCGGTCGCGGCGACCGGCCGCAGGCTGGAGTATGCCCAAGCTTTAGAAAACGTGGCTCGTCGGCAAGTGGCTCGTGTGCAGCCACTGTTGGCGGCCGGAATTCGGGGAGAGAAAAACATGCGATTGCTGCAACGGGTGCGTAATGTTTTGGGAATGTCGGCCGCCGCCGAGCGGTCGCGGCTCTGGCCGGCCGGTTTGGCCGTGGCCGCCCTGCCGCTGGCCTTGTGGGCCGCCGCGACGGTCTTTAGCTCGTCGGGCGTGGCCGACGAAGAACGGAAAGAGGGGGATGCCCCGCGGCGCGAAGGGGCTGAGGTTCGCCGCGAAGGAGATGCTCCCCGCCGTGAGGGAGTGCGCGAAGGGGATGCGCCGCGCCGCGAAGGTGCCCGCGATGGCGATGCTCCCCGCCGCGAAGGCGCGCCGCGCGATGGCGAACGCCCCGCCGTTCGCGAAGGTGCCCGCGATGGCGAACGCCCCGCGACGCGCGAGGGAGAAGGGGAACGCCGCCCGGTCGTTCGCGATGGCGACCGCCCCGCGGGGACCGATGCCCGCACCGCCGAGTTGATGGCGCTCGTTCGGAAGCTGTCGGCCGAAGTCGAACACCTCCGCGCCGAACTGGCTGCCGCGCGCGGCGGCAAGTATCCGGTCAAGGAAGGGGTTCGCGAAGGGGGCGATAAGCCGGGCGTGAAGAAGGAAGAGCCCCGCCGTGAAGGTGGCGACAAGCCCGCCATCAAGAAGGAAGGTGGCGACAAGCCGGGCGTAAAGAAGGAAGGTGGCGATAACCCCGCAATTAAGAAGGAAGGGGCTCGCGAAGGGGGCGACAAGCCCGCCATCAAGAAAGAAGGTGGCGACAAGCCGCAAGTGAAGGAAGGTGGCGACAAGCCGCAGATCAAGAAAGAAGGCGTCCGCGAAGGGGGCGACAAGCCGCAAATCAAGAAGGAAGAGCCCCGCCGCGAGGGTGAAGTTCGCAAGGAAGGCTAACCCCAGCCTGACGCGCGCGTGCTATTGGCACGTTGACCGATTCCGAACCTCTCCAATCCGCACCCCGGCCGCATTGGCTGCCGGGGTGTTTTTGTTGCCGCCTCCCCTCCGGACCAAAAATCCCCACAACACCTTTTGCCAACTGGTCCGCCGCGCTTCGACCCGGATAATGAGTGCATCGGGCCCGCTGGAATTCCCGGCGAGCCGCTAGCCGCTTCGGGAGTCTGTCCCATGATTCGCCTCGCCCTGTTCGCCAGTGGTGTCTTTGCCGCCTACGCCCCCGTGCTCCTGGCCGCCGAGCCGACTGCGGCATCCCCGCCGGCACCCGCCGAAAAGCGCGAGGTACTTTCCGTTCACGAAACCGTGGCGGTGCTCGATGGCGTCGCCTTTCGGCTCTGCCGCGGACTGACAACTCTGTGCCCGAAGGAATGCGGCCATTCGGGGGAATTCGCGACCTTCACGATCAAGAGGTATCTGAAGTACGAAACGCCCGGCAAATTCGCCGATGAAAAGCAGCCCTCGTTCCTAATTCAGGTCAGCGATTTCAACAAGAAACCGCAGGGAGAACCCGCCCTCTTGGCCACCATTGGCAAGCTCAAGCCCGGCGATTTCGTTCGGCTCTCTTGGCGGCAGGAATATGTCACTAAGGACGGCAACTCGTTCCCTGAGCGGCCCGTCACCAAGCTCGAGCCGCTAACAAAGGAACAAGCTGCCGAACTGCTCGGCGCGAAATAACCGCTTAGCCCTGCACGATCGGGTTCAGCAGCGTGCCGATGCCGTCGATCTTGATTTCGACCACGTCGGCCGGGTTCAGCGTGAACGGCGTTTCCGGCACGATGCCGGTTCCGGTGAGCAAGAAGGCCCCGTCGGGGAACGAGTTATCGCGCCCCAGCCAGCCGATCAGGTCCTCGAACGTGCGAGCCATGTGGTCTAGGCTCGTCCGGCCGTCGAACACCGGCTTGCCGCCGCGATGGATCAAGAGGCGAATGCCAATCTCGCTGCGAGCTGGCATGGCAATCGGGAGCGTGATCCACGGACCCAGGCCGCAGCATTGGTTGTAGCACTTGGCTTGCGGCAGGTAGAGCGGATTGTCCCCCTCGATGTCGCGCGAGCTCATGTCGTTGCCGACGGTGAAGCCGACCAGTTGCAGCTTGCTGGAAAGCACCAGAGCCAGCTCCGGCTCGGGCACATTCCACTGCGAATCGGTCCGGATGCGGAGCGGCTGGCCGTGGCCGGCCACGCGGTGCGGTGTCGCCTTGAAGAAGATTTCGGGTCGGGCCGAGTTATACACCCGGTCGTAGCAACTGGCCGCCGCGGCCGATTCCTCCATGCGGGCCGCCTGGCTGCGCTTATAAGTCACCCCCGCCGCCCACACCTCTTGCTGGTCGATCGGTGGCAGCAAGCGGACCTTCGCCAGCGGAATTCGCTCCCCCGGCTGCGCCAGGAACTCGACCGCCTCGTAGGGGGTTTCGGATTCGAGAATTTCGGCCAGCGAGCGATACTGGCCGCCCGACAAATCGAGCGGTTGGAGCGCATCGCCATCGATCCGGCCGACGCCGGCCTGGCCCGAGGGAAGTTGATATTTGGCAAGCTTCATTGGGGTAGTGCCGTGGAGAGTCGCCTGATCCAGTTGCCATGCATGATACCCGCGATGTCGTCCGGGCTGTAGCCGCGGGTGGCGAACATCGTGGCCAGTCGCTGCAAGTCGGCGATGCTATCGAGATCGAGGGCCGTCTGTTCGGTGCCGTAGCCGCCGTCGAGGTCGCTGCCGATGGCGCAGTGCCGCGACGAGCCGGCGAGCTGGCAGATGTGGTCGATGTGGTCGATGATTGTCTCGATCTTGCAGCCGGTTTCGGTGGGGGTCGTTTTGCCGCGCACCCAGCCGGGAACCATCATCCAGGCGTCGAAAGCGGCGCCGATCACCGCGTCGCGGCGGATCAGTTCCTTCAGTTGCTCATCGCTGAATTGCCGCTGATGGGGGACCAAGGCCCGGCAATTGTTGTGGCTGGCCCACACCGGCCCGTCGTAGATTTCGAGCGCCTGCCAGAAGGCGTCGTCGGTCAGGTGGGTTACATCGAGGCAAATACCGATGCGGCGCATCTCCTTCACCAAATCGCGGCCGGCAGGCGTGAGCCCCCCCTCGGCACCGGTGCCGGGGCTATAGCGGCCGGGGCCATAGTGAGCCGGGCCGATCGCCCGCAAACCGCCGGCATACGCCTTTTCGAGATAGCTGAGATTCACAATCGAATCGGCCCCCTCCAGCGACAGCACGTAGCCGATGGGCTTTTTGCCCGGCGGGCCGCTTTGCCACAGCTCGACGTGCCGGGCTAGGGCGGCCCGGTCGCGCAGCTGCGTCATTTCGCCCAGGTCTTCCATCGCCCGATACCAGGCGAGTTGCCCCTGCGTTTGCGCCCAGGCAATTTCCGGGGCGTTCCACCCTGGCAGCGGGTTGTCCGGCGCGACATACCGGCCGATCTGCGTGGCGATGCAAATGCCAATTTCGCCCCTGCGCATCTCCGGCAGCGTGCAAACTCCCATGCCGCGATCGACTTTGTCGGTTTTGCCCCGCTCGCGCTCGCGCACTTCCGCCAGCGGCCGCGTCAGATCGCGGTTCCATTCCAGGGCGTTCATGGAAAGATCGAGATGGCCGTCGATGAGGAGCATGGGAGAGGTAGGTTGATAAGGTGGGAGACTTGGCGGCTGAATTGGCGGGAAACCTGCGACCGCGCTGTTCGATGCCATGCCGGCGGGTGCATCGAGCGCAGTCTTGGCGAGCGGCGCTTGGGAGGTGGATCGGAACCGTCGTCTCCGGTCCAGATTTTAGCTGGAGAGCGCCAGTCGCTGCAATGCGCGGCTACTATCTCATACGCCAGATTCGGGGCTGGATGAGCCTGCCGACCCGCTCGTTTAGACTTGGCATGATTGCTTACCACCTCAGCGCCGCTTGCGCGTGGTCGCCGCGCCATTGCCCAGCGTGATGCGCGTCACGAGCAGCAGGTCGATAATGACCACCGCATCGCCCGCGGTGCTCACAGCGAGTGTGCGACCCCCCTGCGATTGAAGCAGATTCTCTGGGTGCTGGACCTCGTAGGAGGCACCGTCGGCGATGTGAATGGTGAACGGCTTGAATGGCTTCGCCTGGTGTAGCGTTCGAATTTGATCGATGGTCATTTCGGTGTCTCCAAAATCCCTACCTACATCTTATCCGCTGCCGCCGCCACTTTGATCCCCAATTCGCGCAGCTGCTTGGCGTCCACGAGGTTGGGCGCGCCGGTCATGAGGTCGGTGGCCTTTTGGGTTTTGGGGAAGGCGATCACTTCGCGAATGCTGTCGAGCACGCCGAAGAGCATGATGATCCGGTCGATGCCGAGGGCAATGCCGCCGTGCGGGGGCGCGCCCATTTGCAAGCCTTCGAGGAGGAAGCCAAAACGATTCTTGGCGGTTTCCGCGTCGATGCCCAAGAGGCCAAACACTTTCGACTGCGTGTCGCGGTCGTGGATGCGGATCGTGCCACCGCCGGCTTCGCTGCCGTTGATCACGAGATCGTAAGCGACGGCCCGCGATTTGGAAGGATCGCTATCCAGCAGCGGCACGTCCTGCGGACGGGGCGCCGTGAACGGGTGATGCATCGAAGCCCAGCGCTGCTCTTCCTTATCGAACTCGAACATCGGAAATTCGACGATCCACGAAAAGTTCATCGTTTTTGGATCGTACAGCTTCAGATCGACGCCCACCTTTTTCCGCAAGTTGTGCAGGGCTTTGCAACTGACGGCCCAGGTATCGGCAACGAAGAATAGTAAATCTCCAGGTTTCGCCTGCATGCGAGCCGAAAACTTCGCCAGTTGTTCGTCGGTGAAATTCTTGCTGATGGGGGACCAGAGCTTGCCGTCCGGTTCGACGCGGAACCAGGCCAGCCCCTTGGCCTCGAACTGCTTGACGAACTCGGTCAATTCGTCGATTAGCTTGCGGCTATAAAAGCTCGCGCCGCCGGGGGCATTGATGCCGCGGACCTTCTTGCCGCTATCGGCCGTTTCGCGGAAGACGCGGAAATCGACGGTGGCGGCGATGTCGGTGCAGTCGATCAGCTCGCAGCCATAGCGCAGGTCCGGCGCATCGTGCCCAAATCGTTCCATCGCTTCGTCCCAGGTCATGCGCGGTAGCGGCAGCTTGAGATCGAGATTGAGGAACTTCTTCGCCAGCCGTTGCATCAAGCCGTCGATCATCCCCATCACGTCGTCGTGCGTGACGAACGACATTTCGAGGTCGAGCTGCGTGAATTCCGGCTGGCGGTCGGCCCGCAGGTCCTCGTCGCGAAAGCAGCGGGCCACCTGCACGTAGCGGTCGTAGCCGGCGACCATCAAAATTTGCTTGTAAAGCTGCGGCGATTGCGGCAGGGCATAGAACAGGCCGTTGTGTACGCGGCTGGGGACGAGATAATCGCGGGCCCCTTCGGGCGTGCTGCGGCCGAGGATCGGCGTTTCAACGTCGAGAAAGTCGTTCTCGGCAAAATAGTTGCGCATTTCCAGGATAATGTCGTTGCGGAGCTTGAGCGTCCGCTGCATCTCGGGCCGGCGCAGGTCGAGATAACGATAGGTGAGCCGCAGATCCTCGCCGGGCAACTCCATCGCGGTCGGAAAGAACGGGGCGTTTTGGCACTTGTTCAGAATTTCGAGCTTTTTGGCCCGTAGCTCGATCGAGCCGGTTTCGATCTTTGCGTTGGTGGTCCCTTCGGGCCGCGGGGCGACGATGCCGGTGACGCGGATGACGTCTTCGCTGCGCAGCTTGCGCGAGTCGTCGAGTATTTGCTGCCCCGCTTCGGGGGCAAAAACCACCTGGGTTTTGCCGTACCGGTCGCGGAGGTCGATGAACAGCGTGCCGCCGTGGTCGCGGGCGGTATCGACCCAGCCGCACAGAGTGACCTCTTCGCCGACGTTTCCGGCCCGCAATCCACCGCAAGTTTGAGTCCGCAGCAAGGGAGAGCTCCCGACGTAAGTCCAATAATGATCGAAGTTTGCGCCGATGGCTAAGCCTAGCACACGGCGGCGAATCGGGCATTGTAACAGACCCCGCCGGTGCGGGAAGGTTCGATTGCGCCGCTCCCCAAACGGGTCCGACGGGGTCGATAGCCCACCGCGGCCCGAATTCACGCTAGTTCGCCTTCGTGGGGGGGCGGCCTTTTGCTACAACCCGCCCGGACCGCCGCGCGCCGTGGCACCATTGCTAGCACGGTCACGATCGGCCCCAAGAGGGTGGTCTTGTGTCGCTCCTGTTCAAGGTCGTCTTCGCCAGCGCTTGCCGCAATACGCACCATCGCCTGGCGATGGACGCGCTACGGCATCTGCGCGGCGTCGAAGCGGAGCGCTGGACCGACCTGTTCTTGCATCACTACCCGGGGTATTTGGCAGGCAGCAAAGCGCCGGACGACCAGTTTCACGATTTTCAGAACCATGTGCTGCACGTCACGCAAAATGGCTGGGGCGGGGCAATTGGCGCGGCACGGCGGTGGTATGTGCGCACGGTCGATGCGCTCCGGCGGCAGTCGTGGGCCGAAGCGGTCCATTCGGCCGGGGTGTTCAGCCATTATTTCAGCGACCCCTTCATGCCGCTGCACACCGACCAGACCGAAACCGAGGCCAAAGTGCATCGGGCGTTGGAGTGGAGCATTGCCAAGTCGTATGGCGAGTTGCAGCACCTGATCGACATCGATCTGGGGGGCTATCCGCGCGTCGAAATTCCCAAGCGCGACGACTGGCTGGCCTTGATGATCACGCAAGGGGCCGAACTGGCCCATCAGCACTATCAGCCGGTCATCGATCACTATGACCTCGCCAAGGGCGTGAAGAATCCGCTCCTCGGCATGGACCAGGAATGCAAGGACCGGATCGCCAAGTGCCTGGGGCACGCGGTCGTCGGCTACGCGCGAGCTCTGGAGCGGGCCTTCGAAGAAGCGGAAGTGACGCCGCCGCACGTCGAAAACACGCTGCAAGGCTTTGTCGCCACGCTCGCCGTGCCGATTCGCTACGTGCTGAACCAGATTCACGACCTGCACGAGCGGCTGGTGGTCGAGGCGATCTACGACGAAGTGCAACGCACCGGCAAGGTGCTGCAAAACCTGCCCGAAGACGACCGCACCGTCCGCCTGATGCATGCCGACGAAGTGCTGCGGGTTCCGCTCAAAGAGCTAGACGCCCAGCCCGCCGAGGCGACCGGCACGAAGCATGGCCAAGGGGCCGACGACCGCCACTTGCCAAACCGCCTGCTGACGACTCCGGTGCTGGAAAGCGACGGTGCCGACAGCGCGCTGCGGCCGGGGCTGCGCAGTCGCGTCACTGCCTTTGAAAGCCGGGCGCTCGAAACCCCCACCTTGCCGCTGACTTCGTCGCGGCGCGTCGTCGCCGGCCGAGCGGCGGCAAGCAGTGGTCCGGTCGCAGCGGCGGAACCGAAGCGCGACGCCATTCCCAAGCGGTTCGATGTCGAGCCCGCCCCGCCCGCCGTCACCATCCCCATTCAGCCCCTCGCTGGGCCGAAACCCGAACCCGCGAAGGTCGAAACCCCGAATTCGAATTCCGAAATCCGAAATCCGAAATCCGAAATTTCCCAGCCGCAATCTCCCGCTCCGCCGGCCACGATTCCGCTCAAATTTCGCCTCGAGCCGCGCCACCCGGTGGTCGATGCCCCGTCGATCGGCGGCAAAACGGCGGGCCGGCTCGAAAGGGCGGGGATCATCACCGTCGCCGACCTGCTCGCGGCCGATCCCGACAAGCTGGCGGCGAAGCTCAACGTCAAGCACATCACCCCCCAGACGATTCGCACCTGGCAGGCCGAGGCGACGCTCGCCTGCCGCGTGCCCGAGCTGCATGGCCACGATGCCCAGATTCTTGTCGCCAGCAGCGTCACCGACCCGGCCGAGATTTGCGCGCTCTCGCCCGAAGAACTGCTCGAACTGGTGACGCCGTTTGTTAAATCGGCCGACGGCCAGCGGCTACTGCGCGGCAGCGCGCCGCCGGACATTGCCGAGATCACCAACTGGATTGCCTGGGCCCGCCAATCGCGCACGCTCCCGCTGGCGGCATAGAACTCGTCGGTCGCTGCCGCATTGGCCCAGGACCACGTTATTATATCTGGCATGACCAACGCGCTGATTGCTTTCGCCTTCGACCAGATTGGCGACATTCTGGAATTCCAGGGGGCCAATCCGTTTCGCGTCCGGGCCTATCGGAACAGCGCCCGGACGATTCGCGACTATCCCGAGCCGCTGGCGGCGATTGTCGAAAAGGACCAGACCAAGCTCACCGAGATCGAGGGAGTGGGCGACGAACTGGCGGCCAAGATTGTGACGCTTGTCACTACCGGCGTGCTGCCGATGCTGGAGGACCTGAAGGCCCAGGTTCCCGCCAGTGTGCTCGCCTTAATGCGGATTCCCGGCGTCGGCCCGAAAAAAGCCGCCGCCCTGCACAAGCAACTGAGCATTCAGTCGCTCGCCGACTTGAAAACCGCCTGCGAAGCGGGCAAAGTTCGCGAGTTGAAGGGCTTTGGCGTCAAAACCGAGCAGCTCATTTTGCAGGGGCTGGCGGTTGCCGAAACGGCCAACCTGCGGCTCTATTGGGCTGAAGCCGACGACATTGTCGCGGCGCTGCGGGCCCATTTCGCCGGTTGTCCGGGGATTACCGAGCTTGAATTCACGGGAAGCTATCGCCGCGGCAAGGAGACGGTTGGGGATCTCGACATCCTCGCGGTTTCTACCAATGTGGCGGCCGCGATGGACCGGCTGCACGATTTTCCCGAGCGCGACCAGGTGCTGGCCCGCGGCGAGACCAAAATGTCGATCCGTACCCAGCGCGGCCTGCAGATCGATCTGCGCGTGGTGCCGGCCGAGTCGTTTGGGGCCGCTCTGCAATACTTCACCGGCTCGAAGGAGCACAACGTCATCCTCCGTGGCATGGCGAAAGATCAGGGGCTGAAGATCAACGAGTACGGCGTGTATCGCGTGCAAGGCGATAAAGAGACGCGCATCGCCGGCGCGACGGAGCAGGAGGTTTATGACACGCTCGGCCTGCCGGTGTTTCCGCCGGAGCTGCGCGAGGGGCGGCGCGAGTTTGAATGGGCTGCCGCCGGCAATTTACCGGAACTGATCACCGCGGACGACATTCGCGGCGACCTGCACATGCACACCACCGCTTCCGACGGCAGCGGCTCGATCGAGGAGATGATCGCCGCCGCCCGGGCGCGGGGCCTCACTTATATTGCCATTACCGACCACTCGCAGCGGGTCAGCATGGCCCGCGGCCTCACTCCCCAGCGCGTGCTGGAGCAGTACGCGGAAATCGACCGCATTCGGCCGAATTTGCCCAAAGGTTTCACCCTGCTGAAGGGGATTGAGTGCGATATTTTGGAGCAGGGGGGAATGGACCTCCCCGACGATGTCCTCGCCCAGGCCGACTGGGTCATCGCCAGCGTTCACTACGGCCAAAAACAGCCCCGACAGCAGATTACCGACCGCATTTTGGGAGCCATTGCGAACCCGCATGTTCACCAGATTGCCCATCCTACCGGCCGATTGATTAACCGCCGCGAGCCGTATGAGGTCGATCTCGACGCCGTCTTCGCCGCCGCCAAAGAGCACGGCAAGCTGCTCGAACTGAATTGCAACCCGCAGCGGCTGGACCTGAACGACGTTTATTGTGCCGCCGCCAAGCAGCACGGCATTCCGTTGGTCATCAACACCGATTCCCATTCGCCCGACGGTTTCGGCGTGCTCCGCTATGGCATCCTCCAAGCCCGCCGCGCCGGCCTCACCACAGCCGACGTGGCGAATGCGCGGACGTGGGCGCAGCTGAAAAAGCTGGTGGGAAAGTGAGGATTGGTCATTGGTCCTTTGTCATTTGGGTGAGCGAGTGGTGAGTGGTGGATTCTGAACTTTGAACTTTGAACTTTGAACTTTGAACTTTGAACCTTGAACCTTGAACTTTGAACTTTGAACCTTGAACTTTGAACCTTGAACCTTGAACCTTGAACTTTGAACCTTGAACCTTGAACTTTGAACCTTGAACTTTGAACTTTGAACCTTGAACTTTGAACCTTGAACTTTGAACCTTGAACCTTGAACTTTGAACCTTGAACCCGGCTCGGCAGGAGCCTCGCCCTCC
>JANRLS010000183.1:0-5330 GCA_033762315.1 Pirellulaceae bacterium
CGCCGGTTCGCCCGCCCATCTAAGGCTACACCCCCGAGCCGCTCGCCGGCGACCCCCACCCTGCCGCCGCGGTCGAGGAGTCTCGGCAGCTCATCAGCCTGTCCGGCGCGCGGGGGCAAGTGGCCGATCTGCCGGGGCTCGCCGGCCCGCGCGGATACATCGACGTGCGAAGCGTGCCGACCGCGCAGCTCGCCGACTTTTGCCAAAAACTCGGCGCGGAAGCCGGGCAGATTCGTCTCGTCAGCCTGGGGGACGAAATCGGCCTCCCCGATCCTCCCGCCGCGACCGCCAGCGAGCAGTTTCGCCGCTGGCTCGAATCGCAAGGCGTCGCGCCCGCGAACCTGGGCCTCCCCGCGGCGGAAGTCATCTATAGCCCCAGCGAAGCGACCAAAACGACCAAGCCTGGCCTCTATTATTGGTCGCGCCGCTTTCAATATGCCCACGGCATTCGGGCGATCAAGGAGCGGACCGACATCCTCCGCAAGCATCTGCCCAAGGCGGCCATCGGAGCCAACTTTTCGCCCCATCACGGCGGGGCCGAACATGCCTATCTCGGCGAAACCTTCAAGTGGGTCAGCTGCTTTCGCGAAGAAGGGATGACGCTGCCGTGGAGCGAGGATTACATCTTTCAGGTGCCGGTCGGATCGCAGCAGATGAACAACATCAATCTCGATTTCGCCCGCGCGGGCAACCGCGGCCGACCGGAGCGCGAGAGCATGTTCTATGTGATGCCGCACTGGCCGGGGAACACGCCGGCGAGTTGGCGGCGGATGTTTTTCGGGGCGGTGCAGCATGGGGCGACGATGATCAACCTGTTCGAGTTTCGCCCGGTGCAGGTGAGCTACACCGAAAATCACTGCTCGCGGCCGGAGATGTATGCCGCCGTGCTCCGCGGCTTTCGCGAGCTGGGCAATTTCGAGGACATCGTGCAAGATGGGCAGCGGCGGCCGGGCATTGCCGGGCTCTGGTTCAGCGAAACGGCTGACATCTGGCGCGACAATGCCGGCTCGTTCGCGGCCGGCAAGCGGGGCCTTTATACGGCGATCATCCACCAACAATTGCCGCTGGATTTTGTCGTCGAGCAGGACGCGGCCGATGGGACGCTGAGCAAGTACCAGGTGCTGTATCTGGCCGACCGGCACGTTTCACAGGCCGCTTCGAAGAAGATCGCCGAGTGGGTCGCGGCGGGCGGGCGGCTTTTCGCGACTGCCGGGGCGGGGCAATTCGACGAGCGGAACCAGCCGAACAAGGTGCTGCGAGAGCTATTGGGCGTCGAGCAGATCGCCCTCGATGAGCCGGCGGATCGGCAGATCGACTACATCAAGCAGGACCTCGCCTTCAGCGAGCCGATCGACACGGTGAACTGGAAGCTGGATGACGAGACGCTGCCGATTCCAGTGGTTGCAGTTCGCAGCAAGGTCAAAGTGGCCGCTGACGCCCAATCGCTGGCGACGTTTGCCGATGGTTCGCCGGCCGTTACGAAGCGCTCGGCCGGCAAGGGACAGGCCATCTCCTGCGGCTTTTTGCCGGCCCTCTCCTATTACAAGCCGGCGATTCCCAAGCGCCCAGTGGACCGCACCAGTGCCGAGGATTCGCTGGCCCACCTGATTCCCAGCGGTTTCGATGCGGGAGCCAATCGGCTGATCGCCTTGCCGGCGGAGGGAATTGCCCGGCCCATCGAGTGCAGCGAGCCGCTGGTCGAAGCGGCGACGCTCGACGCCCCGGCAGGGACGGCCATCCCGCTGGTGAATTGGAGCGCGGCACCAGTGAAGGGGCTGGTGGTGCGGGTCAATTTTCCCATCTCCGGCAAGCCCACGCTCGCCAGCGGCAATCCGGTGCAAGTTGGCGCGGAAGGAGGGGTGACGGTGTTCACAATCGATCTCGACGTGGCCGATGCGATCATCCTGCGGAAGTAGCGAGCGACGATTTTTTCCCGGACTCTACGCAATCGAATACCCCCCATCGACCGGCAAGATGACGCCGGTGATGAACGCCGCCCCCGGCGAAGCCAGGAATAGCGCGGCCCCGGCGACATCTTCCGGATGCCCCCAGCGGGCCAGGGGCGTGCGGCTGATGATGGCGTCGCGGCGGGCCGGATCGGCCACCAGCGGCGCGGTCATCGGCGTTTCGATCCAGCCCGGCGCGAGGGCGTTCACCCGCACCCCATGCGGAGCCCAGGCAATCGCCAGCGACTTGGTGAGCTGGGCCACGCCCCCCTTGCTCGCGCTATACGCCGGCACGTGCCCGCTGCCGAAAAAGCTGAGCATCGAGGCGACGTTGATGACCGTCCCCCTCGCCGCGAACAGCAGCTCGCGGGCCGCGGCGCACATCCGCATGGTGCCGGTGAGGTTCACGTCGAGCACCGCCGCGAAATTCGCCGGGTCGTGCTCTTGCCCCTGCCGCAGGATAATGCCCGCGCCGTTGACCAGCACATCGAGCCGCGGCAGTTCGTTCACGACTGCCGCGATCGACTCGTCATCGGTCACGTCGAGCCGCTCCGCGTGCAGCGGGCAGGTGGCCGCCAGCCCGCGGACTTCGTCATCCGTATAGCCGGTGGCGATCACCCGGCAGCCATCGCGAGCAAAAGCCTCGGCAATTGCCCGCCCAATGCCGCTCGCGCCGCCGGTCACAAGCACCTGCCTCGCGGTCATGGTCGGTGTCTCCTTGGCCGCCGAGAAAATCCCCTATTTCAGCAGTTCCACGGCGACTTTTTGCGTTTCGAGCCAATACGAGGGTTCCCCCGAGCCGGCGAGATCGGAGCGGGCGATCATCAGGATCAGCACCGCTCCGCGTGCCGGATCGACCCAGCCCTGCGTGCCAAACGCCCCGCCGTGGCCGAATGAGCCGGGCGACAGCAAGCTGGCTGGGGTCGTTTCGCGGATTGTCCCCCAGCCGAGCCCCCACGCCTGCCCCGGCGCAAAGCCCGCTTTGAGGTCGCCGGTTTGGTTGCTCGTCATCTGCTTGATAGCGGCCGTCGAGACGATGCGCTGGCCATCGAGCTCGCCGCCCGCTGCGATGGCCTGCAAAAAGCGGTGGTAATCGAGGGCCGTCGAATAAAGCCCGCCCGAGGGATTAGGGGCCCGCTTTTCGCCATCGGCCCAGACCGGCGGGGGCACGGCGACGAGCTTATCGGCCTCCTTATCAAACTTATAAATCGTGGCGGCCCGCTGCAGCTGCTCGGCGGTGGGATAGAACGTCGTGTCCTTCATTTTGAGCGGCCGACAGATGCGCTCCTCGACAAAATCCTGAAACGACTTGCCGCTGGCGACCTCGACGATCCGCCCCGCCACGGTCAGCCCGCTCCCATATTTCCACTGCGAGCCAGGCTCGAATTGCAGCGGCTCGTGGGCAATGGACGCGACGATTTCGGCGAGCGTCGGGTTTGTGCCGCTGGCTGGTGCCGGCGGATTCGCCACGCCCGAGGTGTGCGTCAGCAGGTCGCGAATCGTGACCGGCCGGGCCGGCTTCGCTCCGCCCGCCAGGGCCGCCTGGTTGAACTCCGGCAGGTGCTTGCCGACCGGATCATCGACCGAGAGCTTGCCGTCGTCCTGCAAAATCAGCACCGCCGTGGCGGCAATCGGCTTGGTCATCGAGGCGATGCGGAAGATCGTATTGGCCTGCATCGGCTGCTTCGATTCGAGGTTGGTCACGCCAAACGCCTCAACGCGATGCACCTTGCCCGGCCGCGAAACGAGGGCCACCACGCCGGACAGCTTGCCCGACTCGACAAATTCGCCCAGCTTGCGGAGGAGCGGCCCCGCCGGCTCTTCCCCCCGCAGCGGCAAAGCCAGCGACGCAACCAGCAGCACGGCAAGCAAACGGCGGGCAAGCATGGAAAATCTCCGAGAGTAGGGGCTTTGACAGGCGCATTGTCGAAGGGGGAAAGGGGGTTGCCAATTGCCGCCCTCCGATCCTTTGCGGGGGAAGGCAATATCGTGCCGCAATCGCGTTTGCCCGTGCATTTCGCCGCCAAAATCGTCCTAATCCTGGGGAGTTCTTGGCGAGGGGGGGGAGCGGCGGGCACTTTTTGCGCAATTTCGGCCCGCTCGTGCTGGCCGTGTGCTAGTCTGGCGGATGGGCGAAACGAGGTGTCACATGCGGCGGCGCGGGTTTACTCTAGTCGAACTCTTGGTCGTGATCGCGATCATCGGCGTGCTCGTTTCGCTGATGCTCCCGGCCGTGCAAGCCGCCCGCGAAACGGCCCGCCGTATGCAATGTTCGAATAACCTGCGGCAATTCGCCCTGGCGGTGCAAAACTACAACGACACCTTCGGCTCGCTTCCCATCGGGGCTCGCAACCGGGGCGCGATGAACCAATACGGCCCCTCGTGGCTGGTCGCGACGCTTCCCTTCGCCGAGCAAAAGAACCTCTACGACCTGCTCGATAGCCAAGAACGGAGCGCGAATACGGCCTACGACCAGCCCGCGATGCGAGCCCACGCGACCGGTTCCAAAATCAGCTATTTCCTCTGCCCTTCGAGCCCACTCCCCGCGATGGAGGCTCCTCCTTCCACGACCACGCCGCTCGTCGTGCCGTCGTATGTCGGCATCGCGGGGGCGACCGCGGCCCTGGCCACCGGCAGCCAATCGCGCGCAAGCAACGGTCAGACCTTTGCCGAGAACCGCACCTCGACCGGCAACACGGGTGGCTACCTCTCGGCCGGCGGGATGTTCGCCCCCAACGAAAGCATCCGGATGGCGATGGCGACCGACGGCACGTCGAGCGTGCTCATCGTCAGCGAATCGTCGGACTTCTTCTGGGAAGGAACCGCGGGCAGTTCCCCCACCACGCGGCGGCGCGTGGATGGCGGCAGCACCTGCGGCTGGCTCTGCGGCACGAACACGGGGAACACCATCACCAGCGGCATCGGCAGCAGCCCCGTCTATAACCTGACGACGATCTTCCACGGCGTCGGAACCAACGGCAAACCAAGCTCGTCCCCCGCCTATGGCAGCGGCGGCATCAACGCCCTGGGGAACAACCACGGCTCGAACAACCCGCTCCTCTCGGCCCACGCGAACGGCGTCATGGGGGCCTTTCTCGACGGCCACGTGCAATTGCTCACGCGCCAGCTCGACATCGTCCTCCTCTCGCGCCTCGCCACCCGCGACGACGGCGGCACGGTCGGGGACTTCTAGTCCGCCGCTCGCCCAGCGCCATCCTTCCGCGCCCTAGCCGCCGCGCGCAGACCTCGTTTAACGGCAAGCCGCAGGCGTCGGTGTCCGCCCGCTCGCGCGAAGTTGAGAATTGCCGGGAGCCAACTTGCTCCGGGTGAAGTGGTGCGGCTGGGGGGCAGGCGTCCCGCCTGCCGAGTCACTGTGGGGCGGGC
>JANRLS010000184.1:0-38477 GCA_033762315.1 Pirellulaceae bacterium
TCGCCCTGCGATGCTGTGCCGAGCGCGGCGCGCCGTACGGCAGCGAGTCCTGGCAACAGGCAGTCACGATGAAACTCGGCCTCGCCAGCACCCTCCGCCCCCGCGGCCGCCCCAGAAAATGAAGCCTGACCCCTTTGATCCTGCCCCTGCTTTGCTCAGGACAAGGAAAACTCGCGCAAACTTGACGGTTTTGCCGGACGCTTCAAGTCAGACGGGATCGCTATCGGGAAGGCGCTTGTAAATAATCCACCCGACCTTCCCTCCGCCCGCGGAAAATTGGATCGGCTCAAGCCGATTGCCGCCCAGTTGCAAACCGAGTTTAAGGTCGGTGGTGCCGTGTTGAGGAAGGCCGTGGAGGAATGCATTCTCGATCCTCTGGAAAGGATCGTTGCCCAGCATGAGCAACAGCAAGGTGGCTCGAAAAAATGAAGTAGCGTGGGGAATTACGGCAGGCTGGGAAACCTGCCCCACGACTTGGCAGGCGGGACATGCGCCTCACGGAAAAAATCTTGGGAAAAATGACACAGCCGGCGATTTTGTTGGGTACTTTTAGTGGACAAAAGCGTTTAATACATGGACGACCCTGTAGTGCCACTGGGGCATGAGCATTTCGTCGGCGATCTTTGGCAATTTGGGTAAAGGTGAAACGCCAGCGAGACCCTTCCTTCGGGGAATAAAACTACTTGGTTTCCAGAAACCCCCATGATGCTCGATTTTGGAAGCCAACGGCGACTGAAAAGTGCGATTTTCCTGAGGATTTTGCGTGCGGATGGCCGCGCAGGTTTCCACCAGGGGTGAAAACGTGGAAACCGATTGCAAGTCGTTACCTGGCAATGGTTTAGCGGTCGCAAATGCCTAGAAATGGCCGACCTGAGTGGAAACCACCCAGCTTGCCAGATCGGAGCAAGGGCGCGGAGCGTGGGAGGTGGCACCTGAATCGAGCCCGCGGTCGAAGCGGAGCGAGGGCCTCAGTCCTTGTGCCGAGTCGTCGGTGGCCGGGGCGGTTCCTTGAGGGCGATGAAGTCGGAGAGCAGGAAAATCACGGTGACGAAGGCGGGCGGGATTTCGGTGAGCATGACCCGCTTGGCGGGAATGGTCTGCGGGGTGATGTCGCCGTTCCCCGTTCGGCGCGGGTCTCCGTTCGGCGCGGGTCTCCGACCCCGCCGTGGTTCCGACCGGAGGTCTCTCGAAATCGCCCGTTCGGGTGCGTGGTCAGAGACCCGCGCACAACAGGGCCCGTTCGGTGATCCGCAAGGAGACCTTCGGTCCAGCCTGGTGCGGGGTCAGAGACCCGCGCACTACGGGGCCCGTTCGGTGATCCGCAAGGAGACCTACGGTCCAGCCCGGTGCGGGGTCAGAGACCCGCGCACAACGGGGGGGACCTTCGGTCCAGCCTGGTGCGGGGTCAGAGACCCGCGCACAACAGGGGACCTACGGTCCAGCCGCGCGTTCGGCGCGGGTCTCCGACCCCGCCGTGGTTCCGACCGGAGGTCTCTCGAAATCGCCCAGCCGCGAGCGCTTATCGAATGTCGAGCCAGGGTCTAGCGCGGCGTGAACTCGGTCACTTCCCACTCGACATCGATCGCCCGCTCGGAGCGAAAATAGCGGGCCGGATAGTGGAACCGCGGGTCGAACCGCGCCCGCAGCGTCAGTTCCGGCGTCGATTCGTCGATCCGCCCCGCCCCCCGCCGCTCTAGCGCTTCGATATCGCGGCTGATGGTGCTGAACATGCCGGGCACGCTCCAGGTGCCGAAGGTGCGGCGACTGGTAAGGGGATGGCCGTTGCGCCAGGCGGTTTGCGCCAATCCCCGGCGGACCTCGACCCGATACGTCGCCGCTTGCATGCCGACGACCCGGATCGTGATGTCGTAATCGCTGGGAACCGCCACTTTGGCCAGCGCCTGCTCGGCACGAAAAATCTCCGGCGTCAGCGCGGGGGTCGGATCGCGCAGCACGACCGACAGCGCGGCCAGCGTCGCCGCGGTGCCGACCGCCGCGCCGGCGACGAGTCCCCAGGTAATGCGCCTCGCGGTTTGGCCTCGTTCGACAGTCACGCGCGCCTCGCTCGGTGTTCGATTCGTCGCGCCCACGCGGGGGGGACTCGCCACCGCCGGTCCCCTCGCGTACAACCACGGCAATATACCCGTGCGGGGGCCGCCTGGCCCGCCCGGCGGCACGCGGGAATCTCGCATTCGGAATCGCTCACCGATGACCACCACCCCTTCGCTTGCTCGCCGGGCCCGCACCAAAATCGTCGCCACCGTCGGCCCCGCCTGCGGCACGGTCGATAAGCTGGCCGCATTGATCGAGGCGGGGGTCGCCGTGTTTCGCCTGAACACGGCCCACGGCACCGTCGCCGAGCGCGACCAAAAGCTGGCCGACATTCGGGCCGCTTCCGAGCGGGTGGGAATTCCCGTGGGAGTGTTGTGCGACCTGGCCGGGCCGAAAATCCGCCTCGGCTTGCTGCACACCGACCCGACCGAATGCGAGCCGGGAACGGTTTATCGCTTTATCAAGGGGAGCAAGTCGGCGGCGGCCGACGAGCTGACCTCGACCTATGCCCCGCTGGTGAGTGATCTGACGGTCGGCGATTCGGTGATGCTGGCCGATGGCACGGTGAGCATGACCGTCGTCAGTAAAACGGCGGAAGAAGTGCGCTGCCGCGTGGTCGGCGGCGGCACGCTGCGCAGTCGGCAGGGGATCAATCTGCCGGGGGCGAAGCTGACGACCGCCGCGCTCACCGAGGCCGACATGGCCAATGCCGTGTGGGCCGCCAAGAACGACATTGATTACGTCAGCCTCAGTTTCGTCCGCAAGCCGGTCGATGTGCTGCTGTTGCGCGAGCTCTTGAAGGCGCAAGGTTCGTCGGCGGCGGTGATCGCGAAGATCGAGAAGCCCGAGGCGCTGGCCCATTTGCCGGAGATTGTCGCGGCGGCGGATGGAGTGATGGTGGCCCGCGGCGATTTGGGGGTCGAAATCGACGTGGCGGAAATCGCCGTCACGCAAAAGCGGATCGTCGGCGAGTGCCAAAAGCAAGGCAAGCCGGTGATTGTCGCCACGCAGATGCTCGACTCCATGCATCACAACCGCCGGCCGACGCGGGCCGAGGCGACCGACGTGGCCAACGCGATTTTGGACGGGGCCGACGCCTGCATGCTCTCCGGGGAGACGGCCATCGGCGAGTTTCCCACCGAAGCGGTGGCGATGATGAACCGGATCATGCTCGCCACCGAGCCGCTGATCAAGGAGCGGGGGCTCTATCACGGCGTGCAGGCGACCGACGTGCATCCGATCACGGCGGCAGCGGTGCGCGGCAGCGCGGCGATGGCCGATCAGCTGGGCGCGAAGCTGGTGGTGGTCGCCACGCGTGGCGGGGGCACCTGCCGACTGCGCAGCAAGCAGCGCGATTTTGTGCCGACGATCGGCGTCAGCGACTCGGCCAGCGTGCTGCGCAAGCTGGCCCTCTACTGGGGCGTCACCCCCCATGCCGGTGCTCCGGTGCATGATGGCCCCGCGCTGCGAGCGCACATCGACGCTTGGGGGCGCGAGCAGGGACTGGTCGCTCCCGGCGACCGGATTGTGTTTGTCACCGGGACAAATTTCTATCCGCTGGCGCAGAACATCTTGGTGATTCACGAGGTGGAGTAGGCTCCGCCTCGGTCTTTTCTTGCGGCAACCCGCAAATCTCGAAAATGCCTCAAGTTGTGGGTGACGTTCCCCCCCAACTTGCGAGACCAGTGTTGCCAGCTTGCGCGTTGCGCAGAACCGTAAAATCGAGAAGAATCGAGCAGGTCTTTGCATATTGCAGACCGGTGAACTGGCAATTAGACTACCTCTTTCGTGGGTATTGTAAAACACCCATAGAGCAATGAAATAACGCTCGATCCAGTGTCACAAATCACTTTTTTGTGGCATGTCTGAACCAGTCCCGCCAACCCTTGCCAGGAACTTCATCCCCATGCCCCGCCCCCAGCTTCCCCTGCGCGCCCGCCTCGCCCAACAACGCCGCCGCCGCTTTCTCACCCTCGAACAGCTCGAAGACCGCCGGGTCATGGCGGTGGCGGGGGCGGATTTGTCGTTTGCATTGAGCCGATTGCAGACGGAGCTTGATCAGGCTTTCGCGGCACAGCTCGGGGGTTCGCTGCTGGCCGAGGAAATTCCGGGTTTCGACACCCTCAAGCTGTCCGATTACCTCGATCTCAGCACATTTACGAGCAGTTCGGTGTCGAGTGCCCAGTCGTTTCTGGGGAGTCTCGCGTCGTTCTCGTCCACGAACTTGACGACATTGCTCGCATCCTTAAGCGGGCAAACGGGGGGCGTGCTCACCGGACAATTGGCCAGCGGCGCAAACGGCGACAACACGGTCGATGTGCGATTCACGATCAACCCTACCGTCGCCAATATCGATGTGGACCTCCCCAACTCCGTGGAGTTGCTGGGTCTCGAATTCTCGATCGGCTCAAGCGTCAGCGCTCAGCTGAATGCCGATCTTTCGATCGATGTGCGCTTGACGATCACCGACAACACACCGTTTTCCGATGGTGACGCGAGTGCCGCGAACACGAGTCTCACGGCGACCCCCGGCAACGTCGATGTCGATCTGGCGCTCGCCTTTCAGTCGTCACCGATCACGATTGCGGGCACGATTGCCAATGGCACGCTCGATTATGCCGGTTCGCTGAAATTCGTTTACAGCCCGACGTACTCGCTGAGCTTTAGCGGCGGGGCCACCGCGCTGGCCAACCTGAGCAATGTCGCCAGCTCGACCTTGTCGGCCGATACGATTGGCGTGCCGCTCACGGTGACGCTCGATGCTGCCGGGCCTTTTCCGGAACTGGAGTATCGGACGGCATTTACCATCGACTTGGACGATTTGGACATCGAGAAACAAGACGATGATTTGGACAAAGTATTCCTCGAGGGAGTGGACGTCAGCGACGGCGGTGCCGGCCTGATCCGCTTGATCGTGGGCGAAGCGCTCGATCCGATTGTCGCCCAAATGAACGAGGTGATTCCGCGCGACGTGCGGCAAATCCTGCTCGGCACCAAGGAGATCTTTGGGGGAGTGACGATTAACGACTACTTGGGATTGTCCGCGGTGCCTGACGTGCCCGCCGATGACTTGCCCGAAAACCTCACGCCGCTGGATATCGCCGGAAAGGCCCTATCACCCTTCACCGGCGACCAGTCGCGCGTCTTGTTTGGCTATCTGGAAGATGCACTGACGATCGTCGAAATTCTGGATGGAATTTCCAACCCGAATCTGAGCCAATCGAAGTCGGAGGAACTGTTGGAGAAAGCTGAAAATGCCGGCTTTCAGTTCCCGATTCTCAATCATCCAATCACGTCCGTCTTCAACATCCTTTCTGGAATCAACGAGCCGCTTGTGACTTTCGAACTCGATTTGGTTAGAACGATTGCTGATGAATATCACATACCTTTCAACCAAGAATACGATTCCGACTTCGCGACTATCAAGCTCCTCGATCCCCCTGACGAGCCGGCGTTCGTACAATTGTCTTTCAGCACCGCAAAGATCAAGGACGCACTGGTCGAGAATGTGCGCGACATTGGCGGTGACTTGGCCGCCGATGCCATGCAGTTTCTACTTGATTTCTATAGCCAAGGGATTGAGTTCGGAGCCGACTTCCGCATGCAGTCGAGCATCAAGCTCGGTGTGGACACCTACTTTGTCACCAGCCCATCCATCACTGCCAATAGCCTGGCCGACAGCTTTTACATCGATACGTCCGATCCGCTGTTCGACGTGGATCTGAATTTCTTTGTGGAGGGAAAATTCCCGGCTAGCGGCGGCCTGGCGCTGGCGGGCTATACCGTCAACGATCTGAAAGAGGACATCTCCGACGTTAGCGAGGACACGGGGATTACGGATGCCGGCGAGAAGCTGGGGGAATATGTGCAGGATCCCGGTAAAATCGTGGACGACGTTTTGGGCTTGGGTTTCAATGCTCAATTGCGGTTGGAGGTGGGTGCCAATCTCACCATCGAGTTGAACGAACCGAGTGGCGACAACCGCCTGCGAGTCAGTGAGCTGGACGACTGCGGAATTACCGGCCTGGTGCATATCGACGCCGAACTCGCCGGCAAAATCAGCGGCAGGGCAACCTTGGCCGGCGCGTCGGGAAGTTTTGAGGAGACCTTCACCATCTTCTCGATTGAATCCGGCTCGTGCGCGTCGGTGAATGGACTCAGCAACCACGACGACGATCCCGCGGCCAAAGACAAATTCGCCGAGATTCGCGACGGCATTCTGTATGTCTATGGCAGCATCGAGAACGATTCCGTCCGCGTTTACATGAATGAGGAGGGGGATACGATCTTCGTCGGAATGACCGGTGCCACGCAGGAATTTGACCGCGAGGACGTCTGGTTCGACGACATCATTGTGGACCTGCGGGCCGATACTCCGGCCGAAGACATTGAGTACGAACGGATCGACACCGCACTCCGCTCGAAGGCCGGTGGTGATGACTCGGTCGTTGTGGAGGCGAGTCTGGACGCCGATTTGCGCGTGATCGTCAACGCCGGCAACGGCAAGGACCGACTTACCGCCCGCGCTGGAAAGTCCTACTTTGGTGGCGTCGTTTATTTCAATGGCGGGGGCGGAAACGACTATTTGGAGGCCGGCGCCGGCGAGTGCCTGCTCGATGGCGAAGGAGGCAACGACAGGCTGGCGGCAGGGCCGGGAAAATCGATCCTCTACGGCGGCATCGGGTTCGATATTCTGGGCGGCATCCCGACCGGACTGGGCCTCGCCCAAAGCACGGAGCCGGGCACCATGATCGGCGGACCGGACGGCGACATTCTTTCCGTCGGGCCCCTCTCGCGCGGTGATTTCACGCTGATTGGCGGCCTGGTGGACAACGACGACGCCGATCCGGGCTACAACCTGTTGATTGGCGGCTTCGGCGACGACCATCTGATCGGCGGCAATGCCGGCTTTATTGATTTCTTCACCTTCACCGCGGTGCTCACCTCCGGCGAGGGAGCGGTCTTGTTCGGCGGCGGGGGGGACGACCGCTTGGACGGTACCGCCGGCGACGATACGCTCGTCGGGGGGTGGCTCTACGGCAGCGTCAATTCCGGCCAAGATGATTTCCGCACCGGCGCCGGCGACAACACGGTTGTCTTTTCCAATCTCGAAGTCAGCGGCGAGTTTTTGCTGCCGACGGAAAGCGTGGTGGCGACCGGCGCGGGACTTTCGGAAACGGCTGATGGCGGCCCGGCGGCGGATGCGTTCCTCATCGGTGACGGTTCTTACATCGTCAATGCCAACGGCTTTGGTGGGAACGACACCTTCGCCTTGGGGACCGGCGGATTGAGCGGCGAGGGCAGTCTGACCAATCGCCTCGGCAAAGTGAATATCGATGGTGGCGGCGGATCGCAAAACCAGATTCTCGCGTCGAATTACTCGGGATCGGCCACCACGAACGTCGTCGTCACGTCGAGCCGCATTTCGGGCCTGGCTCCCGCGGACATCGATTACACCGCCACTGGCGCTTTTGACTCTCCGGACGATACCCAGGAAGGCATTTTCCTGATTAGTTCCAACACCGGCGGCGATACGTTCCACGTCAATTCGCTCCGCGCTGTGGATACGCTGAAGATCGACACGAAGGGCGGCAATGATACGGTGCATGTCGGCAACGGCAATTTGAACACGGTGCAAGGTCAGGTCACGGTCATCTCCGGCGCGAATCCGGCGCTGGCGGCGGTCGGTTCCGACGATCAGATCATCGTCGAAGACGGGGGCAACACGCTCCTCGTGGATTATCTGGTGACGCCAACGTCCGTTACGTCGAGCAATTCGCCCGATGCGCCGGGGAGCCAACCGGCACGCACGTTCGGCGGCTTGACCTATGACGCGACGACGGAATACCTGCGGCTCAATGCTTCGGACGCGAAAAACGTGATCGAAGTGCAGCCCAGCCGCGATACGACCTACCACATCGACGGCAACCTGCCGGCACCGGGAGAGGTTTGCCCGGACGATGGCGATTTCCTCAAGCTCGATACGAAAACCATCCCCGCCGCCGACCGCCTGCTGGAGATCTTCCGCCGCGGCGAAGGGAAATGGACGTTCCCCGTCACCCTGCTCAAGGACGTCTCGTTCGAGAGCATCGAGAAATTCAACCACGTCGATATCGTGGCCGTGGGGGCCGAAGTCTCGAGCAAGGGTTCGTCAAAGCCTAGCTTCGACGTGTACGATGCCGAGAACAACCGCAAGCTGTTCACGATCCTGGCCAAAGATACCTACGGCACGAGCAACAAATACGGCATCCGCCTGACGACGGCCGATATCGACGGCGACGGCCTCCCCGATGTCATCACCGCGCCCGGTCGCAATACCAAGCCGGACATCAAGGTATTTACCGGCACCCGCATCGCCAGCCTGACCAGCAGCACCCGGCACCTGACCACCATCACGGCCGCGAACACTTTTGGCACGAAGTTCGTCAACGGGGTGAATGTCGTCGCCGGCGATGTCGATGGGGACTGCATGCCGGAGGTCATCATCGTGCCCGACCGCGGGGCGGCGACGATCAAGGTGTATCGCAACCAGGTGCTCGCGAACCCAGCCGTGCCGCTGAATCTGAGCCCGCGAAACCTCAACGCCTTCTCGGACATCAAGAAGTATCAAGGGGGAGCGACGCTGGCGGTGGGGAACCTCGATGGAGACCGCGAGCACGCCTTGGAGCTGATCGTGGCCACCGGTTCGGGCACTCCCGCGCGAATTCGCACCTACAGCCTGACCGGGGCCACTCCGGTGCGGCTCGCCTCGTTCAACGACCCTTCCGGCTTCAAGCAAGGGCTGTTCGTCGCGGCGGGGGATGTCGATGGCGATGGCAAGGCGGAGATTGTCTCGGCCACCGGCTCTGGCGGTGGATCGCGCATCCGCGTTTACCGGGCCAATGGCACGCAGCTCTTCAATTTCCAAGCCTTCGCGACCGCCGATGTGCCCAACACGGCTGTTCACATCACCATGCGGGACGCGGACGACGACGGCAGGGCGGACATCTTTGCCATCCAGGGACAAGACGGCCGGAGCGGCTACAAGCTGAAGAAGTTCAAGGCCCTGACCGGTGCCCAGGTGGACGCCTTTTTCGCGACAAACCCCGACTTTTCCGGTGGGGGCGCGAATTTGGGCTAAGTTTGCGGACGCTGCCGATTTCGCGGCCCCTGCTACCGGCACAATCGGCAGGGGTTCGCCAGGCGGCATGGCGGGCATTTTCGCGCGGCATTCGCCAGCCGCTTCGCCAGGAGCGGGAACGCTGGAAATTCCCCCCCGCTGGGTTCGTCACTTGAACAACCATAGGGGGCATTGACGAAATCTCTCCTGGCGGGCCGCCACGGATGGGCGGCGATCAACTTAGCGCCCCCGGCTTGGCTGGGAATCGGCGCTCGGCAAATCAGGAGGATGGCCATGCGGATTTTTCGGCCTTGGTTGGCTCTGTGCATTGCGGCCCTGATGGCTCAACGGGCCTGGGCCGGCACCCCCTGCTCGGCCAACGTTTGCGAAGCCCTCGATTCGTGCGGCTGCACGGCCAATGCCAGCTTGCAGGCGAGCGAATGCCTGAGCGATTGCCAATGCGATGGCTGCTGCCCTGCCTGGTATGTCGTCGGCGAAGGGCTCTTTTTGCAGCGCGACAACGGCAGCCGGCGGCAGCCCGTGGTGCTGGCGGGAGATTCGGGCGACACGCTGCTCGATACGGCCGATTCGCACTTCGATTTTGAAGGGGGGCCGCGGATTCTCCTCGGCCGGCGAACGGGTGACTGCCGGGCGTGGGAAGTGTCGTACTTCGGCACTCACTTCTGGGAATCGACCGTCGGCATCGTCGATCCGAACAACCTCGACATTCCCGGACCGCTGGTGGGAGTCGCCGACGATTTCGACAACGCCAACGAAATGGTTCTTTCGTACAAATCGCAGCTGCACAATGCCGAGTTCAACCTGGTGCGCGACCTCTGCACCTGGTCGCTCCTGGCGGGCTTTCGCTACGTCAATCTCGACGAGCGCTACAATATCAACTCGACCGACAGCGACGGCGACGTGAGCGACTATACGATTCGGACCAGCAACAATCTATTCGGCTTTCAGCTCGGGGGACGCCTGGAGCGCTCCAGCGGCCGCCTCGGCTGGGAAGCGGTCGGCAAGGGGGGCATTTTCGGCAACGACGCGATCCAGCGGCAGTTGGTGCGCGACAACGACAACACCTTCGTGCTTCGGAATGCCCGCGACCGCAGCACCGTGGTCTCGTTCGTCGGCGACTTCAACCTCACCGGCAAGTATGCCCTGAACGACTGCTGGTCGGTCCGGGCGGGCTACTTCGTGATGGTGGTTTCCGGCGTCGCGCTCGCTCCCGATCAGCTCGATTTCAACGACGACCTCGACAGCGGCACCAACCTGGCGACCGGTGGCGACCTCTTCCTGCACGGTGCCAATCTGGGCCTGGAGGCCCGCTGGTAGTCGGCCGGGCCGCGATTACTTCGCCGGACCTTCCTTCAGCAACTCGAAATCGTCGAGCTGCCGGGCGAGGTACAGGTGGTCGAAGAGAGCCGACTGCCCATCAATGGCCGAAAAGCCGAGGCCGGTGAGGGTGAACTCTCCAAAGTCGGCGAAGAGATCGCGCGTGACCAGCTCGAACTTCGCGGGGAGCTGGTCGTCGAGCACGAGCGCCCCGCCGTGGCTCGGCGCGCCGGGCCCGGCATGGTAGCGGAAGGTCGCGGCAGGAGGACTCGCCGCGCCAAACTGGCCATCTTTCGCGAGCTGCAGGCAGATGGCGTTCCCCCCCGCCTTTTTCCAGGCGAATCGCAGGTAGCGATACTCCCCCGGACCCGGATTCTCGCGAATTTTCACGCCGAGGCCTGGCAGGGTCGCGGCGCGGCGCTCGTCGCCAACGATCCGCAGAGCATATTTGCCGCTGTGGGTTTCGCGCTGATCGGGCACGGCTCGGGCCGCCCCTTCGGTCAGCAAGGCGATAAACGCCTCGTCGTCTTCGTAGATTTCCTTGGGCATTTCGCTGGCGGGTTTTTCACCGGGAACGACGTTGATCGCCACCTCCAGGGCATTGCTTCGGACCGACCCGGCCGTGATCGGCGCGGAAAGCCCCACCAGCTTGACCCCCTTCAGCGGGCCGGCTTTCGTGCCATAAGTAAACCGCACCGGCAGGGCGAAATCGGTCTGGTCGGCGGGGACAATCACTTGCGGCGCGGCGACTCCCTTCGGCAGACCCTCGAGCGTGATCGCCACCGGCTGGGCATAGCCGGCGGCCCGCAACACCTTGCCGGCGAGCTTGCCCGTTTCGCCCGCTCCCGCCTTGCCATCGGCCGCGGCCGAGCCGGCCAGCTCGATCGAAAACGGCAGAGCGGTGGGGAGCGTCCGCAGCGGAGCGGCGATCGAAGTGACGACGCTTTTGCCATCCTTGGCCAGCAAATCGGCCGCCAGAACGAGATCCCACGGTTTCAGGGGCAGATCGGCGGGAACGAGAATGTTCACGCTCACGTCGGACTGGTCGGGAGGAAAGGTCGCCTCCCCTTCGAGACGCAACATGCGGTCCGGGTCGTCCACCGTTTTCTCCGCCTTGCCGTCGTTGATTTTCTTGGTCGGCGTGGGCTGGGTCGTCAGCAGGCGGACGCGAACATTGCCGGGGACATTTCCCATGCGGGCAATCCGCAGGTTCGCCGCCAGCTTGCCGCCGACGAGGAGCTTGTCGTCGGCCCCCGCATTCCAGGCGAGCGAAATGGGAGACGGCACCGCGATGGCGAGGGCAAACTGCTCGCGGAGGCGGGGCTGATGCTTCGCGCCAGGGAACTCGGCGAAGGTCGCCGCGCGATAGGTGGCCGCTTTTGCTTCGTCCGCCTGACCGATGAGTCGCGTCAGCACCGCTTGCGGCGAAACATTCTGGGCGCTAAGCGTGACGAGTGCGGTCGTCGCGCCGGCCGGAATGAGGCCGCCGCCAAGTTGCACTTCGGCGGGCCCGTTTTCGAGCGCGAGCGAAATCGGCCCGCCATAGCCCGCGCGGATCACCTGCACGGGGACGACGAGCGTGCCGCCGGCGGGAACGACAAACCGGTCGGTGGGAATTTGCAGCGAGAACTCGGGGCGCGTCTGCTCGCGGACGGCGATTCGATAGACGAAATCCGGCCCCCCATCGCCAACGCGATCCCGCAGGGCGATTTGCAGCTTCGTCAGCCCCGCGGGCACGGTGAAATCGACCAGCGGATCGGCACTGCCGGGGCGGTCGTCGCCATAAGCGATTTGCCCCCCCTTATCGTTCCGCAGGAATAGTTCGCCGTCGAGCGGCGAGCCGATTTGCCGGGCCACGACGCTGAACTGCAGCTTCTGCCCCGGCATGACGGCGAGCAGAAACTTATCTTCTTCTCCCTTCGCCCCCAGCACGCCGCTGATGCCGACCGGGGCCGCGGGCAATTCTTGCGGCTGGCTGGCGGGAGCGGCTTCGAGCAATTCGGGGAAATCGCTGATGGCGAGGCGCGGGGCCGCGCCGGTGAAGGCGGGAGCGGCGGGAAGCGGGGCGGCGACTTCGCCGGGAACGATGGCCGCGCTCGCGTCGAACTCGGCCTCTCCCGCCAGGGGGGACCCCGGCAGGCGAATCGCTTGCTTGCCGCCGGCCGCCACCGCCAGCGGCAGGGCAAAATCGGCATATTGCAGATCGCCGACCTTCAGGCGGAAAAAGCCGTTGCCGGCGGGCTTGAACAGCTCGTCATGCAGCTCGATGACGTAGTCCCCATCGGCGGGCAATTGCACTTCGCAGCGGGCATCGCCACCGAGCGCGCGGCGCGGCGGGCTCCAGGCGATTTGCGCGCCGCGCGGATCATAGAGGCGAATGACGGGGCGGAGCCCGCCGCCGAGGCGCTGCGACTCGACATCGAGCACCACCCGCTGCCCCTTTTTGCCCGACAGCGTCGAACGCAGCACCATCGCCGCGCCGACCTGCCCATGCAAAGCGACTGGCTGCCGCTCGACTTGCGGGGCGAAGGGAAGCTGCGGGAGCGAATCGACGCCGAGCAGCAGGATGCCCGAAACCCCCTTGCCGTTGGCGACGCGGACGGGATAGAGGCCCGGCGGCGTGGCGGGATCGAGGGTCACTTCGATTTCGAGCCGATTGGGGCGGGCAGGACCGACGAGCGATTGGGCCGCGATCTTCGCCGGCAGGAGCAAGCGCGTGTCGGCATCGAGATCGCTTCCCGTCAGCACGATTTTCGTGGTCTGGCCGATGGTCAGGCCGCGGGGGGAAACGTCGGTGAGGTTGGGGGCGGCGAGGGCGGGCCAGGCGAGCGCGACAAGAGCGGCGGCCACCAGCGACCAGCGGGCAAGGCGAGGGGAATTCATGCGAGCGTCTTTGGCGATACGAGGCGGCTTCAAGACACAAAAAACGCCGTCGCCCAAGGGACGACGGCGCTTGTAATTGGCAAGCGGACGGACAACTTACCTAGGGCTTGGCGGGATCAGCGAACGGATCATCGCTCGGAGCCGGGGCGGGTGCCGGCGGCGTGGCGGGCGTGGGTACCGGAGCGGCGGGTGCCGGAGCCGGATCATCGGCGAACGGATCGTCCGACGGCGCCGGTGCCGGGGCCGGCGCGGCAGGCGCTGGTGCCGGAGTGGCGGGCGCTGCCGGAGCGGGCGCGAACGGATCATCCGAAGGAGCGGGAGCGGGCGCTGGGGCCGGCGTGGGAGTTGGGGTGGCTGGCGCGGGCGCTGCCGGCGCTGGGGCGAATGGGTCGTCGGACGGAGCGGGAGCGGGCGAGGGTGCTGCTGGGGCCGGCGCGGGAGTCGCCGGCGCGGGCGCGGCCGGCGCGGGCGCGAACGGATCATCCGAAGGAGCGGGAGCGGGAGCCGGTGCTGGCGTTGCCGGCGCTGGTGCCGGAGTGGCGGGCGTTGCCGGCGCTGGGGCAAATGGATCGTCCGACGGAGCCGGCGCGGGCGCCGGGGCTGGCGTGGCCGGAGCGGGCATCGGTGCCGGAGTGGCCGGTGCCGCTGGGGCGGGAGCAAAGGGATCGTCCGGCGGCGCGGGTGCTGGTGCCGGCGCGGGAGCCGGCATCGGTGCCGCTGGTGCCGGCCCGGGAGCAGGAGTCGCCGGGGCCGGCCCGAAAGGATCATCCGAGGGCGCGGGAGCAGGGGCTGGGCTGGGGACGGGCGTGGCGGGCGCAGCGGGTGCCGGACCAAAGGGATCATCCGACGGCGCGGGAGCTGGTGCCGGAGCTGGCATCGGAGCCGGGGTCGCGGGAGCAGGCGTTGCCGGCGCGGGTCCGAACGGATCCGCTGGCGCGGGTGCCGGGGCTGGCATCGGGGCTGGCGCGGGAGTCGCCGGCGCGGGATCTGCGCCAAATGGATCAGCCGGTGCCGGGGCGGGAGTCGCGGGAGCAGGCATCGGCGCTGGCGTGGCCGGCGCGGGAGCAGGTCCAAACGGATCAGCCGGGGCCGGGGCGGGAGCAGGCATCGCGGGGGCTGGCGTGGCCGGGGCTGGCGTCGCTGGCACGGGATCTGCGCCAAACGGATCAGCCGGCATCGGTGTCGTGGGAGTAGGCATTGGCGCTGGAGTCGCCGGCGCGGGAGCAGGTCCAAACGGATCAGCCGGCGCTGGTGTTGCCGGTGCAGTCATAGGTGCGGGCATCGGGGTCGGTGCTGGAGCCGCTGGGGCGGGGTCCGCGCCAAATGGATCAGCCGGTGCTGGAGCAGGTGTCGCGGGAGCAGGCATTGGCGCTGGAGTCGCCGGCGCGGGAGCAGGTCCAAACGGATCAGCCGGCATCGGTGTCGCGGGTGCGGGTATTGGCGCAGGCATCGGGGCCGGTGCTGGTGCGGGGGTCGCGCCAAACGGGTCTTCCGCCAGCGGCATTGGAGTCGCCGGAGCAGGCATGGGGGCGGGCGCGGGCATTGGCGCTGGCATGGGGGCCGGAGCAGCACCGAAGGGATCTTCGGCCATCGGCATGGGGGCCGGAGTGGCGGCAGGCATTGGCATCGGCGCGGGGGCGGGTGTCACCGGGGCGGGGGCGGGAGCGCCGCCGGCAAATGGGTCTTCGCCCGCGGGAACCGGATTCGCCGCCGGAGCCGGCAGCGTGCCACTGGCGGCAGCCGGATTGCGGATCGCGTCGGCCTCGACCGGCTTCTCGGTTTCGTAGCGGACGTTATCGCGCTTATTCTGGCCGGTGTGCATCGCCAGGCGGGCGAGTCGCCGGTGGGTTTCGATCGCCATCCGGTCGTTTCCTTGCACCCGCTCCAGCGAGCGGCCGATGGCGAAGGGAACGCTGCCGCCGGCCTCCATTTCGGCCCCGGCTTTGAAGTCGTCGCGGGCTTCGTCGGGGCGGCCGAGGCGGGCATAGGTCAGGCCGCGGAAATAGTAGCACCGCGGGTCGTTCGTGCCGGCATCGATGGCGGCTGAGAGCAACTCGAACGCCTGCCGATAATCGCGGGAAAAATAGGCATGGACGCCGCGGCCATACATCTCTTCGAGCAGGCTGTCTTGCGCCTGTGCGAACGAGGCGGTCGTCAGTGCCCCCAGGCAGAGGGCGAGAATTCGCAATCTGGTAAACATGGAACGACGCTCCTAGATAGAGTCCCGAACCGCCTTTATTGTCATGCGCCGCAGCGGGGCTGAATACACCCCCAGCGCACCGCAACCGGGACGCGGAAACCCTCGATTATCGTAATTGGGCAGGGGACCGATGGCAAGCAAAAGGGAAGGCTTATCGGGGGGAACCGCTGGGGGCGGACTTAGACGGGCGAGCGTCGCTCCGCGGGGTTTCGCTGCCGCCAAACGACAGGCAACCGGCGTTCCATCACGGACACGGGGCCGTTCTTTCGGGAACGGGGCGGGGGAGTACAATCGAGGTTCACCGATTGAAAACCCGAGCCGATTCGCCGACGCATGTTTTATCCCGCCGGTCGCTTTACGTTGTCGTTCGAGTTGTTTCCGCCCAAAACGGCGGCGGGCGAGGGGTCGCTGTATGAAAATGTCAGCCAATTGATGGCCTTTCGGCCCGATGTCATCACCTGCACCTATGGGGCCGGCGGCTCGACGCGCGATAAGACGCTGGAAATCACCCGGCAAGTGCGGCAACGGTTCGGCGTGCGGGTCGCTTCGCACCTGACGTGCGTCGGCTCGACGATCGATCAGTTGCGGGCCTATCTCGACGAAGCCCGCAGCCAGGGAATCGATAATATCGTCGCTCTGCGCGGCGATCCGCCGAAAGGGGAGGCGGCCTTTCAGCAAACGGCTGGCGGCCTGCGCTATGCCTGCGAGTTAGTGCAACTCATCCGGGCCGAGTTTCCTACGTTTGGAATCGCGGTGGCGGGGTATCCGGAAACGCACCAGGAGGCGATCAGCCCGCAAGCGGACCTCGAAAACCTGCAGCGCAAAGTGGCCGCCGGCGGGCACTGCGTCATCACGCAGCTCTTTTACGACAATGCCGATTTTTTTCGCTTCGAGGGCCGCTGCCGCGAACTGGGGATCAAGGTGCCGATTGTCCCTGGCATTTTGCCCGTGACGAACCTCGCGCAGATTCAGCGGATTACGTCGCTGTGCAAAGCCAAGTTGCCCGAGTCATTCGTGGCCGAGCTATCGCAAAAAGACGATGCCGACTGGCAATTCGAGGTCGGCGTGCGGCAGGCGTCCCGACAGGTGCAAGAGTTGATTGATGCCGGTGTGCCGGGCATTCACTTCTACGTGCTCAACAAATCGCAAGCCACCGCCAGCGTGCTGAATGCGGTGCAGCGGCCGTCTTAAAGTGGGGCAGGCGTCCCGCCTGCCGTGTTCATCTCCGCGAGCGCAACTATCCGCGTGCCCAAGCTCCGCTTCGCGGTCGGCGATCGAACCACGAAGCAGATCTGCCAGGCACGCGCTCGCAAGCGGAGCTTGGGACCAAGAGAAAAGGATTCGGGGGATATGCTCAACTCTTGGCAGGCGAGACGCCTGCCCCGCGGGTGATTACCGCTCGCGATAGATGATCCGCCCCTTGGTTAGATCGTAGGGGGAAAGCTCGACGTTCACTTTGTCGCCGGGAACAATGCGGATAAAGTTCTTCCGCATTTTGCCGGCGACGTGGGCCATCACCTCGGTGCCGGTTTCGAGTTGCACGCGGAACCGCGTGTTGGCTAGGGCCTGGGTCACCGTGCCGGCGACGACGAACGCTTCTTCTTTCTGACCCATGCGCCACTCCGGCAAGTATCAAAAAAACTGATGATGGGGCCGCGAATTGGCCCAACTCCCTATGGCATAACGGTTTATCGCCGATCAGTGTACCAAGTTGGCGGGTCTTGTCCAGTCCCGGCGTGGGCCACGGTTGCAAGACTCGGCCAATTGCGTACAATCCGTGATTCGTCACTATTTACCGCAACTGCTCAACGCACCCGCCTGGACCGCCATGTTCAAGCCATTCGACAAGAAGAACGCCAAGTTTAAGAAGAAGCCCAAGCCGCGGATCAAGATCAAGAAGAAGGATCCGCTGTTCGTGGACGGCGAGCGTCCGCGGCCGATGTTCGTCGATTATAAGGACATCGAGCTCCTCAAGAAAATGGTCAACCGCCACGGCAAAATCGTCAGCCGCCGCAAGTCGGGTTGCTGCGCCATCAGCCAGCACGCGGTCGCCCAGGCGATCAAGCGGGCCCGCTACATGGCTCTCTTGCCCTACGTCGGCGAATAATCGCCGTGGGCAGGCGTCTCGCCTGCCGTGTTTTGAAACATTCGCCCATGAGCAATCCTCATGGGCTTTTTTGTGGACCTGCCCATGCCCGCGCCGTTTCGCACGACCCGCCGCGTGGAATTCTGCGACACCGACGCCGCCGGCATCGCCCACTTCGCCGCCTTCTTCCGCTACCTGGAACAGGCCGAGCACGAACTGCTGCGAAGCGTTGGCCTGTCGGTTCACGACCACGCCACCGGCATCGGCTGGCCGCGGGTCAGCGCGAAGTGCGATTATCGCGCCCCGGCCCGGTTTGAAGAGGTGCTCGACATCGCCGTCACCATCGCCCGCCTCGGCGAAAAGAGCGTCACCTATGCCGCCACGTTCACCCGTGGCGGCCAGCTCATCGCCAGCGGCGAGATCACGTCCGTCTGCTGCCGGGTCGGCGACGGCGGCTTGCCGGAGTCGATTCCGATTCCAGAGACGTTCCGTGCGAAACTACAAGGGCTGGCGAGTGGCGGCTAGGTCGAATGAACTGAACTCCCTAGCCCCAGCCCCCAGCCCTAGCCCTCTCCCATGCCCTACCTCGCCGATCTTACCGTCCGCCTCGCCACCGGCATTGCCGAGTTGCCCGAAGTGCGCCGCGGCCGGCACGCCCAATATCTGCTGGCAAACCAGCGGCCCGATGGGGGCTTCGCGGGCCGCGAGGGAGGGAGCGACCTCTACTACACCGGCTTCGCGCTCCGATCGCTGGCCCTCTTGGGCGAGCTGTATGGCCCGCCGGCCGAGCGGGCGGCGGCGTTTCTGAAGTCGAAGCTCGGCGGGCACGAATCAATCGTCGATTTCTTCTCGCTGATCTACGGCGCGGGGCTGATCGAATCGGCGGCTGGGATCAATGTCTTTGCCGATTCCCCCCCGACCTGGCGCGATAGCGTGGCCAATCTTCTGGAATCGTTCCGCCGCGACGACGGCGGCTATGCCAAGGGAGCGGCCGGGGCGGCAGGGAGCACGTATCACACGTTCCTCGTGCTCCTTTGCCTGGAGCTGATCGGCCGCCAGCCCCCCGCGCCGGAGAAGATCGTCGCCTTCTTGCATTCGCAGCGGGCCGAGGAAGGGGGCTTTCGCGAGATTCGGGCCAGCAAGCGGGCCGGCGCGAATCCCACTGCCGCCGCCATTGCCGCCCTGCGAATGCTCGGCACGCTCGACGAGACGACCCGCCAGGAGACCATCGACTTCCTCGCCGAAATGCAGACTGACGAAGGGGGGCTGCGGGCCAACACACGAATTCCCATAGCCGACCTTTTGAGTACGTTCACCGGCCTGCTGACGCTGCAAGACCTCGGCGGCCTCGGCGAGATCGACCTGGCCGCGGTTCGGCCGTTCGTGAATTCGCTGGAACTCGAAACCGGCGGCTTTCACGGCGCGGTCTGGGACCCGGCCCACGACGTGGAATACTCGTTCTACGGCCTTGGCTGCCTGGGGCTACTCACGCAGTTGCCGGGGTAATACAAGCCCGCAGCGCCAGCAAGGGGTATTCATCTTCGGCAATACCCCTCGCTAGCGCTGCGGGCTTGTGTGAGCTCAATTAGCAGCCCTTAGCCAAGCTTGCCGCTATCTGGTCCGCGACAGCCTCGATCAGCAGCTCCAAGCTGCCGGCGGCGACGGCGGCGATAACATCTTGATAAATGCCTTTGCCATAGGCTGTAGCGAGCGGCACATAGCCGGGCTGCCAGTCGTTGGCAATCGTCGCGATGATCAGCGGATGGCGGGGAAATCGGTGGCGAAGGGTCGTCTGAAACGCCTGATAGAGCTCACCCGGCAGGAAGAGCCAGATCGCGTCTCCCAGTCGCAACAGGCGGACCTCATAGGGATACGCCTGGCCGGCGGGCAGCGCGGTGAGGCGAGCGACCTGCCGGGTCATCTGCTCGGCCTTGGCCCGGCAGTCGCGGACCTTGGCTTCGTCGCCAGCAGCGCGGGCCGCTGCTTCTTCGGCTTGCCAGCGGGTTAGCTCGCTGCGAGTCTCGTCGAGCGTGGGTAGCTCCGGCCGATAAGGCAGCTCGACCACCGCGCGGTCCACTTGCCACGTCTGCCGCTTCAGCAGTTCTTCACTGCCGAGCGGCTCATGCTCCCAGGTTCCGAGCACCGCGCCGGAAACCACCGGCCCGCGATAGACAAACCGCGCTCCACTTGGCGGCAGCGACTCAAGCGCCGCCAGTGCCGCAAAGCCGACCTGCCGGCCGTTGCGGTCGGCTACTGCCGGATCGCCGACAAACCCCTCGCGCGGCCCCAGATCGCCCGAGGCCCCTTGCAGGAACAGGCACGGCGCGGCGGTCTGCCGCTCGACCACCTCCCGCAGCGCGCCGACATAGTCCGGGCTGATCAGCGTGTTTTGCCAGGCGAGCGTCGTCGGGTGGCAGGCATAGTTGACAACCGTCGCCAGCACCGCCCCGCTATCTGCCGTGATTCGCGCCACCAGCAGCGTGTCGTCCGCCAGGCCATCGGGATTGAGGCCGCACACGTACCGCTGATTCTCCACATCTCGAAAATCACGCTGGGCGGCCAGCGAGCAGCGCCCCGCGCCATAGACAATGGCTGCCGGCTGGACCTTGCTTGCCGCTTCGGCGGCGAGGGCTGCGCACTTCGTCGCCAGTTCGTCGAGATACGGCCCAATCAGCTCGCCCCCCGGAAAATGGCTCCGCGTGCGTGACATCCAGCCGCTGCCGTGGGTATGCGAGAGACAGACCTGAACTTGCTCGGGCGCAATCGTGGTTCTGCTCGCAATCGCCGTGCGGATCAAATCGATTTCGACTCGGTCGAGGATGCAATGATCGAGAGCCAGCACCATTTGCCGCTCGTCGGCAGCACTACTTTCTGGCGCGAGCCACACGGCCGTCGCTGTGAGCGGCCGATGGACGCCGGTTGCCTTATCGTGCAACGCCGCGCCCCACATCCGATGATAGATGCCGACCGGCGGCGTAACATCTCCCCGCGCCACGCCAGCCCGGCAGCGGGATTGAGGAGTATCGATGTGGGTCATGCTTGTACCCGTTCGAGTAGCTCCACACGGTTGCCGTCGGGGTCTTCGACCACCGCGCGGCGTCCCCAGGGAGAATCGCCTGGCTCTTTGAGTACTTTCGCGGCACGGGAGCGAAGCGCATTCACGGCTTTATCGAGGGATGCGACCTCAAATCCGAGCCGAACTCGAGCCGAGATCGCCTCCGTATCGCGTGGATAAATCTCAAAAATCGTGGAGCCAACTTTCGCCGAGTAATGCTGCGGCCCGCGACCATGCTGTTCAAGCTCAAACACCAAGCCCAGCGATTCGTAAAACTGCATTGCGACAACCATTTCACGAACCTCAATCACCAGCAGATTCATCGCAATCGGCGGCAGGCATGGCGGGTTTTGACTGTGGTCGCCCATGGCGTCGAAATCTCACTCATCCGTCAGCAAACTCGACTCCCCCAAAATCACCTGCATCCCCGCAAACAGGCGATCTACCTCCGCTGCCGTTTCTTTATCGAGTTCCCAACTATAGGGCTGGCGGCGGCGAGCGCTGGCAAACAGGCCGCGCTTGACGAGCAGGTATTTTTCGATGGCCAGAAAACCATCGAGCCCGGCTTGAAGCTGGAGGGCGACGATGGCACAGATTGGAAAATAGAGCCGGTAGGTGGCTTCGTCGTCGCCCCGCTGCAAGGCTTGCCAAAGAGCGACAACCCCGTCGAGCAAGTCCATGCCGGGCATGGTGCCGGCAATGCCGCGGCGGTAGCTATCGACGAGCAGGATGCCGCCGGAGCCTTCGAAAATGCGGGCCTTGCCGCCGGTTGCGTCGCGCAAGGCCGAAAGGTTCGGCCCAATCGGAGCCGCCTCGGGCTTGAAGACGATTTTCTCCTCGCCATACCGCTCTAGCAATGCGACATACACCGACAGCGGAATCGCCTGGCCGACGTAGCCGCTGGCGTCCTGTACGATGAGCGGCAGGTTCACCCCATCGGCAAGCGCCCGGAAGTAATCGACGACTGCTGCTTCCGGCAAGCGCGTGGTAATCGGCGGCACCGCCATAATCGCATCACAGCCGGCCTGTTCGGCAGCTTTGGCATACACGAGCGCCTGGTGAGCGCTCTCGGCCCCGACCGCGGCGAAAACCGCTCCCCGGCCGGCCGCGATGTCGGCGATCTGCTGCGTCAGGCCGATCCGCTCGTCCGTCGTCAGCCGCAGAATCTCGGAGACCATGCCGGTCCCCAGGCCGTCGGCGCCGACAGCGAAGGCCCAGGCGATCTCGCGCCGCAGGCTGGCGGCGTCGATGGTGTCGTTATCGAGAAACGGCGTATGCACGATAGGGAGCACGCCGGCAAGTCGCTTGGGCATGTTGAGTCTCGCGAACGATTACCAATCCCCCACGCTGCCGTCGCTGTAGAAAACGCGCTGCAGCACTTCCTGCTCGAAGGGGTGCTTCTTCACTTCGGCTTCGTTGATCATGATCCCCAGGCCCGGCCGCGTGTTGGGGCGGACAATGCGGCCGCGGGGCTCGATCGTGAACCCTTCCTCGACCACGTCCTGCCGCCAGGGAACGTCGCTCGTCACCGTTTCGCAAATCACGTAGCTCGGCTGGGCAAAGCCAAACTCCAGCGAGGCGGCGGTGCTGACCGGCCCTTGCGGGTTGTGCGGGGCGAGGGCGATGCGATGAGCGTCGGCCAGCGCGGCAACGCGGCGAGCCTCGGTCAAGCCGCCGCAGTGGGTGATGTCGAGCTGGCAGACTTCGCAGGCTCGGGCCGCGAACAAGTCGCGAAATGCCGACAGGTGCGTGACTCGCTCGCCGGTGGCAATCGGCGTGCTGACCGCCGCGTTGATTGCGGCGAGCCCCTCGACGCTCTCCGGCCAGCAAGGTTCCTCGAAGAAATAGAGGCCAAACGGCTCGAGCGCCTTGGCGAATTGGAGGCCCATCGCCGGAGAGGGGCGGGCGTGGCAATCGACCATGATGTCGATGTCCGGGCCGACTGCTTCGCGCATCGCGGCGACCGCCTGCGCGGCGGCGCGGATCGGCTTTTGCCCTTCGAGAGCCATCGTCGGGGGAACGGCCATCGACTTGAACGCGGTATAGCCGTTTTCGACCGCCTGCCGGGCCAAATCGCCGAACTTCTGGGCGTTGGCGACGGGCGTTTCGTAGAAATCCTCCATGTTCCCGCCGCCGAGGTGGCAATAGGTGCGCACCTGTTCGCGGACCGGGCCGCCCCAGAGCTTGCTGCACGGCAGGCCGGCGACTTTGCCGAGAATATCCCACAGGGCCAGGTCAATGCCCGCGATGGCCGTGGCCCGGACGATGCCGTGGCCGTGCCAGAAGTGCTGGCGATACATCATCTGCCAAAGGTGCTCGATCCGGGTCGGGTCTTCGCCGATGACGAGCTGCGATAAGTCTTCAATCGCGCCGACAACCCCCCGCGTATGCCATTCGAGCGTCGCCTCCCCCCAACCAAAGAGGCCGTCTTGATCGGTCAGCACTTTGACGAACACCCAGTTCCGCATCCGGGCATGGCAGACGTGCGTTTCGATCCGCGTGATTTTCATGGCCCGCATTGTAGCAACGGCCCACTAGCGTTGGGCCTGCCCCAGCAGCTTGCGGAGACAAGTCATGCCGATCTCCCCCAGTTGCAGCGGCGGAATTTGCCAGAGCTGTGGATTGAGTAGCTCCAGCGACACGCAGCCGCGATAGTCGATCCGGCGGAGGTGGTCGATCAATGGCGAAAGGTGGATGTCCCCCTCGCCGGGCAGAATGCGGTGGCTGTCGGCAGCCAGTTCGCGCGGCACATCGGCCAGGTCGCAAAGCTGCACGTGAAACAGATTCTCTGGCGTCAAATAGCCCAAGTCTTCCGTCTTGCTCGGCCCGACATGCCAGTGATAGGCATCGAGGCAGATTCCCAAATGCGGGCTGCCGACTTCGCTCACCAAGGCGGCGGCGGTTTGCAAGTTGTTGCCGAAGGCGCTTGTCGCTTGAAACTCTAGCGCCGCTCGCAAGCCGCGGCGGCCGGCCTCTTGGGCGACTTGGACGAGCGAGGCTTGGACCCGCTCGATGGTGGTCTGCGAGAGCGGCGCGGGAACATCGCAAGCGACCGCAATCGTGCCAATGCCCACCTCGCGGCACAGATCGAGCCGGCTGGTAAACAGATTCCAGGCTTCGCGGCGGGCTTCCCCCTGGCTCGCCAAAAGGCCCCCTTGAAAGCTGGCCACGGGGAGCGAAAGCTCGAACCGTTCGAGCCAAAACCGCACGTCGGCCAGCGTGTGCGACTCCAGATACGTTTCGAGCTTGGTCAGCCAAACCTCGATGCTGCGGCACTGGCCGGCGGCAAAGTCCTCCAAGTCGCGGTCGAAGGGGGAATTGAGGCAACAGACCTGGCTGAGAGTGGGGATCGCGGCTAGCGGCGTCGCGGATTCGAGCGTCATCGGCGCAGCTCCCAGCTTTGCTCTCCATCGGCGGCACAGGCCCGCGGCTCAAGGGTGGTCCGCTGGCCGGCGGGGAGCCGCTGGCAAAAGACGAACTTGAGCTCCTGCACCATTTGCGGGGCCTCGGCAAAATAGGAGTGGCCGCCGTTCATGGCGAAAAGCGAATTGACCCGGTCGGCGGCGACGGCATCGATCTGCGGATAGCAGCGGAGCGTGCCCCCGGCCCGTGGCGATGCCTCGCCCCGCTGCGCGTGCAGCCGCAAGGCAATTCGCAGGGCCACGTCCTTGGTCGAGCTATACAAAGTCGGCCGGGCGGCGAGCGCGGTCAAGGCGGGAGCGGCAGCGAGCAGGTCGTCCACGGTGACGTCTGGCGCGGCCAAAACAACCTGATCCAAGAGCGGCGCAGCGCTTTCCTCGGTCAACTTGCGCAGTGCGGCCAGCAGTAGCCGATTTCCCAAACTATGGGCGATCACATGCACCCTCCGCTGGAGATTGCCGGCGGTCAGGGCGCGAATCGTCTCGACTAGCGCGCTGGCGCTGGCGTCGGCAGCCCGCACGTCGTCGAAATAGGCGAGCCGCGACTGGTTCGGGTCGGTTTCGTCGGGCACCACGTCCTTTCCCAGCGAGGGCCAACTGAACGCCACGGTTTGCCCCGGAAAATCGAGGTCCAAATGCAACTGCGTGGCCCGAATCAGGGCCTCTTCAAATGAATTCCGGTAGCCATGCACATAGAGCAGCACGTCGTCCGCCGCGAATTCGCCGGCCCACGCCTCGCGCGGCGCAAAGCTGGTTTCCAGCACGGTAAAGTAATTCTGCAGTTCGCCAAAGCCGAGCGGTCGGCCGCGGATTGCCTTCTGCTCGTCGTAGCTGCGTCGCAAAACCTGCACGCGGCAAGTGCCAAATGATAAGGGGGCGACGGTTGTTCCGAAGAGAAAGCTGGTCCGCACGGTTGGCGGCAGGTTGGGATGCACCACCCGATTGGTCGCAAAGTGAATCTCGGCCGTTTCCACCTCGGCCAAAAAGCCGCGGCCCGTGGGCAGGTTCGACTCCGACTGGAACCCGCCGGGAGCGACCCGTCTGGGAACCAGCGGCGGCACCTCGCGCGGAGCGGGGGGAGCAAATTGCGGCGGGAATTGCCAGCGATCCAACTCCTCCTCGGTGGCGGCCGCCACGGGGCGGTCGGCATCCGAGACGGTTATCGCGAGTGTGTCGCTCTTGGCGATTAGCGGAAGAAAACCTTCGCCGCTCAGGGCAATCTCAAAGATCAGTCGATGGTCGCCGCGAGGGAGGTCGAGATCGCGATAAGGGACGATTGCTTCAAGAGTTGCGATGCGGGGTTGGGCCGAATCTCCCGCCGGGGGAACGCGAACGGGAACGGAAAATTTGAAGTCCCCACCGGCAGGCAACTTGCTCCGCACCGGGGCCAATGCCAGCGGCTCGTCGCGGGTGATCCGCAGGACGCGCACCCGAAACTCACCCGGATTCTCAGCGGCAAGTAGAGCCACGGACGCTTCCAGCCGAAAGCCCGGCGGATCGGCGCTGCCGTCATGAATGGGGGAGAGCGAAAGGATTTCGGCAGCGCCAGCGCTCGCTGCGACGAAAACCAGGAGGGCGCAGAGGAACGGGCGAAGAATCACGGCAAGCTCCGCAGCTACCCAATCCGTTCCCGCAGGGCGGCGACAAGTTCACTTTCGTGAATCCGCTCTTGCTGGAGCGAATCGCGGTCGCGAACGGTGACGGTCCCGTCGGTCAGGGTTTGGCCATCGACGGTGATGCAGTAGGGCGTGCCGGCTTCGTCCTGGCGACGATAGCGGCGGCCGACAGCCCCCTTTTCGTCGTAAAAGACCGTCATGTTCTTCTTCAGGCCGCGATAAATCCGCTGGGCCACCTCCGGCATCCCGTCCTTCTTGACGAGCGGGAACACGGCGGCCTTGATCGGCGCGATCCGGGGATGCAACTTCATGACGACGCGGGTTTGCATGGCCCCGTTCTCATCGGGAGCCTGATCCTCGTGATACGCCTCGCAGAGGAAGGCCAGCGTGCCGCGATCGGCCCCGGCACTGGGCTCGATCACGTGCGGGATGAACCGCTCGTTGGTCAGGTCGTCGCGATAGGAAAGATCTTTGCCCGATCCGCGCCACTTGGGCTTGCCATCTTCGCCTTGCTCGACGACGAGCTGCCCATCCTTGGCGACGAGCTTCCCTTCCATGTGGCTGCGGAGGTCGAAATCGCCGCGGTGGGCAATTCCCTCGAGCTCGCCAAATTCGCCCGGCGGCAGGAAGGGGAACGCATATTCGATGTCGCTCGTGCCGCACGAATAGTGTGACAGCTCGTCCTTCTCATGCTCGCGCAGCCGCAGCCGCTCGCCGGCGAGGCCCAGGTCGGTGTACCACTTCATCCGGCGGTCGCGCCAATACTGATACCACTGGGGAGAGCTATTCGGATGACAGAAGAACTCGATCTCCATTTGCTCGAACTCGCGCGAGCGAAAGGTGAAGTTGCGAGGGGTGATCTCGTTGCGAAAGCTCTTCCCCATCTGCGCGATGCCGAACGGAACCCGGACGCGGGTGCTGTCGCAAACGTTCTTGAAGTTGACGAAGATGCCTTGGGCGGTTTCCGGGCGCAAATAAGCCGCCCCTTCTTCGCCGGAGAGCGCTCCGACAAAGGTCTTGAACATCAGATTGAAATCGCGGGGGGCGGTCAACGTGCCAAGATTCTTCGAATCGGGGCCTAGCACTTTTTCGTACTGGGCCGGATCAAGCTTGGCGAGCGAGGTGAGCGGGCTGTGCCAGACCAGGTCGCCGGCATCTTTGGCCCGCAGGTTGAAGAACTTGAGGGCCCGTTGGGCGATGTCGGGCTCGTGCTCTTCCTCGACCGAAGAGATGACGAAAATCTTCTGTCCCTTCGCTTCGACCCAGCGGCCCGGAATCTGATCGTAACGATACCGCTTCTTCGACTCGCGGCAATCGACCATTTTATCGACGAACAGATCGAAATGCCCCGAGCACTTCCACACCTGCGGGTGCATGATGATCGTGCAGTCGAGGCCGGTCATTTCGTAAGCCGACGGGGCACCGGGGGGAGCAGTCAGATCGTCGTGGCCGGTGACCATTTCGCGCCACCAGGCCTCTTTGACGTTCCGCTTGAGCTCGACGCCGAGGGGGCCATAGTCCCAGAATCCGTTCAGGCCGCCGTAAATCTCGCTCGACTGAAAGAGGAATCCGCGGCGTTTGCAGAGCGAGACGAGTTTGTCCATTTCCATGGCGAGAAATTCCGGTTCAAAGTTCGATGTTCACAGTTCAAGGTTCCCGGCCCAACTTTGAACAGGGAACTGGGAACCTTGAACTGAATTTGCAGGACGCCAGTTTAGCGGCGAAGGTTCAGAGTGGTCTATGGCAGGCGATTGCGCCAAACCGCGACCGCTGGTCGCGGCTTTGCGAGGGGCCCCGGCTAGGCGAGGCGGATTCGCCAGGTGGTCAGGTCCAGCTGGGGGACAATGTCGAATTTGTCGATCTGGGCGGCCAGGTCGATGTCGTTCTCCTGTCCGATCTCGATCAGATTCCGCCCGCCCCGGCTGGCGCGGAGAGTTTGGCCGAGGGGCCGCGTCAGGTCGCGGACGCAGGCGCGCCAGGCATCGGCGGCGATTTCGGCCTGGTCGTTCAGCTCAAGCGGGCCAAGGCGGCTCATTTCGTCCGCAATCGCGCCGGCCAGCAGCACGTCTTCGCGGGTAATCTGGCCGTCGGTGCCGGCACAGACGATGGCGATGGCCGGGTCGCCGGCCAATTCGCGGCAGAGGGCCGAGAAATTAACGAACGCGCCGATCAGCACCCGCCGGGCCAGCTTGCAGCGAAGCATGGCCCGGGTGCCGTTGGTGGTGGTGAAGACGACCGTTTTGCCGCCGACGCGGGCGGGGGTATAGTCGCGAGGCGAATTGGCCAGATCAAAACCGGGAATCTGCCGGCCCCCCCGTTCGCCGCCGGTGACGCTCGTGCCGGGCAGCGTGGCGGCCAGCTTTTGCGCCTCGTCGATTTCCTGGCAGGGAACCACCTCGGTCGCGCCGGCCGCCAGGGCGTGGGTGATGGTCGTCGTCGCCCGCAGCACGTCAATCACGACAACCGACTTACCTGCCAGGTCCGCTGGCTCAACAAGCGATGGGAGCAGAAAAACCTCGATGTTGCGCGAAGTCGCCATGTTGCGAGGGTTTTCGTGCGGAAATCAACAAGAATCTGAAGCACCTGCGGAGCCTCAATTTAGCCGGTCTGCGGCGAACCGGACAGCGGCTGCCGCGGGCTGTGCGACTCGGAACCAATGCATTGCCACCCAATGACCCGCAAGAAAAAAAGAGAACCGCCGCGGAGCGAACTGGCAACGGAGTCGCCAGTTCGTCCACGGCGGCAGGCGGATCAATATGCGACCAGAAAACTATTTCGGCAGAATGACGGCATCGATGACGTGAATGACGCCATTCGCGCAGAGGATGTCGGTCTTGATGACGTTGGCCTCATCGACCTTCACCCCGCCGGCGGAAGCGGTGATGGTCGCCTCCTGACCCTGCACGGTTTTCGCCGACTTTAGCTTGACGACATCGGCCGCCAGCACCTTGCCGGGGACGACATGATAAGTCAGCACCGCGGCCAGCTTTTCGCGATCTTTCAGCAGGGCGGCGAGGGTTTCCTTCGGCACTTTGGCGAAGGCCTCATCGGTGGGAGCAAACACCGTGAACGGGCCCTTGCCCTTCAGAGTTTCCACCAATCCAGCCTCCTTGACGGCGGTGACCAGCGTGTTGAATTGACCGGCGGCGACCGCGGTATCCACGATGTCGGCTGGGGCCTTCTCGGCGGCGAACGAATCGCCAACGAGCAGCGCGGCGGCGGCGAATGCCAGCGAAAAACGAGCCAATGACGAGAACATGATTCGAGTCCCTTGTGAAGTGTGGTCAGAATGTAGATTGAAGGCGAATTTCCTCAGCGACGGGGGCCCCGCGTCGCCGAACGAACTCGCGATGCAACTGAGGCGTTATAGGCGCGCTGCAAGAGATAACCAGCGCGGCGAAAAAATAATGCGGGAACTTAACGATCAACGCCCGCTAATACTTGATCCAGCCGAGGCGGGTCCAGTAGTCGTATATCCACGGATCGGCCCAGGGGTTATCGGCCGCGTAGTAGGCCGAGAAGACGCTGACCGCGAGCAGCGCGAGGGCCAGTGCCCGCCCCCATCGCGAGGTGCCGAGCCAATCGGCCGCGGGGAGCAGCGTGAGCAGCCAGAGGGGGGTGAGCCACAAGAGCCATCGCAAGCAAGAAGTGCCGCCACCATAGTTGCGGTCGATCAGCGGGCGGGTGAGATAGAAGCCCAGCACGACGATGGTAATGAGGATCGTCATTCCCGCGAGGCCGCGCCGCGCCGGATCGCGGCCGCGCAGCCAGATCACGCAGCCGGCCGCGCTGAGCAGCCAAATCGGTGTCAGCGAAAAGAGGCCATGATGGCCGATCAGGCAATGAAACGCATACACCACCGGCGAACGTTCGCCGGCATCGAGGCCATCCAAAGTGGCGGGATCCCAGTGCGTGCCTGGATAGTCGTACCAATCGTCCCAGCGGCGAACTTCGACGTGGCCTTCTGCTTGCACCAGGGCAAACCGCTGCTGGTTGGCCTGATCCCAGAGGACGCGGCGTGATTTGGGCGTGCGGCGCGGAATTTCGATGAAGTAGGTGTGCGATAACTCTCCGCCGGCGTCTTTGATCGCGTGCTCCAGCGGGGGATTCGGCCCGCGCTGGCGAAGCGACTGGAGGGTGCCGGGAAACTGGGCGACGACCGGCCCATCTTTGCGGTGGGCATAGGGAGTGCGCCAGTCACCGTGGGCGATGTAGTTCGTTCCCAAGGCGGCAGTCGCGACGAGGAGCACGGCGGGGACATAACCGGCGAGCGTTTCGAGCGGAGCTTTCCAGGCCAGGGCGGCACCGATCAATACACACAAAGACAAGGCGGGCAGCTCGTTGGCCGCCGCGAAGCCAAACGCCAGCCCTGCCACCCCGAGCCGCCACAAAGCGCGACTTTCGTTGGCCCAAACCGGCAGTGCCGCCGCGAGGCCCCCAATCACGCTGAGTGCCGCCACGGTGTGGTTATTGAGCGTGACCGAAAAGGTGGTGACAAAGGTCCCAAACACCAGGGCGGTCACGCCGAATAGTCGCGACCAGTCGGTTTGCGCCAAGCGGTCGATCTGCCGCGTCAGCAGAACCTGCGCTCCGACCAGCGGCAGCAAGTTGACCAAGACCAGCATGATCCGGGCGACATAGTGCGGATCGGAGGCGAGCGTCGCCCCGGTCAGGCTCCGGACCAGCCAATAGACACCCGCCAAAAGGGTCGGCAGCAGGGTCGGTTTGCTGCTGTAATAGTGCTCTTTGCCGTCCGAGCCGCGATGCCGCACGAGGTCGATGGTGTACCAGCCGCGGACTTGAGGCCCCATCGCCTCGAAGGGAAGCGGGGCCGATTGCGGGCCAAAAATGATCTGGTCGATGGCATACGTTCCGTCGTCGGCCAGGGCGCGGATCGTGGCCCAGCGGCTTTTGTCGTTCGCGCTTTGGAACGGCGTCGGGCTACGCGGATCGGGGGATTCGACCCCCATGATGCGCGCGGCGACGAGCCCCGCCCCCACGCAAATCAACAGCGCATAGACCGACCACCGCGACGACGACGAGAGCGATTCGCTCATGACGCTTCGCCATCCGGATTACGCGGCACCCCCACGCGCGACTTGATCGAATACGGCACGCTGCTCCGGCCGTAATAGGCGGTGAACAGCTCCGCGAGAAAGCCAATCGAAATGAGCTGTGCCCCCAGCAGCAGCAGTCCCATCGAATAGAGCAAAGCCGGCCGTTCGTGCAAAGGCTTCAGCTCCCACCACGGTACGCGGGTGTTCCAATCGGGAATGGCCTGATGCAGCACCCAGGTGGCCGACAAGTAGAACAGGCCAAACAGCCCGAAGCCAAACGACAGGATACCGAGTGTCCCCAATAGATGCTGCGGCCGCTGCTCAAAGCCAGTGAGGAAATACACGGTGAGCAGGTCGAGAAAACCCTTCACAATGCGCGTGACGCCGTATTTCGAACGGCCATACTTGCGGGCCCGATGGTTGACGACAATCTCCCCCACCCTCCAGCCGCGAGCGGCGGCCAGCACCGGCACGAAGCGGTGCAACTCGCCATACAGCCGCACTTCGCTGAAGATTTCGCGGCGATAGCACTTGAACCCGCAGTTGTGGTCGTGCAGCTTGACGCCGGTCAGCCGGCCGACGAGCCAATTGAACACCCGCGACGGGCCGACCTTGTGAAACGGATCGTGCCGCACCTGCTTCCAGCCGCTGATGCAGTCGAGTCCCTTCTCGATTTCAGCCAGAAAGCGGGGAATCTCGCGGGGGTCGTCCTGCAAGTCGGCATCGAGGGTGACGACAAGGTCGCCGCGGGCGGTGTCGAAACCCGCTGAGAGGGCCGCTGCCTTGCCAAAATTCCGCCGGAAGCGAATCCCTCGCACGCGCGAATCCAGCGCTGCCAGCCGCTCGATTTCGGCCCACGAATCATCCGTCGAGCCGTCATCGACGAAGACGATCTCCAGGTTGTAGTCGTGCTCCTTCGCCACGTCCGCCAGTTCGCCATGCAGCGTGGCGAGACTGTCTTGCTCGTTGAAGACCGGAATGACGGCGGAAAGCATGGGGAGACAAGCGAAGGTGGCGGGGCCGTGGTATCAGCTTACTATAGTAACCCGCGTTTCCAACCTGCCCTACAATGGGGAGATGGCGGCTGCAACGACCCTGGTGCTGATTGCCCATTTGCTGTGCGTGAACGTCGCGGCAGGGGGGCCACTGGTCTGCGCGTGGCTCGAATGGCGTGGCGGCGACCTGGCCCGCCGCGCAGGCAGCTACTTGGGGGTGCTGTCGCTGCTGACGCTGATGGCGGGGGGGGTGCTGGGGTTGCTGCTTGGCTGGCTCAAGTGGACCGCCGAATATGCGGCCCTCTGGACCGGCCCGCTGAGCTACAAGCTGCACTGGGGAGCGGCCGAGGTGCTCTTTTCGCTGGTCCTGGCGTGCCTCTATTGCCTGTTGGCGAGCGGCACAGGTCGCACGGGCCGGGGGTTGCGAATTGGCCGAGGAGCCATCGCGCTCCTTTCAGGAACGAACCTGCTCTATCACTTTCCGCCGCTCTTTATCGTGGCCGGCAAGCTGCTGGCGGCGGGCGAAACGGCCGGCCCACGGATCGGCGGTGCCGAATTCCGCCGCCTGATGCTCGCCGGAGAAACGCCGGCCCTCAGCGTGCATGTCGCGCTCGCCTGCCTGGCGATGGCGGGCATCGCGCTCTTGGGGCTGGCGCTGCGCCAGTTGCGCCGCGATCAGCCCGCCGAAGCGGCCACCATCGCCGGATGGGGTGGCCGGATCGCGCTCGCGGCGACACTCGCCCAATTGCCAGTCGGCCTGTGGACCCTCGCCCTGCTCCCGGCCGCCGCGCAGGCCCGGCTGATGGGCTCCGACATGCTGGGAACCGGCTGGTTTTTGGCGGCGATGGGAGCCGCGTTTTGGCTCGCCCGCGAATTGGCGGCCATTGCCTTGGGGGAAGCGACCCGCCCGGCCATGATCCGCTCAATGGTCGCGATGGTCGTCACCATTTCGCTCATGACCGCCATGCAAAGCTCGCTTTCGTAAGGTCCGTCATCGAAACCGCCAGCGAGGAAAATTCGCCATGAAACCCGAAATCGTCACCTTGCGCGATTCGAAAACCGGCTCGTCGGCCGAGATTCTCGCGTCGCTGGGGTTCAATTGTTTTCGCTTCACGGCGGTGACCGCCGCCGGGCCGGTCGAGGTGCTCTATGCCCATCCGAATTTCGCCTCCGGCATCGAACGCCCGTCGGGCAGCGGCATCCCGCTCCTCTTTCCGTTTCCGGGGCGAATTCCCGGCTCGACGTTTGTCTGGGAGGGAAAAAAGTACGAACTAGAGCCGAGCGATGCCTTTGGCAACGCGATCCACGGCTTTTGCCACAAGCGGCCGTGGCGGGTGATCGAGCAAAGCGAAGACCGCGTCGTGGGGCAGTTTCACGCCTTTCGCGACGACCCCACGTTAAAAGACAAATGGCCGGCCGATTTCCGCATCACGGCGACGTACGTCTTGCATGGCAATCGGCTGGCGAGCGAATTCCAGCTTGAAAACCCGGACGATGTGCCGCTGCCGTGCGGCTTTGGGACGCATCCCTATTTCCGCGTTCCTCTCGGCGGCCCAAACGCGGACGAATGCCTGGTGAAGCTGCCGGTCGCCGCACAGTGGGAGCTGGAAAAAATGCTGCCGACGGGCAAGCGGATTGACCTGGCGAATGCCGGCCAGTTTCAGCGGGGGCAGCGCTTCGCGGAGCTGAAGTTCGACGACGTTTTCACCGGGCTGCAATTCGCGAATGGTCGCTGCGCCGCGGCGATCGCCGATCCGGCGGGCGCGACGATGACCATCGACTGGGACGACCACTTCCGCGAATGCGTCGTTTATACGCCGCCGCACCGGCAGGCGATTTGCATCGAACCGCTAACCTGCGCCCCGACCGCGGCGGCCTTGGCCGAGCGCGGGATCGAAGCGGGTTGGAAGTTGCTCGCGCCGGGGAAGTCGCTGGTGGTGAAGGTGGCGATGGAAGTCCAATAAGACTTGACGGGAAACGGCAAAATAATGAGGGCAAAACAATAGAAGTGATGGATGAGAATGGCGGGGAATGTGTGGATCGAATCTCCGGAGTGGTTAGCTCCGGTATTGTTTCGCCTTCGGTCCTAAAAAAAGCGGCGGACCAACACTCGGCTGGTCCGCCGCTCCATCTGCATCGAATTTTGATGTTCAGGCGGGGCCACTTATTCCGGTAGCTTGCCCGACTTCAGAATCTCGCCGAAAGTCTTGCCGCTGGCCGATTTCTCGGCGTCGGCCTTTTCGATGCCGGCGAGGATATACTTCTTCGTTTCGGCGGTCGCCTTGTCGAGGTCGTCGCCGGCCGATTCCTTGATCTTGGTGATTTCGGCCTTGGTGATGTGCTTGCCGACCGCGACGCCATAGGCGTTCTTCTCTTTCTTCCCCTTGCCGGCGACGTGGCAGACGTTGCACTTGGCCGACATTTCAGCACCGAGCTTTGCCTCGACCTCGCCCTTCAGGGCGGCATACTTCTCGTGCCAGGCGGCGTTGATCGGCGGCAGGGCGCTCGCCCGGTCGGCAGCCGCGGCCGCCACGAGCAGGGTGACAATGAACAGACAGACCTTCTTCATCCTCGAATCTCCGCGTTAAAAGAGGGTTTCAGACGATTGGCCAGCCAGCCGCCCACCGGCGACCAGCGGCCCACAGGTGGGCTTGCAGGCAGACCACTGAGTAAAGCCTCCCCCCGTGGCGATGTCAAGCGACGAGGTGGCAGATGCCATGTCTTCGCATCGGCCGCCATTGATCGGTTTGCTGAGGCCGGCTACGTCTGCTTTCCTGCTTCGGCCAGCCCGCGGACGAGACAGTCGGCCACGGCGGCGACTTCGATTTCCAGGGCGACTTCCATATCGGTCTGCCGGGGGGCATTGGGGCGGCGGTCGAAAATGGTCGCCCCGGTCGTTAGTTGGCCGGTCGTTTCGACATCCCCCGCCAGATCGTGCGTGTGCAATAGCTCCGGATGCAGCACCGCGGCCACCGCCACCGCGTCGGCCAGGCGAATCCGCTCTTGCCCCAACTCTTGCCGATACGAGCGAAACAGGGCCGGCAGCAACTGCCGCAGCAGCTTGCCCGCCCGCGTATGCTCCGAGGGCAACTGGTTCAGCAAATCGAGCGACCAGACGATCTGATCGGTCACATCGAGAGGCACCAGGGTCTTGGTGGTCGGCGAACGAAACACCGCCTGGGCACTCGCCGGATCGCAATAGATGTTGAACTCGGCACACGGCGTGACATTCCCCACGCAGCCGATGCTGCCGCCCCGAATGATGATCCGGCCGATCATCGTCGCCAGTTCCGGATCGCGCGCCAGGGCGCGGGCGATGTTCGTCAGCGGTCCGAGGGCGAGGATGGTGACATCGCCGGGGGCCGCCCGCACTTCGTCGCAAATCAGCTTTTCGGCCGGATGTTGCCGCGCGAGGCGCGACACGGCAAGTGCCGCCCCGCCGAGGCCATCGGGCCCATGCAGCGAGCGGCCATCGACATACGGCAGGTCGTCCGGCGGCGCGGCGACCCCCACCCGCGGAAACCGGGGCGGATCGAGCTGCTCGACCAGCGTCTGCACGTTCAGCGTCGCCTGCTCGGCACTTACGTTCCCCGCGACCGGCGTGATCGCCACCACTTCCAGCCGCGGATCGAACAAGGCCATCGTCAGGGCGACCGCGTCGTCGATTCCCGGATCGCAGTCGATAATGACTTTTTTCGACATGCCGTCAGTTTAGCGGTGTGTCGCGATGGGCGGGAGTTGGGGTCCGAGGTCCAAAGTCCAAAGTTGATATCCGGGGTAGTCGTAGTGCCCGAATGGCGGCTACGCTGGCAAATGACAACTGACAAATGACGAGTAATCGCCGTGTTCACCTCCCACCTTGGCCGCATCGCGGCTGGACAAGACTTGTCGCTCGCGGAAATGACCGAGGTCATTGACCAGGTCATGTCGGGGGGGGTGCCGGAAGGGGAAATCGCGGTGCTTTTGACCGCGCTGCGAGCCAAGGGAGAAACGGCCGACGAAATCGCCGGGGCGGCCCTTGCCCTGCGCGGACGCATGACGCCGATTCGCACCAGCCGCGTGGGCCTGGTCGATACTTGCGGCACCGGCGGCGATGGCAGCGGAACCTTCAATATCAGCACCGCCGCCGCGATCGTCGCTGCCGCGGCCGGGGTGCCGGTCGCCAAGCACGGCAATCGCAGCATCACGAGCAAAAGCGGCTCGGCCGACGTGCTGGCGGCCTTGGGCGTGCGGGTCGAAGCGCCGGTTCCCGTGGTCGAGCGGTGTCTCGACGAACTGGGCATTTCGTTTTGCTTCGCCCCGCATTTGCACCCGGCGATGAAGCACGTCGCCCCGGTCCGCAAAAAGCTCGGATTTCCCACAATCTTCAATCTGCTCGGTCCCCTCTGTAATCCGGCCGGAGCGCCGTTTCAGGTGCTCGGCGTCGGCAAACGCGAGCTGCACCGGACGCTGGCCGACGTGCTCGCCCGGCTGAAGATCGAGCGGGCCGTGGTCGTGCATGGGAGCGATGGCCTCGACGAGGTGACGCTCGCTGGACCCACGGAAGTACACGAAGTGCGCGGCAGCGTGGTGACGACCAGTGTCTGGCGACCGGAAGATTTCAGCCTCGTTCCCGCCGGCAAGGAGACGATGCTGATCGACGGCCCGCAGGCGAGCGCCGCGATTATCCGTCGCGTGCTGGCGGGCGAAGCCGGCCCGCCGCGCGACGTGGTGGTCCTCAATGCGGCCGCCGCGATTTGGACCGCCACCGGCAATTTATCGCCGCGCGATTGCGCCGCTCGCGCCGCCCAGGCCATCGACAGCGGTGCCGCCGCCAATTTGCTCGCTCGCTGGGCCGCGCTCACCGCGTAGGACGATGCCGTGCATCGTCTGGAACCACGTTTATCGTTCCGAATTCAGTCGAAGCATGGCTTCGACCTACGATCAAACGCCACCGCGATCGCGGCTTAACGATACAGCTTCCGCAGCGGCTGGGCGGGGGTTGGCTCGACTTCGGTTCGCAGCACCGATTGCGAGGCGCTGCGAGCGGGAACCCGCCGCGGCGCGACCGCGCTCGGATCGACGATCGGCGCGGGAACCGGCGGCTGCACCACCTCGGCCGGCCCTTCGCCCGGAACGTGATACGAGAAGTGCGAGGTCGGCTCGTGCAGGCCGGCGTGCCACGGATAGTCGAAATAGTTGCGATAGTTGTACGGCCGGCGATAGAACGTTCCGTGAAACGCCGGATACCGCTGCATGTGCCGCGAGTTCCAGTAGCAGCCAAATGCCGGCTCGTAGCAGGTTTGCGGCATCATGCCGAACACGCCCCCATAGTGCGGGGCGCGGCGGCAGTTGGCGCATTCCCCTTCCACGTAGCCCTCTTCCATCATCGGAGCGCCCGCGGCCGGACCCCCGCCCACTACTCCGTTGTTGCCACCCAAGGTGAGCAAGGTCAGCAAAATCGCGTTCATCGCAGGCTCCGCGTGTTGATCGGCCGAAGCAAAATCAGGCTTGTAAAGAAGGATCGACCCTAACCGCCCGACTTTTAAGTTTCTTCGGAACCACCCGCACAGGCCATATTCGCCGCAAACTCTCGCCAATCGGCACAGCTTAACGCGACTTGCAAGATAGCCAGGACCAAACCTGGTCCCGATTCTCAAAGTCACCGCAACCATCGAATTGATCCTCGATTTAACGCGAATCTCCGGGAGCAAGTTTGCTCCGGGCTAGGGATGCGATCGTGGACCGGAAGCAGGTTTGCTCCCCGCGAATTTCGAATCCGCGGCCGCTAGCATCCGCGCATCCCGCACAACCGGCAAACTCCGCGCAACCTGCCGCGTTTCACAAAATTTCGCGGCGCTAACCCGGTTTGGCGCTATTGCTAAGCGCGGGCCCAACTAGCGTGAAATTGGTTGGCATTCAGGCTCTCGCGCGATACAGAGCGGGGGCGGACCTATCTTTTTCTTATCGCCCGGTGCGTGCATGAACCCCAGCATCCTTGTTTTCACTCGCGATCAGAATCTGCTTTTCGAGCTGGGTCACCAGTTGCAGGACAAGCACCCAATTGTCCCCTGCGATACGCTCGACACGCTGCACGACCGGATGAAGGCTCAACCAATCAATGCCGTGCTCGTGCATCTGGAGCGGAACACGCTCAATGGCTATTCGCCGGGGCGGTTCATCGCCGAACTCGACGACGCTATCGAGGCCGCGCCGATGTATGGTCTGCTCGACGCCAATTGCCCGCCGCGGCTGAAAAAGCTGGCGGAAAAAACGGTCGAAGATTGCTTGGACATTCCCCTCGACTACGGCCGCCTCAAGCGATTGCTCTCCGACAAAGTCGATCTCGATGCCGAAATCGCCGGCTTCTGGAGCCAGATGCCGCACAAAGAGCTGCACGGCCGGACCCGCTCGATCGTGACCTTCACGCCCGAGATGTTCGACACGATGGACGAAATCAAAGTCGCCGCCCGACACAATGTCACCGTGCTGCTCATCGGCGAAACCGGCAGCGGCAAGACCTTCCTTGCCCGGCTGATTCACGAGCTTTCGGACCGCCGCGAAGATCGCTTCTGCACCGTCGCCTGCGGCGCGCTGCCGCCCGACCTGATCGAAAGCGAGCTGTTCGGTTACGTGAAAGGAGCCTTTACCGGCGCGAGCGGCGAAGGTCGCGAAGGAAAATTCGCCGCCGCCGGCCG
>JANRLS010000185.1:0-11576 GCA_033762315.1 Pirellulaceae bacterium
CCGCCCTGATCGGCTGGGAGCGGATCGAGGTGCCCGGCGCGACCGGCTATCTCGACACCGACTATGCCGCCAAGGGGCGCTATGCGATCGAGGCTCTCGATGCGACCGACATCATCTGCGTCCACGTCGAGGCGACCGACGAGGCCTCGCACGAGGGGCGAGCCGATGCCAAGATCAAAGCCCTGGAAGAGATCGACGCCAAAATCGTCGCCCCCCTGCACGCCGCGCTGAAAAAGCACGGCGACTACCGCATCCTCGTCAGCCCCGATCATCCCACGCCAATCCGCACCAAAACCCACAGCCACGGCTTTGTTCCCTTTGCTATCTGCGGTCAGGGTGTAACTGCCGACGCTGCCACGACTTACGACGAGTTCTCCGCTGAAGCATCCCCCCTCGCCTTCGCCGAGGGGCACCAGCTGATGGGCTATTTTCTTAAGTAATCGCGGCTGGAATGCGGTAACAATTGCGGTTTCTTCGCGCCTGGCAGGGTAGAAGCCTCGACTTGTAGGCCTCTCCCCACTGCCGCCATGCCGGAGAACCACCATGAACACGCTGCTGGCCCGCGTTGCTCACCGCACCAACCGCTTCGTCAAACGACCGAACCTCCTGTTCGTTGTCGTCCTCAGCATTTCCATCGGCGTCGGGCACACCCTGCTCCGCGTGCTGACCGGCAACCTGAGCACGCTGCCGGGATTAGTTTTGGGGGCGGCGGCGACAGCGCTCCTCGCGCTCGGCTTATCGCTGGTGTTTTCGACGGTCGCCAATTGGGAAGACTCGCCGGCAAGGCGACAGTCCTAAGCCCTTGCAAGCAAACGACTTGCAGCGCCGGCCGCTGCCTGGTGGCCGGGTGCCCCCTATAATCGAGCCTGGCATGCTGGGGAGTTCCACGCTGGGGAGTTTGCCCTTGCCCTCCGCCTCGTCTTTCGAGCCGTTGACCGCCCTGCCAGGCCAGCCTGCCCTGGCCGGGTCCGACGAGCGCGCCCGAGGCGACACGACACCGCCAGCCAGCGACGAACCCCCGACCCTTTCGCTCGCGCCGGGGAATACGCAGTCGTTCGCCATCGCCGCCCCCGATGCCAGCCCCACCTTGAGCACCCCCGGCGACTGCGTGCTCGAAAGCCAGCCCCGCCCAGCGGCCCACCGGCCCCATCCCGATGGCCTCGCGGACTACGACATCTTGCAAGAGATTGCTCGCGGCGGCATGGGGGTTGTCTATCGGGCCCATCAAAAGAGCCTCGACCGGATCGTCGCCCTCAAGACCATCCGCGCCGGCGAACTGGCCGATGCCGAGGACATCGCCCGCTTTCTGGCTGAAGCCGAAGCGGCGGCCCGCTTGCGGCATCCGCACATCGTGGGCGTCTATGAGGTGGGGCGCGGCGGGCCGCAAGGGCAGCCCTATTTCACAATGGACTATGTCGCCGGGCCGAGCCTCTTGGCCCTTGTCCACCGACAACCATTGGCGGCGGCGCTGGCGGCGCGGTATGTCGCGCAGGTCGCGCGGGCGGTGCAGTTCGCCCACGATCACGGCGTGCTACATCGCGATCTCAAGCCTTCGAACATCTTGATCGGCGACGACGACCAGCCGCGCGTCACCGATTTTGGTCTTGCCAAGCGGATCGACCGCGATTCGCAGCTGACGATCGCCGGCGCGGTGCTGGGTACTCCCAGCTATATGCCCCCCGAGCAGGCGGCGGGAGAGATCGACCGGGTGACGGTCGCCAGTGATATCTATTCGCTCGGCGCGGTGCTGTATGAATGCCTGACCGGCCGGCCGCCTTTTGTCGCGGCGACGATCGTCGATGTCCTGTCGCAAGTCATGCACGACGAGCCGGTTCCCCCCTCGCGGCTGCATCCGAAGTTGCCGCGCGACCTGGAAACGATCTGTCTCAAATGCCTCGAAAAAGCGCCCGCCCGCCGCTATCCCTCCGCCGCCGCCCTGGCCGACGATCTGGAGCGGTTTCTCCGCGACGAGCCGATTGCCGCCCGGCCGGTTGGCCCGGTCGAGCGGGCGATCAAGTGGGCGCGCCGCCGTCCGGCGTTCGCGGGGCTCGTGGCGGTCAGCGCCGCGGCGCTCGTGATCGTTGTTTCGCTGATTGGCATCTACAACCGCTCGCTGAGCCACACGAACGCCAGCCTGGCCCAAGCGAACAGCCAGCTTTCGGAGGCGATTGTCGATGCCAACGAGCAGCGGCAAGTCGCCAAGGACAAGGGAGACCTGGCCGAGCAGCGCTTTCGTTCGCTCCGCCGCGCGACCTACGGCACGTTGCTGCAACAAGCCAGCGCGAACTGGCACGACGACCCCCCCAATCTGCCGCGGGCCGCCGAGCTGCTCGATTCGCTGCTTCCCACCGGAGACGAAGAGGATTTGCGCGGTTTCGAGTGGTATTTCTTGCGGCGCTTGTGTCGCCACGAAGAGCGTCTGATTCGTTCTGGCGATGGGCGCATCGTGGCGCTATGCCAGCATGAAGACGGCGAATTGCTTGTTTCCCGCGAATCGACGAATGCGCAGCACGTGCTGTCCCGCTATCGGGGCCGCAAGCTGGTCGCCTCCCCCGCCTTATCAAGTGCCGATGGCACGACCACGTTTTGCTTCGCGCCCCGCGGCACGCATTGCGCCGCGGTCTTGCTTAACGGTGCGATCGAGCTGCGCGACTGGCGCCAGCCGGGCGAGACGCTCGCCGAGATCGCCCCCGCCGGCAACCTGGACGTTCGCGCGGGGATGTCTGCCGATGGCGCACTCGTCGCTTGGACCGCCAACGATAAGCCGCTGACGATCTGGAGCGTTCGTGACCGCCAGCCGCTGGCGTCGATGCCGATCGACGTGCAGCTTCCGCTGGGCGTGCAGATGTCTGCCGATGGGGCGTGGGCCGCGGTGCTCGCCCCGTCGCAATGCCTGCTCGCGCGGGTGGCGACGCGCGAGGTCCGTTCGTTCGCCATACCCCCCAAGGGAAAGCTGGGTGCGATGGCTTTCTCCCCCGACAATTCCAAGTTCGCGGTCGCCTTCAGCGGCGGCGAGGTGGATGTTTATGCCCTGCCATCCGGCAAGCGGCAGTTTTCCTACAACCTGCTCAAGCAGCGGATCTATGCCACCTGCATGACCTTTCTGCCCGACAGCCAGCGGCTGGTGATCGGCTCGCACAATTCGCTGCTCATCGAGTTCAACCTCGCCCAGTCCGCCGCTCACATTCATCGTGGCCATACCGACGGGGTGCTGTGCCTCGCCACGACGAAGGGCGCGAACCGCATTTTCAGCGGCTCGCGGAACGGCGAAGTGCTGGAGTGGGACCTCTCCATCGAGGACCAGCGGGCCGAGGTGATTCGCGACCGTTCCCCCCGGGGAGACGCGATGGCCTTCGCCGCCCTCGCCTGGTCCCCCGATGGGAAGCGGCTCGCGGCGGGAGGACGGTCGCTCCGCTTCGACGACGGGCCCCCCTATGGCATGGTGCTGCTGATCGATGGCCAAACCCGCCAGGTGGCGCGGCGGATCGAAACCCCGGAGCCGACATCGGCTTGCGCGTTCAGTCCCGATGGCACCCGGCTCTTGTATGGCCGGTCCGATGGGGACGCGAGCCCGTTTCACCAGTGGGATCTGACCAACGACGCCCCGGCCGCGGACGTGCCGTTTCCGGGCGGGGCGTTTGCCGCTTGTTTCGCGGCGGATGGGCGGGTGGTGCTGGGGGGAAACGACGCGCGGCTGCACGTGGTGGATGCGGCCGGCACGGATACACCTTGGCAGGCCGACGCTGACTATCCGCGTGGCGGCACGCGCCGCGTTGGTGGCCTCGTCGCCACTCCCGACGGCAAGCACCTCCTGAGTTGGGGGGAAGGGGCCGCGATCCGCCTGTGGGACGGAACCACCGGCCGCGAACAGCTGCGGTCGGTCGGGCATCAGGGGCGAACTCCCGTGACCCTGTCCGCCAATGGTCGCTATGCCGCCTGGACCACTCCCAGCCCCGAGCTCGTGCGAATCGAGCGCCGCGGCGGCCTCGTGGCGAGTCCCGAAACGCAGCTCGATCGCCCCTTTCTTCCCCACGAACGGGCGATCGTGTTCGACATCCGCGAGCGCCGCATCGTCTTCGTGGTTGCCGGCCATGCCGCCGCCGTCGAGGCCCTGGCCCTTTCCGCCGATGGCCGCCGCCTCGCATCGGGCGATAGTATTGGCAACATCAAGCTGTGGGATGTCGCCAGTGGCAACGAGCTGATTTCCTTCAGCGCCCACATCAACGGCATTCGGGCGTTGGCCTTTGATCCGGCCGGCCGGCAACTTGCTTCGATTGGATCCGATGGCACGCTGCGCATTTGGCGCGGCGACTGAACACGCGCCGCGGCCGGCTCAAGAGACGGTGACGTTCGTCTTGAGCAGGTCATCGATCCAAGTCACGTTCTCTTTCACCAGCCGATGACGCAGGACATACGCGCCGGCCGAGCTAGGAGCCCGAATCGTGACGCTGAACGTGACCGATTGCCCCGGCGCGACGCTGCTAACTCCCGATGGCCAGGTGATCCGCTTCGGTTCGCTGGACCACGCGCCAGCGGCATCGCTGGCCCCCCCGAAATAGACCCCCAGCATCACCGGGTTCGTGCCCGTGGTGTTCCAGGTGGTGACACCCGTGTTGGTGACGGTGAGCGAATAGGTTCGCTGCTGGTTGCGGGCCCAGGTTGTCGGAATCGTGCCGAAATAGGCGGCATTGATCGTATTGACGACGACGTTGGTCTTTTGGAAATAGTCGAACCAGGCGACGTTTTCCTTGACCAGCCGCGCGCGGAGCACGAAGTTGCCGGCGGTGGGCGGAGCCTGCACGGTGATGGTCATCGTGACCGACTGTCCCGGAGCAACGTTGCGGGGGAGCGCATAGCGCTTCGGTTGTTTTGACCAGGCATTCACCGCGTCGCTGCTATCGCCGAAATAAATTCCCAGGTTGACGGGGTTGGTGCCGCTGGCGTTCCAGGTTTGCGTCCCCTTGTTGGTTAGCGTGATGGAATAGGTTTTCTTGTCCTTGATGATCCACGAGGTGGTGGGAGTGCTGGAATAGGTCGCGGCCAGCGTCCCCTTGGCGACGGAAACTGTCGTCTTGGCGAGATCAGCGAAGAACGAGACCCCCTCGGTGACCATCCGCTGGCGCAAGACATAGCTGCCGGCGGTCGTGGGAGCGGTGATGGTGATCGTGAGCGTTTGCGATTGGCCAGGAAGCACGTCCCCCGCGAGCTTGAACCGCGGCGGATCGACGGGCCACGCACCAACCGCATCGCTGGTACCGTTGAAATACGCCGCGAGCTGCGTCTTGTCGGGGCCGGTGGCCTTCCAGGTGGTGGTGCCGGTGTTGGTGACGGTGGTGGTGAAGACTTTGGTGGCACCGAGTCCCCAGGAAGCCGGAGCGGTGGTCGCGTAGCTCGCGGCGAGCGTGCCGACGGTGATGGTTTCGGCCAGCAACTGGTCGAAATAAGTGTTCCCCTTCGCCATTCTCAGGCGCAGCACGTGGCCGTCGGGGCTGATCGGCGCGGTAAGCGTGACCGGTATCGTGAGGCTCGCGCCGGGCGCGACGTCGCTCGGCAAGGCAAACCGCGCCGGCTCGCTGGGCCAATCGCCGACGGCATCGCTGGCCGCGTCGAAATAGGCCGCCAGGCTTACGGGCACGTCGCCGCCAGCCGGCCAGGGGGCGGTTCCGGTGTTGTGCAAGGTTACGGACAGGGTCTTGGTTTCGCCGCTGCTCCACAAATTGGGAATGCTCGCCGCGTACTCAGCCGCGAGCGTGCCAATCGTGATCGTCTGCGGCAGCACTTCGGCCAACCAGCTAATGTTTTCCTTCACTAGGCGAAAGCGGAGCACATGATCGCCGGGGGTGGTGGGGGCGGTCATGCTGACCGTGAACGTGGCGAATTCGCCCGGTGCGACATCGCCACCCGTCAACTCAAACCGGGTCGGCTCGCTGAGCCACGCGCCGAAGGCGTCGCTTGGCGCATCCCAATAGACGCCCAGATTCACCGGATTCACGCCGCTTGCCGACCACGGAATCGTCCCCGTGTTCCGACCGGTGACGGTGAAGGTCTTCCGCTCGGTCGGCAGCCAGACCGGCGGCGCGGATGAGGCGTAGGCCGCGTGCAACGTCCCCACGGCCACGGTGCGGCTTTCGACTTCGTCAAACCAGGCGACGTTCTCCTTGACCATCCGGAAGCGGAGCACGTGGTCGCCGGGGGTCAGCGGCGCGGTCAGAAAAGCCGTGATGGTGACGCTGCGACCAGGTGCCACGTCGTTGGGTATCGAAAAGCGAATCGGCTCGACGGGCCAATCGCCGGGGAGATCGCTGATGGCGTCGAAATAGAGCCCCAGATTGACCGCGTCGGGAGCGATCGCGTTCCAGTGGAGAGTGCCGGTGTTGGTGACCGTGACCGAGAAGGTTCGGACCTCTCCCGGCCGCCACAGACCAGGAATATCGGCCGTGTAACTGGCTCCCAGCGTGCCGACATTCACCGCTTGCTTGCCGATTTGATCGAACCAACCGGCAGCCCCCTGCACCATTCGCGCGCGGAGCGTGAAGTTGCCCAGGGTGCTCGGCGTGATGATCGTGACGGGAATCGTCGCCGATTCGCCCGGTGCCAGGTCGTTAGGCAACAGGAATCGGGTCGGAGTCCCGGCCCAGTCGCCAATCGCGTCGCTCGCCCCGCCGAAATAGACCCCCAGATTGACCGGAGCCGCGCCGCCGGCCAGCCAGGTTTCGGTGCCGACGTTCGTCACCGTGACCGAGAGCGACAGCGGCTTGTTGGGGAGTACGTTGCTCTTGGTGCTGAAGGAATAGGCGGCTCCCGTGGGAATGGCCGCGTAGGTGGCGGTATAGGTGGTATCGGCCGTCGGCGTGGTGATTTCGTGAACCGCCGCGCCACCGTCCGACCAACCGGTGAAGGCGTAAAGCTGCCCGCCGATGATTTGCTCGAGCGGGGCGGAAATCGTGCGATACATGCCGACAACGCCGGTCGTGACATACGGCGTTCCCCCCGGCTGGCCATCGACATAGAGCAGCGCGCCGGGGATGTTGCTGGCGAGCGTGAAATTGGCGAGCTCTGGGCGAATGTCCCGATAAACCGTGGTCGAGAGTCCGCCGGAATCGGTGGCGGTCAGGAAGATACGATAGTACTGATCGGCCGCCGTCTCGCCGACGCGGTCGAGCGTGACCGTGCCGCTCGCCTGGCCGACGAGTGGCGGGATGAAATCGTGAAAGTGGGTGTTGTGGCCAAATAGGAACGACCAGGTCAAATGGGTCGCCGTGAGTGCGCCATCGTCGGGATCGGTCGCCGAGCCGGCAAACGAGATCGTCTGACCGGCTTGGTAGGTTGTCGTCGTCAGGGGAAGGTTGATCACTGGCACCGGGGCCCGATTGCCGACGGTAATCGTGATCGGCGCGGCCGTGTCGGCCAGTTCGCCGTCGCTCACCGTCAGCACGGCGGAATACACGCCTTTGGCGGCATAGGTGTGCTGCGCGGTCAGGCCGCTGGCGGTCGTACCGTCGCCGAAATCCCACGAGTACGTGAGCAGGTCGTCGTCGGGGTCGCTGCTGCCGGCGGCCGTGAAATTGACGGCAAGACCAGCCAGCCCATTGGTCACGTCGGCCGAGCTGACGGCGGTGGGGGTGCGGTTCCCCTCGGCGACATAGGAGATGCGATACACCGCGGCGTTGTTCTGCGCGACGGAGGTGTAGTAGAGATTGCCGTCGGGTCCGAAGTCGAGGTCGGTGGCGAAGGGGACGTCGGTGGCGAAGACCGAGGCGGTGTGCGTGACCGGATCGAGGACGCTGATGTGCCCCTGGACCAGGTCGGCGAAGAAGTATTGGCCTTGGTAAGTGTCCGGGAAGGCGTCGCCGTGGTAGAAGTCGCCGCCGACGACCGCCGCTCCCGCGCCGTCGTGGTTGTAATAGTAAATGGGCGATGTGATGCCGGCGGCCGTCGTGGGGCCTTCGGTCTGCGGCCAGCCATAGTTCGCGCCGGGGACGACCTGATTCACCTCTTCCCAGGTTGAGTTGCCGACGTCGTTGACATAGATCAACCCCGTTTCCGAATCGATGCCGCCACTGAAGGGATTGCGCAAGCCATAGGCGAAAATCTCGGGCCGTTTGCCCGCCTGGCCGACGAATGGATTAGTCGGAGGAATCGTGTACGGAGTTTGCGCCGTCGCGCCGCGCACGTCGATGCGCAACACCTTGCCGTACAGGTTCGTCAGGTCTTGCGAATTGGGGGCAACATCCCCCTCGCCGATGCCGATGTAGAGCAGCCCGTCGGGACCGAATTGCAGGAAGCCGCCGGTGTGAATTCCCGTGGGGGAGGGAATGTCGTCGAGAATGACGAGGGCGCTGTTCGGGTCCGCCACCTCGTGGTTGGCGGCGCTGGAGGTGAGCCGGACCAGCTTGGTGACCGCGCCGTTGTTCGCCGCGTCCGGATTGCTCGGGACGGCGGCGGTGTAGTAGATATAGACGTAGCCGTTGGTTTCGTAGTCGGGATCGACGACGATCGCGGTCAGGCCTCGATCGCGAAAACCATCGACCGCGACGGTATAGAACGGATTAGGGAGTACCGTGCCATCAGGATCGATCAACTTGACCGATCCAGTCTTATTGGCCACGAAGAGATGGCCATCGGGAGCGAAATCCATCGCCACCGGATAGCCCCCCGTCAGCTTCGTTTCGACAAAGCCCGGCGGAAGCGTCGCCAGCAGCTCGCGCGCTTCGAGCCGCTCGACGAGCGGTCGATACGTCCGTGCCGGAGAACGGCGCTGTGCCGCGTGACGGGGAGCTTGAGTAAACCAGCGCAGATGCATGCCGGCAGGTCCTCTCCATAGGTAGTGGATGGGTAGCTTCGGGGAGAGGAGCCGCCGATTACGCCAATTTGGGCAATATAGGCTGAATGCAGGAGTGGTTTCAAGGCCCTGAAGTGAGGATTCGCAGGATCGAAGCCGGTCCAATTTCGGCCCGTTGACCCCTCCCGCCTGCTGGCCGTAGCATGGCCTGTTTGGCCGCGCTGCGTGGCGTTTTGCTTCTGGAAGGTGCTGCCGTGCCTGGAACCTGCGTGATTGGCTTGCAATGGGGAGACGAGGCCAAGGGGAAGCTCGTCGATCTTTTGACCAGCCGCTTTGAAATCGTGGTCCGCTATCAAGGCGGAGCCAACGCAGGGCACACGGTCGTCGTTGGCGATAAGACCTATAAGCTGCATCACGTCCCCAGCGGCATTTTGACGCCCGGCGTGATGAATGTAGTCACCCCCGGGGTGGTCATCAGCCCGCCGACGATCCTCAAGGAGATCGATTCGCTCGCCGCACAAGGGATCGACGTCGGCGCGAACATGATGCTCAGCCAGGCGGCGCATGTCGTCTTTCCGTGGCACATCGCCGAAGACAAGGTGATGGACCAGGCCACCGGCGGCGAAAGCATCGGCACCACGCTCCGCGGCATCGGGCCGTGTTATCGCGATAAAGTCGGCCGCTCGCACGCCATCCGCCTGGGAGACATGTATCGGCCCGATTTCGCCGCGCGGGTCGAGCATATCGTCGCCGCGAAGAACAAACTGCTCGTCGGTTTGGGGAGCCAATCCGAAGCCCTGAATGCCCAGGCCATTCGCGAAGAATACTCCGCCTATGCCCAGCGCTTGCAGCGCTATGTGGGGGACACCACCAACTATCTGCTCGATGCCGTCGAGGCGGGCAAAAAGCTCCTCTTTGAAGGGGCCCAAGGCTCGCTGCTCGACATCGATCACGGCACCTTCCCTTACGTCACCAGCAGTAATGCCAGCGGTGTCGGCATTTCGAGCGGGTCGGGAGTGCCGGGCAAGTGGATTACGAAGGTCATCGGCGTGGCGAAGGCGTATAGCACGCGCGTCGGTGGCGGCCCGTTTCCCACCGAGCAGGAAAACGAAATGGGGCAGCGTATCCGCGAACTGGGCCGCGAATATGGCACCACCACCGGCCGTCCGCGGCGCTGCGGCTGGTTCGACGCGGTCGCCGTCCGCTACACCGCCCGCCTGTCGGGCATCGATTGCATCTCGCTGATGATGATGGATGTCCTCAGCCAATTGCCCGAGGTGAAAATCTGCGTCGCCTACGAACTCGACGGCCAGCGGATTGACCGTTTTCCCGGCCATGTCGATGACCTCCGCCGCGTGAAGCCGATTTACGAAACCTTCCCGGGCTGGCAGACCGATGTGACCGCCGTCCGGCGGATCGAAGACCTGCCGGCCGGCGCTCGCCGCTACCTCGACCGCGTCAGCGAACTGGTCGGCAAGCCGGTCGAAATCGTTTCCGTCGGCCCCGACCGGACCCAGACGATGTTCACCGGCGACATGCGGGGGTAATAGAAGCCCGCAGCGTCGGTTTTGAAGACGCATTCCACCGGCTCACCACCCGGCTTGTCCGGGTGGAAGCATGATTGCGAACCAGATCGTGCGGAAAGACGAACTCGAGGACGACCGGGCTCTCCCCGGTCGATCCTCGAATAACAGTCGGCTGTTGCACCCTTGACTTTCCCCTCCCTGCCGCCATACCCTGCTATTTGGGGGCAAACACCGGCAATCGACTTCTCTGGCCGCCGGTCCGTAGGGGAATTCGCCAGATATGCGAATTCGCATGCTCTTGCTCGTCGCCGCGGGCATTGTCGTAGCGGTCTATGGCGGCTACCTGTGGCGCGAAGCGCGGGTGGCGCGCCGAACGGCGACGACCGAACGCCACGAGGACCTGGCGGCGACGATGGCCGCGCTGGGCAGGCCGGTCGAGCTAGCGGCGGGCGAAGTTAATCTCGTCAAACTTGCGCAGCTACTTGGCGAACAGGCGGGAGTGGCCATCGACATTGATGAATCGTCCCTCCAGGCTGAGGGCATCGTTTCGGATCAGACCATCGTTCACCTCCCCACGGGCACGCTTTCGCTCCGCTCGGCCCTGCGACACTTGCTGACCGAAGCGGATTTGGGCTACGAGGTGCGCGAGCGGCGGATTGTCATCACCACCCCCGACCGAGCCGTTGCCTGCCTGGTCACGCAGGTCCATCCGCTGCCGCAGCCGGGGCTCGCCTCGCGGCGCGTTGATCCGGGGGACTGGGGCGAACTGATTTTTTCCCAGATCGAGCCGGTCAGTTGGGATGACGTGGGGGGCCCCGGCCACTTGGAAGAAGTTCCCGGCGCTCTGGTCGCGGTGAACACCCCCGACGTTCACGAGCGAATTCGCCGCCTGCTGGGCGAACTGGGCCGGCTCGACACCCCGCCGGCCGGATTCCGCCCCGTGCCCCTTTTGCCCGACCGCACCAGCGCGCTCGATCGCCGCATTCAAGCGGCTCTTGCCGAGCCGACCGAGATCGATGGCCGCGAGCAAACGCTGGAGCAGGTCGCGGCGGACCTTAGCCGGAGGCACGGAATTCCGATCTTCATTAACCGCCGGGGCTTGCGAGAATCGGGGGTGAGTCCGTTTCCGCTAGAGCGTATTTCAAAACCGTCCTAGGACGACGATGAGGCACGCAAGCTGGACGAATCCGTGAAAGAGATGGGCATGGTACTCGTAACGCGTGACAAGACGCCGAAAGTTCTGGAGCCAGCTTATCGAGCGCTCCACT
>JANRLS010000186.1:0-10780 GCA_033762315.1 Pirellulaceae bacterium
AAACGGTCGCTGGGGTATCTTCGTCTTAGAGATAGACGAGCGAATCCCAGGACAGCCCCCGCGGCTGTCCTTTTTTACGCGCGGACCCACAACCCAGGAGCCTGCGAATGAGCACCAAACCCCGGACCCGCATGTGCGTGATTTGTCGCAAGCTGATCGATCCCGAACGGGCCGAAGCGATGCCCCACACCGACCTGTGCAGCGAGCACGGCGAGGCGATCAAGCGGTTCGGCGGCGAGATGAAAGTGGTTGCCGTGCAGGAAAACCTGAGCAAGCCGAACAGTATGAAGCCCAATCCCGGCGGCGTGCATACCCGGATGGTGAGGAACGACGAGGCAATTCGGAAGCTGAAGGACGAGTACGAACAGCAGCGCGGGTAAGGGCCGCAAACTCGACTAGAACCGGATCGAAAGCCCGACGCCGGTAAATGCCAGATCGTCGGCCGCCTGACTGACGCCGAAGCCGACGTGAGCGTCGAGCTGAATGTTGGGCGTGACGAAATAGACGAAGCCGCCGTGCAGGTAGTGCTCGGTATGAGCCTGGATGGCGCCGCAGGGGGTGAACATGATCCACTCGGTGAAGGCCCCGACGCGCTCGGACAGGTCGTATTCAATGTTGGCGGTCTGAATGAACTCCATGTAGTAGTGGTCCACCTCGTCGAGCCGGCGATTGAGCTGGGTGTTGCATTCCAGTTCGATCCAGTCGTTCAGCATCCAGCTATAGGCGAAGTTGAAGCCCGGCAGCACCGAGCGACTGGTGAAATCGGGGTCGCCGCTGGGGACGCGCATCTGCGGGAAGAGGGCCATTTCGGGAAGAATGCCAAACTGCTCAGTCAGTCCAAGCTTGGCCCCGATGTAGATGTCGTCGCTGCCGCTGGCGCGCGAGAGCGGGCCGCCGTCGGGAGTCGAATCCTCAACCAGATAGTTGTAGGCGAGGCGGAACTCGAACCATTCGGCGAATATGCCCCACCGCAACAGCGGCTCGGGCTGCGAATAGGTGAGGGTCTTCACGCCGTCGTCGTCGTTGCGAAAGAAGGTGAAGCCGGTTTCGAGTTGCACGGTTCCCAGTCCGACGAGGCTGCTAGCTTCGCTGAAATGCGGGCGGTCGGTGACGATCCGATCGACGGCGTCTTCGTCTTCTTCCCAGGAGCCGGCCGACCAGTGAAACAGCGTTTTTTGATAGCGGAAGTCCTGCCCGCTGGCCGGTGGCGCGCAAAACACCCCAAGGGCCGCCAGGCCGATTGCCAACCGAAAACTGAAGTGAATTGAGCGCAACATGAGATTCTGCGGTAGCTCCCGCATCGAATGTATCGACAATTTGTCACGTTTTTGATCGCTCAAAATCTGAATTTTCAATCCCCTGCACTCAGGTAAGTTGGCTACGGCAAGTGGGCCGCGAATAATGTCCCCATGATTACCCTCCGACCTAGCAGCCAGCGGGGCCACAAGAACCACGGCTGGCTTGATACGTATCACACGTTTTCGTTTGCCGACTACTACGACCCGGCGCACATGGGCTTTCGGGCCTTGCGGGTGATGAACGAGGACCGCATCGCGCCGGGCATGGGCTTTGGCATGCATGGCCATCGCGACATGGAGATTGTCACGCTGGTGCTGGCCGGCGCGCTCGAGCATCGCGATAGCCTGGGGCACGGCGAAATCCTCCGCCCTGGCGAGTTGCAACGGATGTCGGCCGGCAGCGGCATCCGGCACAGCGAGTTCAACCCCTCGGCCACCGAGCCGACGCACCTGTATCAGATTTGGCTACTGCCCAGGCAACCGGGGCTGACCCCCTCCTACGAGCAAAAAGCCATCGACCCCGCCGGGCGGCAAGGGCGCTGGCAATTAGCCGCCGCGCCGGACGGAGCGAATGGCGCGCTCACCATTCAGACCGACGCCCGGATTTGGCTTGCCGATTTGACCGCGGGCAGCAACCTGAGCCACGAGCTGGCTCCTGGCCGGCATGGCTGGTTGCAAGTGCTGCGGGGAAGTGTCGCGCTTGCCGGGCAGGCGCTGGCCGCCGGCGATGGGGCGGCGATTTCGGGGGAAGCACAACTCGCTATCTCGGCCACCGACTCGGCGGAGCTTATGCTGTTTGACCTGGCTTGATCCACGCACATTGTAGGAACCCATCATGCCCCTCACCACCCGCATCGACATCCCCGCCGCCACCCGCAAAAAGGCAATCGCCCTGCTGAACCAGAATCTGGCCGACGCGATTGACCTGGGGCTGCAAGCGAAGCAAGCCCACTGGAACGTGAAAGGTCCGAGCTTCATTGCCTTGCACGAACTGTTCGATAAAGTCGCCGAGTCGGCCGAAGAGGCGATCGACGAAATCGCCGAGCGGATCACGGCACTGGGGGGCGTCGCCGAGGGGACGGTTCAGGTCGTTGCCAAGAAGAGCCGACTCGATGCGTATCCGCTCGACATCAGCGCCGGCCGCGATCACGTGAACAAGCTGGCCGACGCGATTGCCGCTGTCGGCAAGAATGCCCGAGCCGCCATCGACGAAAGCGATAAGCTCGGCGATAAGGACACTGCCGATCTCTTCACCGGCATTTCGCGCGAGCTCGATAAGTACCTTTGGTTCGTCGAGGCCCACGTGCAAGCGAGCGAATAACCTCAGCTCGTGGGCGGGTTCTTATCGGGCTGAGTCAGCGAATATTTGCCCGGGTCGCCGCGGCGGGCGGCAGCGGCATAAATGTCGCTCATGCCGGTCCCTTGCGGCCCCAAGTCGGCCGGATCGGGCCCGTGCTGGATCTTGCCGTGGATGACATACACCCACACCGCGAAGAGCAGCAGATAGACAAAACCGAACATGACGATGGACGCCGCGACTTCGCCGGCCGAAACGCTGGGTGAAAAGGCGTCGCTCGTCCGCAAGAGGCCATACACCACCCACGGCTGGCGGCCGACTTCGGCCGCGACCCAGCCCGCCTGGTTGGCGATGTAGGGAGTAATCACCGCGAAGACGAAAACCCACAAGAGCCACCGCTGCGTGAAGAGCTTGCCCCAAAACCAGAGTCCGAGCGCGAGCACCGTAATGCCGACGAAGAACCCGCCGAGCATCGCCATGACGTGATAGGTGATGAACGGAATGAGCACCGGCGGCCGGTCCTCCTTGGGAAACTGATCGAGGGCTCGCACGGGCCTGGTCCAGTCGTCATACACCAGAAAGCTAAGCAGCCCCGGCACCGCGATGCCGAACTCGACCCGCTCTTCGCGGACGTTCGGCAGTCCGAAGAGATACATCTCGGTGCCGCCGGTGCCTTGGTGAAAATGTCCCTCGAAGGCGGCCAGCTTAGCGGGCTGCGTTTCGGCCACTTTGCGAGCCTGAAAATGTCCGCTGAGACCCATGAGGAGCGACGAAATCGCCGCGAACCAGAGCGCCATCGTGAAGCCTTTGCGGGCGAACTGCTCGTGCTTTCGCTGCAAGAGGTACCACGCCTGCACGCTCATCACGAAGAACGCCCCGAGGATATAGGCCCCCAGAATCACATGCCCTAGCCGGTGCATCGAGCTGGGGTTGAAGACCATCGCCCAGAAGTCGTCGATCTCGGCTCGCGGCCGGCCGGCATGCATGACAATGTGATAGCCGGCGGGTGTGTGCTGCCACGAATTGGCGATCACGATCCAAACCGCCGAGAACATCGAGCCGATCGCCACCATGAGCGTGGCGATGAAGTGCATTCGCGGCGAAACGCGATCCCACCCGAACACCAGCACCGCCAAAAAACCCGATTCGAGAAAGAACGCGAAAATCCCTTCCGCCGCTAGGGCCGAGCCAAAAACGTCGCCCACGAAGCGGGAATAACGGGACCAGTTCGTGCCGAACTGAAACTCCATGACGAGCCCCGTCGCCACGCCGACCGCGAAGTTGGCGGCGAAGATTTTGGTCCAGAATTTCGTCATCGCCTGATAGTCGGGGTCGCCGGTTCGCAGATACCACCCTTCCATCAGCACCATCAGCGTTCCCAGGCCGATCGACAGCGGCGGGAACAAATAGTGAAACATGATCGTCAGAGCAAACTGCAGCCGCGACAGCGTGAGCGTGTCGAATTCCATGAGGGATTTACCTGGCGGAAAGAGTGATTGGCATGTCCCCGAGCCGAAACTTTGGCCCCGATCCGAGTATCGCCCGCCAGAAACGTCGCCGGGCGCTGGGCCTCGTGCCCGCCGGCAACGACGCTTCAATGTACCAACCGCACGCAATTCGGAAACCGCGCGTTGACGCGGCAGGTTGGGCGTCAGACAATAAAGTCTCGCGCCCCGCGGCTCGCCTGGGGCCATGCCGCTGGGCCAAGGACCGCTGCGAACAGCACCGGGAGGACGAAAGATGAACGTCTCGCGCCGCCGCTGGCTGGCTTCCGCCAGTGCCACTTCGCTCGCCCTGCCGGCCCTCTTGGCCCAGGCTCAAACTCCCGCCCCGGCACCCAAAGGAGTCGAGGGAGCAACCTGGAGCGAGTTCACCCCGCAAAGCGAGCGGGCGGTCGAACGGGGGGATAAGTGGCTGATGCAGGCCATGCATCGCGACGGCGGTTGCGGGGTCGATATCGGCCAGCCCACCGACATCGGCTGCACGGCGATGGTCGGCCTGGCCCTCATGGCGCAGGGGAACACGCCGGTCGAAGGCCCCAAAAGCCGCGAAGTGCAACGCATCCTGTCGTTCATTCTCCGCGCGACCGAGAACATGCCGGCCGACGACATCACGTCACTCACCGGCACGCAACTGCAAAACAAGATTGGCCGCCACGCCCACAGCTTTTTCGCCGCCCTCTTTTTGGCCGAGGTGATCGGCGAAGGTTGGGACACCGAGCCGGTCCGCACCGGCCTGCGGCGCGTCGTGGCCGCAATCGTCGGCTCGCAAACGGCGGTGGGGCACTGGGGGGATCAATCGTGGGCCCCGATGCTCGGCACGGTCATGGGCTGGGTCGCGCTGCGAGCCTCGCATTATGCGGGCATCAAGGTGGGCAACTCGCCTGAAACCACCGCCAAGCACCTCGTCGAGCAGATGCGCGTCAATCTCGCCCAGCACCAAGGAAGCTGGATGCACACGCTCTATAAAAACGCCACCGGCATTCGCGTGTTGTATGCGATGGGACTCGACGACGACCCGATCGCGAAGAAGGCGCTCGCCGACGTGAAGCAACTCGTGACCAAGGACAACACCGCGTTTTCGCAGGCCGGCGGCGAAGAGTATCTCGCCTTCCACCTGATTACCGAGACGATGCTGCAAAAAGGAGGGGACGACTGGGGCACCTGGTTCCCCACCATGCGCGACAAGATCGTCGGCGTGCAAAATAGCGACGGCAGTTGGACCGGCCATCACTGCATCACCAGCCGCACTTTTTGCACCGCGGCGGCGATCTTGGTGCTGACCAGTCCCAACCGGTATCTGCCGATCTCGCAGGCGTAGGCCCGCGCGGGTCCCTACGCTTCGATCGGCCAATCAATCGTTTGGGCCCGGCCGAAGTGGTCTCCTTGGCCAAGTCGGCAGCCGAGCTCGCGGCAGGTTTGGGCTTCGCTATCGGTATGCACGCCGCCGGCGATCAGCTCGATTTTCGACTCGCGGGCGGCAGCGACCAGAGCGCGAATCTGCTCTTGCCGTTGGGTGCTCCGATCGACGCCGCGGACCAGCACGCTCGCCAGCTTGAGATAGTCCGGCGCGAAGGCAGCCTGCGCCGCGATCTGGTGCGGCGAGCCGGCGAAGGCGTCGTAAGCGACCGCGATGCCGAGGCTCCGCAGGCGGTCGCGGAAGTCGCGAAAGTACGGAATATCGACCACCGCGCTGTCGGGAATTTCGGCCACGATGGGCCGCCCGCCCGCCAGCCGCGCCAGTCGCAATAGCGAATCGGGCAGGGCATCGGCCCCGACTTCGGCCGGCTGCAGATTGACGAATAGCAGCGTTCCCACCGGCAGCTTCGCCACGTGCTCGGCCGCCACCAGCCGATGCAGCTGCGCCATCCGCTCGGTCAGGCGGCAATCGGTCGCCGCCAAGAGGCGCTGCGCCGGCACGGGCTCGGTCGATTGCGGTCGAAACTGCGCCTCGTAACCCACACAGCGATGTCCATCGAGTTCGACGATCGGTTGAAAGCGATTGCGGACCGCCCGCGACAGAAGCGACTCATGCAGCGCGCGAACCGCCTGCACGAAATCGCGACCGGCATGGTCCTCGTCGGGCTCGTTCGCGTCGCCCGTGTCTCCCGCCGCCATGGGCTGGGTGACGGTCCGGCGGGCCTGCGCTTCTTCGCTGCTGCCGAAGCAGAATTCGACATCGGCGATCACGACCAGGTCGCCATCGCGCAGGCGGACCTCGTCGATCCGCTGGCCATTGACGAACGTGCCGTTGGTGCTTCCCAGGTCACGAAGTTTGAAGTGGGCCCCATCGCGGACGATCTCGCAATGCTCGCGCGAGACGCGCGACGACAGCACCTGAAAGTCGCACGACTCGTTGCGACCTAGCACGAACGGAAAGTCGTCGAGATCGATCCGCTGCGGCGGCTGGCCGGCGGTCTCGCGGGTGAGCCACGGAAAGGGAGTCGCCGCGCCGGGCAAGGGCTTGGTGCGCATGGTCGCTAGGGCCTCGTGACGAGGCTTCCGACAAGCGTAAGGAAAATTCGCGAATGCGAAGTGGATTAGCCTGGCAGCGAGCGACGTGCAACCGCGCCCCTGTGAGCCGAACGGCCCAACGCAAATCTAGGTCACGTTTGCGGGGCGTGCGGGCAAAATTTTCGCGGGCCATTTTTTGACCTACAGTTGAAGTGCCTTTTGGTGCGCCGCTTTCGCGACGAGTTCCTCATGACCCCCACGCTTGCGATCCTGATTGTCTCGGCCGACCGCCTGCTCGCCCGGCGTTTGTCGCGGTTTCTGGAGGCCTTTGGCTACCAACTCGCGCAGGCGGCCGACGCGAACCAGGCCCTGGCGGCGGCCCAAGCGGCCACCCCCGACTTCTTGCTCGTCGATGCCGGAGCGGGGCAACCGGCTCAGTTGCAACTCGCCCGCCAGATTCGCAAGGGGAATTCGACGACTTACACCTACGCGCTCTGGATCACTTCGGCGGTCGATGTCAGCGGGCTGACCGAAGCACTCGAAGCGGGCTATGACGACTTCCTCGCCCGGCCCCTCGTATTTGGAGAATTGCTCGCCCGCTTGCGCGCCGGCGCGCGCGTCATCGAATTCGAGCGCCGTCTGGCCGAGCAAACCGGCATCGACGCGGCCACCGGACTTCCCGCCAAGGGGGAACTGCTCGGCCGGCTGAATGCAAGCCTGGCGGAGGAAACCGCCGGCGGGTGGCTCGCGTTCTTGGATTTCGACTACTTCCGCCGGATCGAGCGGCAGCATGGCCAATCCGCCGCCCGCGAAGTGCTGCACGGCGCGGCGGCGTTTGTCCGCCAGCAATGCGGCGAATCGCTGCAGGTGGCTGGCTGGGGAGACGATCGTCTGGCGATCCTTTCCACGAGCGACCCCCCGGCAGGCGCGAGCGGCATCGCCTGGGCCACCGAACTGCTCGCGAAGCTGGCCGCCCATGAGTTCAAGGCCGGCGTCCAGCCGCTGCGACTGACCGCCAGCATTGGCCTGGCCACGCTGACCGCTGGTGAGGCGGTCGAGCCGCTGCTGGGGCGTGCCGAGCGGGCGCTGCAATTGGCGAAGTCGTCGGGTCGCAACTGCGCCATCGCGGGCGAACATGTCGAGCGCGATACGCAGGAATGGGCCGATCTGGCCGAGGGAGGAAAGCTCTTCGCGACCACGACCGCCCGCGACGTGATGATGCCCTGCGCCGTCACGCTCGGCGCGGACGAAACCATCGAACAGGCGCAGGCCTTGGTCGAGCTGACGCGACTCGCCGCGATTCCGGTCGTCGATGCCGACGGGCGGCTAGCTGGGCTGGTGACGCCGGCACTCTTGGAGGCGGTTCGCTCCCGCTCCAGCCGATCCCGCGGGGGGAACTCCGTGCGGCTGGTGCGGCAAGTGATGACGAGCGATGTCCAGCGGTTCGACGAGGCGACCCCCCTCTCCGAGTTGATGGAGTTCTTCACCAGTCACCCCACCGCGATTGCCGTTGTCGTTCGCGACCGCCACCCGCGGGGGATCGTCAATTGCCAGGGGCTCGCCGCGCTCAACGAGCGGCTGACCCCCGGCCATTTTGTCGCCCCCGCCCCGCTGAATGGGGCGAGCGAGGGGCTGCTGGTGCCCGATTTCGCGATGGCGGAGTGACGGGAGTCGCGGATTGTCGCATCTTTGGTTCCCAAGCTCCGCTTCGCCATCACCGCTCCACTTGCTCTTGGTCGGTCTCCCACCCGCGACCTACACTTGGGAGACGCTGGGCGAATCGGGAAGCGGAGCTTCCAACCTGGCGTTCCCAAGCGGAGCTTGGGAACGAGAACAATCGGACCTCTGAAATTCCCCATGCAGATCATCGTCTTCGAGGACGACCAGCTCAGCCGCTTACACCCGATCACCATCGGCAGGCCGGGCTATGCGATCAGCTGCGCGAGCTACCGGCTAATCGATTGGCTGGCGCGGCTTAGCGACGAAACCGGCGCGCCGCTGCGAGGAGTGGTGCGGCCGCACCTCGCGCAGATTCAGGAGCTCGATTTTCCCCAGATCGACCGCCGCCGCCCGACGATCGAAACGCCCGCCCTGCTCGTCAATTCGCGGCTCGTTCCGTCGGTGGCTGCGTATCACTCACTAAAAAAGCTCGTCAATGGCTTGGAAACCGCGGCGATCTATTGCGATGGAGCGCTCGCGGCGGCGATGATCGGCCCGCGCGGCCCCGCGCCGCCGCCGAATGGCGAAGTCGAGCATTGGTTGAAATATCTGGCCAACTCGCTCGTCGGCATGCTCCCTGAGACCGCCGCCAAGCTGCCGCTGTTTACCTATCCGCACGATGTCGTTCGTCATCATCTGGAGATCATCGGCGAGAGCCTCGCTCATCGGCTGGAAGGCGGACGCTTCCAGGAAATCGCCGACGGCGTGTTCGCGGCTGAAGGGGCGACGATTGGCGAGTATGTCGTGACCGACACCAGCAAAGGGCCAGTGCTGCTCGATGAAGGGGCAGCTGTCGGACCGCATTGTTTCCTCCGCGGCCCGGCGTATCTCGGACCCAAAGCCCGCGTGATCGAGCATTCTGCGATCAAGGATGCCGTCGCCCTCGGCCACACCACCAAAATCGGCGGCGAGATCGAAGCCTCGATCGTCGAGCCCTACACCAACAAGCAGCACCACGGCTTTCTCGGCCACAGCTACCTCGGCAGTTGGATCAACCTGGGGGCCGGCACGTCGAACAGCGACCTGAAAAACACCTACGGCACCGTGAAGATGGAGTATCGCGGCGAATCGGTCGCCACCGGCATGCAGTTCGTCGGCTGCATCCTCGGCGACTACGCCAAGAGTGCCATCAACACCGGCATTTTCACCGGCAAAACGGTCGGCTGCTGCTCGATGCTCTATGGCTTCGTGACGACCAACGTGCCGAGCTTCGTCAACTATGCCCGCCTGTTCGGCCAGGTGACCGAGTTGCCCGCCGAAGTGATGATCGCCACCCAGCAGCGGATGTTCGCCCGCCGCAACGTCCAGCAGCGTCCCTGCGACATCGCCCTGATCCACGCCATGTACGACCTGACCCGCCCCGAGCGGCAACTCGCCGGCGAGCCGCTGGCGCTGTAGAGCGGCCGTTTCCCAGCGGTCGGCCGGAACCCCGCTGTCTTGGCGGAACGTTGCGCGCCTCAACAAGCGCCGCTCGTGTCCAAGCAAAGCACTCGGCGCGCAGTCACGCGGACCTCGCGTTGGCCTGAATTGACAACGCCCATTCGGCAGCAACCGCCAACTACGATGCCGGCTGCTGTCGGCCATTGCTATCAGCAACTTGAGGGCAAATCGCAGCCAGCATGGCGTAAGCTCGGCCTGAAGCAGAAGCTCCGATTCCAGTTTCGTGCGGAAGATTCACTCAAGTTCGCCGAGGAAATGCGCGCCGGAATTTGCCTTCGTCGCGTGCTGCGCGAACAATAAGCTCCGGCCTGCGGAGACAGCTAAACGGACCCTGCCGGTTGTAGCGGTTGTAGCGACTGCGCAAACTTGCGACGCAACTGGTGGCTAGCAAAAAGCTTCGGAAAAACCAGCCTCGATCCGCTTCGGCCGCGGCGAAAAAAAACTTCAGAAAATTTTGCAAGTCGTAAAGTTTGATGCTTCAATTACTTAACTACTCTCGCGCGGTCGGCACGCCAAGAATCCATTTGCGTGCCGGCCCGTTGTCCGGCAAACTCTGTTGTGGAGGCTCCGCGCTTTGACGGCGCGGCCCTGGCGTGGTTGGCGCGGCCGGCAGGAGGATTCTGGTCCGAGCACCGAGTGAGCTTGCAACCCTGGAAAGTGTGAGAAGCGTTATGAACCTCATCCCCCGAATCTTCGTTGCCGGCGCTCTAGCGAGCGTGCCGGCCCTGGGCCTCGCCCTGCCGGCCCAGGCCCAAACCTGCGGCTGCGGACCGTCGTATCGCATCGTCCAAAAGACGGTGTACGACCAGGTTCCGGTCACCACCTATCGCCTCGAATTCGAGACGGTACTCGAAGAGCGGCAGGTCACCACCCAGCGGCCTGAGTGGGTGACGGAAACGCGGCAGCGGACGTTCACCGTCGCTCGGCCCGTGACCGAAACCGCCACCCGCGAGGAGCGGTTCATTGTCCGCAAGCCGGTGGTCGAAACCAGCTTTCGCGACGATAGCTACGACCGCGTCACCTGGGTCAACGAAACGGAAACCCGGCAAGAGCGGGTCATCGTGAATCGCCCG
>JANRLS010000187.1:0-3493 GCA_033762315.1 Pirellulaceae bacterium
TGGCCAGCAGCGCCGACCGCGACGCCGCCAACCACGCCCGCACCGCCGAGCTGGTCATCGAGCGGGCCAAGCGCCTCGCCGAGCAGGGCGAGCAGGTGTTCATCCTGCTCGACAGCCTGACCCGGCTGGCGCGGGCCTACAACAAGAACGTCGGCAACGGCGGGCGGACGATGTCAGGCGGCGTGGACTCGCGCGCCCTGGAGGTGCCCAAGCGTCTCTTCGGCGCCGCCCGGGTGTTCGACGAGGGCGGGTCGCTCACCGTCCTGGGGACCTGCCTGATCGACACGGGCTCGCGGATGGACGAGGTCATCTTTCAGGAGTTCAAGGGCACCGGCAACATGGAGCTGGTGCTCGACCGCCGGCTCGCCGAGCGCCGCGTCTGGCCCGCCATCGACGTCACTCAATCCGGCACCCGCCGCGAAGAGCTGCTGCTCGATGCCGACACCTTGCACGCCGTAACCATGCTCCGCCGCACCCTCTCCAGCATGCACCCCGTCGATGCCATGGAGCAGCTCACCAAGCAGCTCGGCCGGTTCAAAACCAACGCCGAGTTCATCAAGCTGATTTCGAGCGCCCGGATGGATTAGCAAGCGACTGACTGCGTTGCAGGGGCGAGCATCCAGAGCTAGACTTTAGGGAAACAAGTGGTTGCTGCTCCGGCGGTAACATTCCCATGCGGACCATGCTGGTTTGTCTGACGATCTTCGCACTTCTGATTTGTCCGTACAATTGTGCGGTCAAATTGGCGGTGGCGCGAGCAGCAGCAAGCGTCGATCGTCCCTCCTGTTGTGAACATTGTCGAGCTCGCGCGTCTGCCGAGACACCGAATTCCGCCAGCGATCAACAGCACCCACAGCCGGGTCCGGCCGAGGATGGCCGCTCGTGTCTGTGTGAAGGGGTGGTGTTCGATGCAGCGGTGCGTTCTTCGGCCGATGCTTCTTCACAAATCTCTTTCTGGATTGGGGCAGTCGATCCCGCGGTAACGCTGGGACTGACCGCGCCTCTGCCGAGCGCCAATCGTGATTGTCCGCCCCCACCGTATGACGGTGGCCGGCTGACTCGCATCGCGATTTGCTCACTGCTCGTCTAGACGCTCTTCTTGCAGCGCGCAGCGCCTGTGAACGGCTGGCACCGGCCAGGTTGTTCGTGGTCGCTCGAAAATCCAATCTGCGCGGCCTTATTCGGCTCGTAAGATATTTCCTTGGTTGGGATTGCGAAGAGCGAGGCTGAAAAGTGTTCCGACTACGACTATTGCCGTGGGAGTACGGCATCCGCAATCTCTTCCGCCGGCCTGCTCGCAGTGCGCTTACACTGGCGGCGCTCTCGACGGTGGTACTGCTAGTGCTGGTAGTGGTCGCTTTCATTCGCGGACTGGAAAGCTCGCTGGCCGTTAGCGGCGATGAGCGAGTGGTGCTAGTTTATTCGATTGGAGCAGCGGCCGACATGGAGAATTCGGCCATTCCTGCCCGGACAGCCGGGTTGCTGGCCGCCAGTCTGGATGGCATCGAGCAGCGTTTTGGCACCAGTTATGTCGCGCCCGAACTCTACATCGGTACGAAGGTCCAAACCGCGGCGGATGCGCCAGGCATGTTTGGAATTGTCCGAGGCGTGACGCCAGCGACCCCGCTGCTCAGACGGCAGGTGCAATTGCTCGCGGGAAAGTGGCCTGGTGCGGGCGAGATTCTGGTCGGACGACTCACCGCAGCGAAACTTGGCTGCGACGCAGAACTCCTGCAAATTGGCAAAACTATCCGCTTCGACGGCCGGGAGTGGCGAATCAGCGGCCAGTTCACGGCCGGCGGCGCGGCGTTTGAGTCCGAAATTTGGGCTCCGCTCGCCGAACTTCAGACGATTCTGAAACGACAGGATTTGAGCCTCGTGGCCGTGGGGCTGTCAGCAGGAGCCGCCCCAGCCGATGTGGAGCTGTTTTGCAAAGAGCGGTACGACTTGGAGCTGCAAGCAGTTGCCGAAACGGCCTACTATGCGGCCCTGCAGAAGCACTATCAGCCCGTGCGAATGCTGGGCTGGGTGGTGGTGCTGCTTGTCGCGGGCGCTGGCGTGTTCGCCGGGCTCAACACGATGTACGGAGCGGTGGTCGGCCGCGTTCGCGAGCTATCCACCCTGCAAGCCGTTGGTTTTCGCCGGCGCGCGATCGTTATCAGCCTCATTCAGGAGGCAACCCTGCTTTCCATGACCGCGTCGCTGAACGCCGCGGTGGTTGCCCTCGCACTGGTCAACGGCACGGCCGTCCGGTTCACGATGGGCGCATTCGCGCTGCGCGTGGACGGTCTGGCCGTGCTGGTCGGCTGTGGCGTCGGCTTGCTGCTGGGATTGATCGGAGCGATCCCGCCGGCGGTGAAGGCAATGCGCTATCCCGTCGTCGAGGGCCTCAAGGCCATTTGATTTTCGTTTCGCCCCATTTTTCAGAAAGAAAGACCCATGTTCAGGACAAAGTGGATGCTGACGGTGCTGGCCACCGTGATTGGATTTGGTAGCCTCGCCGGCTGTGGAACCCCCGCTGCCCCTCCTGCTTCCGCGGGACCATCCGCCGAAGGCCAGGCATTTTTGCTGGCGACTGAGCCGGCCGCCGCGAAGGGCGTGAAGGAAGCTCGGGCCAGTGCCAAGGATGCGGACGAGGTGACGCTGGTCGGTCGCATCGGCGGCGATGCCAAACCCTGGATCGAGGGCCAAGCGGCATTTTTGGTTGTTGACAGCGCACTCAAGCCCTGTGGCGCGGACGAAGGGTGCCCCACGCCCTGGGATTATTGCTGTGACGCGGACCAGCTCCCCAACAACAAGGCCATAGTCAAATTTGTGGACGGAAGCGGCAAGACAGTCGCCACGGATGCGCGCCAATTGTTGGGCCTGAAGGAATTGCAAACGGTCGTGGTGCATGGCCGGGCTCAGCGCGATGAGGCCGGCAACCTGACGGTTCTGGCGGATGGCGTGTTTGTCCGCAATTAGCTATGCCTGCGAGCGAGACCTGCAATGGCTTCCCCTGTTGATTTACGACAACTGGCAATCGAGCGACCGGCAGCGGGTTCCTCCCCGCTGCCGCGAAGGCGGGCCTGGCTCACGCGCTGGGTAGTTCCGCTGGTGATTGTGCTGGGTTTCGCAGGTGTCGTGGGCTGGTCGGCACGCAATCACTGGCTGCCGGCCAAGCTGGTGACCGTTGTGCCCGTGATCTTGACGCGGGCCGAGGTCCAGCAGGCGGGGACGCCCTTATTCCAGGCGGCCGGGTGGATCGAGCCGCGTCCAACGCCGGTCATGGCGTCGGCACTGGTCGAAGGAGTCGTCGAGCAGCTACTCGTCGTTGAAGGGCAAGAAGTGACCGCCGGTGACCCGGTCGCGACGCTAGAGCGTATTTCAAAACCGTCCTAGGACGACGATGAGGCACGCAAGCTGGACGAATCCGTGAAAGAGATGGGCATGGTACTCGTAACGCGTGACAAGACGCCGAAAGTTCTGGAGCCAGCTTATCGAGCGCTCCACT
>JANRLS010000188.1:0-29429 GCA_033762315.1 Pirellulaceae bacterium
ACCGCCATCTGCAAGCTGGCCCGCATTGCCAAGGTAGTCACGCTCACCGTGCCGTCGAGTGAATTAGGGACGCCGTTCAACGAGGAAATCGAGCATCTCCGCCGCCTCGTCGATATCGCCACGCTGCATGGTGTGCGCGTCGGCATGAAGAGCCAGGTCGGCCGGCTGTCGGAAAACCCCGACACCATCGAAAATCTCTGCGACAACGTGAAGGGGCTCGGCATCACGCTCGATCCAAGCGCCTTTATTTGCGGGCCGCTGCAAGGGCGAAACTACGACAAGCTCAACAAGTACATCTATCACACCCACCTCCGCGACACGAGCAAAAAAGCCTTCCAGGTGCGGGTCGGGCAGGGGGAAGTCGAATACGGGCGGATCATCAACCAGCTGCAAAAGTTCAAGTACAACCGGTCCTTGTGCGTGAACATCACCGAAATGCCCGATGTCGATCACGTCGGCGAGTTGCGAAAGCTGCGGCTACTTCTCGAGAGCTTGCTATAACCGGTTGCATGATTTGAGCTTGTGAAGCACTGGGCCTTTCCCTGGGATTTCCTCTTCGCGAGTTCGCTCTTTCCTGCTTTCGTGATCCTGTCCGGGAGGGAATCGCAAAAGAAGGAAAGGACCAAAACGCCCAAGGGAAGGACGCCGCGCAGGCGACAAGTGGCGGCCCCCCCGGAGTCGGGATCTGGAGGTCGTCCCGGTGTGTTAAGTCGGCGGGCCACCCCCGTTCGGCCGGTATGGCGGAAAAGCTGGCCATTCTTTCGAGCTTTTGAGAGTTTCGGGCACGGGCGGCCAGCACCTTCCCCTAGGGGTATACCGCTCGCCCTGGCGACGCTAGAATACGGGGCTTCCCTCCAACGATTACCGGGTTCGTGTCATGGCTAAGAGTAAGAAGAAGGCTGAAGTCGTCTTTTTGGTGTGCGAGGAAACGGGGGACATCAACTACACCCTCCGCCGCAAGCCGGGGGGCGAAAAGCTGAAGCTGAAGAAGTATTCCCCCCGCGTTCGCAAGCACACACTGCACGTCGAGAAGAAGAAGTAGCCACGGCTGCCAGGGAGCCGTCATGTCGCAGCCCGAAGCCTGGACCATCCTGCGCCTGCTCACTTGGACGGCCGATTTTCTCAAGGGGCATGGGTCCGAAAATCCCCGCCTCGATGCCGAGGTGCTGCTTGCCGCCGCCAAGGGTTGCGAGCGGATCATGCTCTATGCCGCGTTCGATCAGGTGGTGGCCGACGACGTGCGGGCGAAGTTTCGCGAGCTGGTCAAGCGCCGCGCGGCGGGCGTGCCGGTGGCCTATCTGATTGGCCATCGAGAGTTTTATTCGCTCAAGCTAACGGTGACCCCCGATGTCCTCATTCCCCGTCCCGAAACGGAATTCGTCGTCATCGCCGCGCTCGACCACCTCAAGGCGCTCCCCGCTTCCGCCGTGCCGCCGCTAGTGGCCGATGTCGGCACCGGCAGCGGGGCGATCGCGCTGGCCATCGCCAAACACGCCCCTACTTGCCGCCTGACCGCACTCGACATCAGCCCCGCCGCGCTGGCGGTGGCCCAAGCGAATGCCGCCGCGCTCGGTGTCGCCGAGCAAGTGGAGTTCGTCACCAGCGACCTTTTGGCCGCCCTGCCGGCCGAGCCACACTATGCGGTGATCGCCAGCAATCCCCCCTACATTGCCGAATCCGAGCTGGCCGCGATGTCGCCGCAGGTGAAAGACCACGAGCCGCGGCTGGCGCTCGTCGCCGGCCCCACTGGCAGCGAGGTGATCGCGCGGCTCATTCCGCAGGCGGCCGAGCGGCTACTTCCCAAGGGGCTGCTGGTGCTCGAAATCAGCCCGCAACTGGCCCCGCGGGTCGTTGAGCTGATCGCCCGCGACAGCCGCTTCGAACCCGCAACCGTAACGAAAGACCTCGCGAATCTTCCCCGTGTCGTCCGCGCGGTGCGCAACTAGCCTCACTCCGCCAGGCGGGCCAGGAGCCGGACCATGTCGAGGGCGGCCTGGGCGCACTCGGAGCCTTTATTTCCGACGTTGCCGCCGGAGCGGTGGATGGCTTGTTCGAGGGTGTTGCAGGTAAGCACGCCAAACAGCACGGGGAGGCCGGTATCGAGGGCGATTTGTCCCAGACTCAGGCTCACTTGCCGATTGATGTGCTCGTCGTGAGTCGTTTCCCCCTTGATCACCGCGCCGAGGCAGAGGACAGCCACATATTGATGCGAGCGAGCCAGCCGCTGGGCGATTAGCGGCAACTCCCAGGCACCGGGCACCCAAGCGACGTCAATGGCGTCGTCGGGGATTCCCGCGGCATGTAGGGTTTCGACCGCGCCGGCGAGCAACTTGCCAGTGATGTGCTCGTTGTAGCGCGAAACGACGATCGCGAACCGTCCCTTCACGGGGCCGGTTGAGTTTTCCAAAAGGCGCGGCATGGGGACAAGTCCTGAATCGCGAGCCAATCGAACGGGCGGTGAAGCCTTCTCGGGCCATCGTAGCAATGGAACCGGGCCGTCCCTAGTGGTACAGTTCTGGCAAAGGGAGATTCGCCATGAACAAGAATAGCGTGCTGCGCTGCGGATTGATTTTGCTGGTTGGCGGCGGGTGGTCTTGGGCCGCCGACGAAGATGGCTTCGTACCGCTTTTCAATGGCAAGGATTTGACCGGCTGGGCGAATGTGAATGTCGCGCCGGATACTTTCACGGTGCAGGACGGCATCCTCGTCAGTACCGGCCTGCCAACCGGGACCATTCGCACCGAGCGGATGTACGAGAATTTCATCCTGGAACTGGAATGGCGGCACCTCAAAGCCGGCGGCAATGCGGGGGTGTTTATCTGGGGCGATCCGGTTTCTGACGTTGGCACACCGTTCAGCCGGGGAATTGAGGTGCAGGTGCTGGATGGCCGCAATACGGAAGCCTACACGAGCCACGGCGATGTATTCGCCATTTGGGGCGCAACAATGAAGCCCGACCGCCCCCATCCCCAGGGAGCGATGCGCTGCTTGCCCAGCGAGCAGCGCTGCAAGCCCTCGCCCGAATGGAACCACTACCGCGTCACCTGCCAAAGCGGCACGATCAAGCTGGCGGTCAACGGCAAGGAAGTTTCTGGCGGCACTGAATGCAGCCCGCGCAAGGGCTATATCTGTCTCGAATCGGAAGGCTCGGAATGCCACTTTCGCAACTTGCGAATCAAGGAGCTTCCTTCGACGAACCCCTCCCCCGCGGAAATCGCCCACGAAAGCCGCGGCTTCGTGCCGATGTACACCGGCCTCAATCTTGACGGCTGGAAGCAGACCGCCGGCCACGCGGGGCATTGGCAGCCCAAGAATTGGATTCTCGCCTACGACAGCAAAAGCGAAGCGGCCGAGCCGAAAGCAAAGCACCTCTGGACGGAGAGGGAATATGGCGACTTCGAGATGATTGTCGATTGGCGACTCCCCGGTAAACCGGTGAAGAAGAAGTACCCGGTGGTCCTGCCCAGCGGCGAAGACAAGCTTGATGACGCCGGCCAGCCGGTGCTGAAAGAGGTTAGCGACGCCGGCAACAGCGGCATCCTGCTTCGCGGCACCGAAGACGCCCAAATCAACATCTGCTGCTACCCGGTCGGGTCGGGCGAAATCACCGCCTTCCGCACCAACAAACAGCTCTCGGCCGCCCAGCGCGCCGCCTGCACGCCACGCGAAGCCGCCGACGCCCCGCTCGGCAAGTGGAATCGCTTCGAGATCACCCTCCGCGGCGATCGCGTGAGCGTCGTCCTCAACGGCAAGCGAATCATCGACAATGCCCAGCTTCCCGGCATTCCCAACCGCGGTCCGATTGGATTGCAGCATCACAACGAAATCGTGGAGTTCGGCAATCTCTACATTCGAGAACTGAAGTGACGCCATGCCCGGGTTCTTGCCTCGTCGTGAAATGCTGCTGGCCGGTGCCTCGTGGGGCCTAACCAGCATCTTGCGCGACGCGCGGGGTGAAGTCGCCGCGCCGGTCGATGTGCATGGCCGCATCCGGCAAGAGGCGAACCTCGCGCCCCTGGCGATGCGATTCACCGGCTCCACCGCCGCCGAAGCCACCGCCTGGCAGCGGCAATTCGGCGATAAGCTGCGGTCGCTCCTGGGAGACTTCGCCCCGCCGAAGACGTGGCAAACAGTGGTCGAGAATCGCGTCGAGAAGGCAGACCACACCCGCGAGGAGTTGCTGCTCTCGGCCGAAGGATATCCCACGTTGCCGGTTGCCGTGCTTACCCCCTCGGTGAAAGCGCAGCGGCGGCGGGCGGGCCTCTTGATGCTGCATGGCCACGGTCCGCGCGGCAACCTGGCAATTGCCGAGGGGGAAAATTCGGGCCTGAAAATGGTGCGGGCGGGATATGTCGTCGCGACGCCTTGCTTCACGCCGTTTGGCCGTCGCCTGGATGGCCCGGATGCTTACGGCAAGCAAGATGCCTGCGGGATTTCGTTTATTCGGCTGCAACTGCTGGGCAAGCTGCTGATCGCCGAGAACCTGCGCGACGCATTGTGGGCTTTGGAGCTACTCGCCCGGCGCGACGATGTCGATACCGAGCGGCTGGGTTGTGCCGGCCTGTCGTATGGCGGGCGGATGACGATGCTCGCCGCCGCCGTCGAGCCGCGGATCAAGGCCGCCGTCGTTTCCGGCGCGCTCAATGTGCTGCAAGAGCGGATTTTGGGTCGCTATAGCTGCGGGGCACAGGTCATTCCGGGGCTGTTGCAATTTGGCGACGTGCCCGAAATTGGCGGGCTGATTGCCCCGCGCCCCGCCGTCTGGGAATGGGGCTCGCAAGACAGCCTGATTGATCCAGCCCGCGCGGAAGACGCCATTGCCCGGATGCAAAAGCCTTACGCCGCGCTCGGCGAAAGCGACAGCCTCGTCATCGACCGTTTCGACGGCGGGCACCAGTGGAGTTGGCAAAGAGGAGAGTCGATGCTGGAGAAGGCGCTGGCCTAAGGTCGTCGCCGCACTCGGCCCTAACCCGCGCGACGCGACGACTCCCCCAGCGGCACCGCCCGGTCGGCGCGCTCTTCCGTCTGCGGAAATCGCGAGGCCAGAAACACATTCTCCCACCACCGTGCGGGACGCAGCCGCGGGTCGGCCGCCGGGACGGAGCGCTGCTTGCCGCGGCGGGTGACGACGGTCAGCGTGCCGTCGGTCCGAACCTCGACGACGACCCAATACTTCTTGACGTCGTAGGAATAGCCCTCGCCGTTCCGCTCGGGCTGCACCGCCTCGGCTCGCGGGCCGGGATGGGCGCTGTGTTTGGTTGTCCGATAGACAACCCGATCGCCAGGTCTGTACATGCCTCCGGTCCCTGCTGATTCCGCCGGAACTTGCCGGCGTCAACCGACGACGGGCGGCGCTTCTCACAAGAAGCGGCCCCATCGGTTCGAGCCATCCGGCAGGCACCGCCTCACGCGCCTGCTGCTCACTAGTTAACATAGTACGAATCGGGGGCGGCACTTTCAATAGCTTTTTACGGCTGGCTGTGGGACGATCTGTCGCCACACATTTCGCGGCCGGGATGGGCCCATGTCGCAAACCTCCGCCAGTCTGCTCGGAAGGGTCCAAGCCGACCCGCAATCCCCCGCCTGGGTCAGGCTGGTCGAGCTCTACGAACCGCTGGTTCGGGGCTGGCTCCGCCGCCACGAAGTGCTCGCCCACGATGCCGATGACCTCGTGCAGGAAGTGCTGGCGGTGGTCGTCCGCCGGTTGCCGGAGTTTCAGCACAACCAGCGGGTCGGGGCCTTTCGGGCCTGGCTGCGGACGATCACCGTCAATGTGCTCCGCGACCACTGGCGCGGCGGCAAGCGCCGGCCGGCCGCCACCGGCACCAGCGATTTTCAGGAGCTTTTGGCCCAACTCGAAGACCCCGCCAGCGGCATGAGCCAACTTTGGGACCAGGAGCACGACCGACACGTCACCCGCCGCCTGCTCGAAATGCTGAAAGGGGAGTTCGAGCCGCGTACTTGGCAAGCATTTAGCATGGTCGCGCTCGAAGGGAACAGCCCGGCCGAGGTCGCGGCTCGGCTCGGCCTCTCGGTCAACGCGGTGTTCATCGCCAAGTCGCGAGTCCTGGCCCGCCTGCGGCAAGAAGCTGAAGGGCTGATTGATTGAAGGGGCGACTTGGCAAACCACCCTTCGGAAAATGTGGTGGTTTCTCCGATGACAAGCAGATAAACTCAGGGTCCCACCTGGATTTCTTCCCACCTCCCCGGATTCTTTGGCCATGCGTAACGCTACTCTTTCGGGTGTTGCCCTGCTCGCGTTTTGCTCCGCGCTCCTCCCCAGCCTCGCCCCAGCTGCCGATTGGCCGCCGCCGCTGGGAGGGGCCAACAAGGATGGCGTCGCCACGCTGCAAGGGAATGCCTTGCTCCAAGTCCCGATAAACGTCGAGGAAGCCCGCAAAAAGCCCGGCGCGGCCGATTTCGTCGTCGCCAAAACGGCTCCGGTCATGGACCTCGCCCTCCATGGCGATTTAGGCCCGGAGGCCGATAAGCGCCGCCTCTGGTCGTGCTGGGGCGATATCTGCCTCGCCAGCGATGGCCGCGTCTATTGCGGCATCGGCGACCACGGCGACGACGCCGGTGGCGACGCTCGCTGCTTCATCTATTGCTGGGACCCGAAAGCCAAAACACTGAAGCAAGTGGTCGATCTGAACTCGCTGGTGCCGACGACCAAGCCCCATTCGCGCTGGTCGAAAATTCACGCCAAGATCGACGAAGGGCCGGACGGCAAGATTTACTTCAGCGGCACGCTGAACGACGGCAATCGGGCGGGCAACGAAAACTATCACTGGAGCGAGCAGTGCCCTGGCGGGCAGCTGTATCGCTACGACCCCAAGACCGGCAAGAGCGAGGTCTTTGCCAGCCTGCCGGCCAAACGCTGCACCGCCACGTCGCTCGTCGATAGCAAACGGGGCCTCTGGTGGTGCAACCTGGAAGCGGGCCGGGACAAAGACTCACTGTTCGCCCTCGACCTCGCCACCGGCAAACCCGTGTATCAAGGAACCGAGGGAATGGTGGGCTTCAACCGGGCGTTTGCCCTGGCAGCTGACGGCTCGATCTATTTCAACGGCCGCGAGGGAATGGCCCGGCTCGATCCCGCCACCGGCAAAATCACCACCGGCATCGCCAGCTTCGGCGATTCGCCCGGCATCCGCTGTGCGACGGCCGAATCCAAAGCGGGCGAAATCTGGGGCGTCACCTACAAGACGACCGAACTGTATCGCTTTCGCCCCGCCAGCGGCGAGCTGAAGCTCCTCGGCCCCTGCTGGCTCGCCGGTTCCTATACGGCCGTCTGCACCCTCTCGCCCGACGAGCGGTTTATGTACTTCCTGCCCGGCGCTCACGGCAAAGCCTGGCTCGATGGCACGCCGGTCATTCAGTACGACCTGAAAACCGGCCAGCGGAAGGTGCTCGCTTTCCTGGCCCCCACCTCCGACGAAGCGACCGGCTTTGTCCCCGGTGGCACCTACGGCATCAAAATCAGCGACGACGGCGGCACGCTCTACGTCAACTTCAACGGCCACCCCGCCGACCGCCTGCGCCCCGAAAAAATGAAGCCCATCGGCTTCGGCGTCTGCGGCTTCGCGGCGATTCACATCCCGCAGTCGGAGCGGTAGCGCGATCAAGATCGTCACGGCATCCACAGAATCATGGTCCACACAATCCTGTTTCGGCAGGGCATGATTCTGTGGACCATGATTCTGTCACTCGCTACTTCCCTTCCGTCTTCAGCTTCTCCGCAACCTCTTCCGCTCGCTGCATCACGCGCAGAATATTCCCGCTCATGACTTTGTGGATGTCGTCCGCCTTCCAGCCGCGGTTGAGCAGCTCTTGCGTGATGAGCGGATAGGTCGAAACATCCTCCAGCTGTGCCGGCACCTTCATAATCCCGTCGTAGTCGCTGCCGATTCCGACCGACTCGACGCCGGCGATTTTGGCAACGTGCTCGATGTGATCAACAACGTCGTGCAGATTGCCGGCGGGATAGGGATTCTGGGCCTCCCACCGCTTGCGCTCGCGCTGAAAGTCTTCTTCCTTGGGAAACTGGGCCCGCAACTCGCGATTCTTGTCGAACATCTTGGCCAAAATCGCCGCCGACTCGGAGACTACAAAGCCCGGAAAGAAATTGATCATCACCACGCCGCCGTTTTCCTGCACCAGCTTCAAAATGTCGTCCGGCACGTTGCGGGGATGGTTGGCGATCGCCCGCGCCGAACTGTGCGAGTAGATCACCGGTGCCCGGCTGATGCGCAGCGCGTCGCGCATCGTGTCGTCGGAAACGTGCGACAGATCGACCAGCATGCCCAGGCGGTTCAGCTCCCGCACAACCTCCTCGCCGAACGGTGACAAGCCGCTGCTCTTCCCTTTGTCGGTGGCGGCATCGGCCCAGGCGAGCGTGTCGCTGTGGGTTAGCGTCAGATAGCCAGCGCCCAGCTTGTGCAGCCGGCGGAGATTTTCGAGCGAGTCCTCGATGCAATGTCCCCCTTCGACGCCAATCAGGCTGGCAATTTTGCCGCTCTTTTGGATGCGGAGCACGTCGCTGGCCGTGCGGGCCTGCTCGAACACATCGGGATAGCGGCGGAGCATTTCTTGCACGAGCTCGATCTGCTCCAGCGTCGTTGCCAGGGCGGTGCCGTTTTTGGCCGTTTCGGCCGGCACATAGACGCTCCAGAACTGCGCCCCGACATTCCCCGCCCGCAGCCGCGGAATGTCGGTGTGCATCGCCGGCTGGGGCTGGCGAATGTCGCGCTTGACGAACGAACCGCCGACCTTCGTCCGCAATTCCCACGGCAAATCGTTGTGGCCGTCGAACACAAAGCCGGCCGCATGCACGCGGCGGGCCTCGTCGGTCAGCACTACCGGGCCGCGCGCCGGCGGCGTGCCTTGGGCAAATAGCGATCCCGACGCGGCAAGCAGCAAGAGCTGGCCGATAGCAAGCTGGCGGAAATACATGACGAAGATCCGATGGGAGGCGGAATCGGGCGAGGTGGCGGCACGATTATGACGGATTTCTCCGCCCTGCGGCAATCGCTTGACCTTGGTGGCGCGCCGGCCGCGTGCGTATAATCCCGGCCCGCGCGGGATCGCGCGGCTGCTAGCGGACGCCAACAAGGAGGTTGTCATGGGCCGACTCATCAGTGAAACGATTCTGGGATTCTTCGTGGGGGCGGTGGCAATCCTGGCGCTGGCCGGGCAATCGGAGCAGGTCTCGCTCGGCCACTTCCGACTGCCGATTCATTTCGAATTTGAATTTGGCGATGCAACGGCCGACGCCGGCCAGGCCGTCGCACTGCCGGCGGCGAGTTTCACAACGACTACCACCGTCAGCGACGTGCCACCGCCGCGGGAATTTGAACAGATTCGCGAGCCGCGGCAGGTGTGCGGCAGCCCGCTGGAAGGCTCGGTGCTCGTCGAGGGTGTGCCCCCCGAACAGTTGCAAAGCGAGTTCAATTCGGGCCTGCGAACCGTCTGCCAAGAGGCCGCAACGCCGATTTGCGTGGCCACATCTCCCGCGGGCTGCCCGATCGCTTCGTCCACGGTCACGGTGTCGTCGCCGACAATTGCCGTGACTCCCGCCTCGGCGTTGGCCGCGAGCGAGGTGTGCGACGATCTCGATGCCACGGCGGCGCGGCTGTATGCTTTGGCCGCCGCCTATGAGGAGCAAACCTATTACGAGCGGGCCGACGAAGTGCGGTCCCTCGCCCGCAACCTGCGCAACCAGTCGCAGTTCATCGCCCGGGAAGTTGCCATTTCGCCGCCGGTTGAAACCGCCGCCCGCCCGGTTAGCACTCCCGAACCTCCCCAGGCCAATCCGCCCGCTTTGCCCGCCGCGTCTCCCGTGGTCGAAGCCCCTTCGGACCCGACCAACCCCGATTCGTAGGCCTGGGCAGCGATATCCTCGGCATGAGCCCCGTCGCATTGGCGGGGCTTTTTCTTGCGCGGGTAGAATGGCGGGAAGTTCATTCCCATTCTCATCGCCGGCTTTTCAATGAGCAATGGCGAAGAGCTCGGCCTCCTCCTGCTCATCCCGGCAATCGTGGTGGCGGTCCGCTGTCGAGACTCGGCCGGTCAATTGACCACCTGGGGGAGACTAGCTCTGCTGCTCTTGTTTTCCATATGGATCTTCTCGCGCTAACTCGCGACTTGGCTTCCGCTCCGCAATAACTGCGGGGAATCGGTAATCTCGCCCCACTAGCGAATTGACTATCGGCCCCGCTCTTCCCACAATAGCTAGTAGCGGCATTGGGTTGCCGTGCCGGCGGTTGAGTTGCGCTTCGTCCCGTGGAGCGGCGTCTATCGGACATTCGTCCGCGGATCGCTCCTGCAGAAGAGGCCATCAGGGACGAGCAGCGTGTGGCTCGCTCCAGTCTGCGCCGGCGGGGGTTTCGCACTGTCGGCAGCGCTCCATTGCCGGCGAAAACAGAGAGGCGCCAAGTGGCTCGCAAAGGGGATTTCACCGAGATTTTGCTCCGCAAGCGAATCATCAGCCAAGATCAGCTCAACGAAGCCAAACAGGTGGCCAAAGAGACGAACGTCAATCTGGCCGAGGCTCTGATCAAGCTGGGCTACGCCTCGGGCGAAGACGTGATGCGGGCCGTCGCCCAAGAGCACGGCCGCGACTACATCGACCTGACCGAAGTAACGATTCCCGAATCGATCATCGAGCTCGTCCCCGAATCGGTCGCCCGCGAGAATTTCATCCTCCCCCTGGCCGAGGAAGACGACGCACTCAAAGTGATCGTCAGTGATCCGTATGACATCGATACGGTCGAAAAGCTCCGATTTATTCTGAATCGGCGGATTGAAATCGCCCTGGCCCCCAAAGACAAAATTCTGGAGTCCATCAACCGGTACTACAGCCAGGTCGAAGGGGAATCGGCCGACTCGGTGCTCCAAGAGTTTACCGACACCGCCATCGACTTTACCGAAACCGAAACCACCGCTTCGGTGGGGGCGAATGAGGCGGTCGATGAAAACAGCGCACCGATCGTCCGGCTGGTGGACTTAATGATTAAGGAGGCGGTGCAGCTGCGGGCCTCCGATATTCACGTCGAGCCGTTCGAGGAGATCGTCCGCATACGCTATAGAATTGATGGCATTTTGCACAAGCGCGACAGCCCCCCCCGCCGTTTGCTGGGGGCGATCGTGTCCCGTATCAAGATTCTGGGAAAGATGGACATTGCCGAGCGGCGACGCCCCCAAGACGGGCGGATCAAGATTACGGCCGGCGATAAAGACCTCGACCTGCGGGTGAGCATCCTCCCCTCGGTGCATGGCCAGTCCGTGGTCATGCGCATCTTGGATAAGGACAACATCAAGGTCGGCGTCAAGCAACTGGGGCTATCGGAGGAGAACTTCAATCAATTCGGCCAGCTGATTCGCCGGCCCAATGGGATTGTCCTCGTCACCGGGCCAACCGGTTCCGGCAAAACCACCACCCTCTATGCCGCCCTCAATAACCTGAACCGACCTGATCGAAAGATCATCACTGCCGAGGATCCGGTCGAGTATTACCTGCCCGGCATCAATCAGGTGGAGGTGAAGCACAATATCGGCCTCGACTTTTCCCGCATCATTCGGGCGATGCTGCGGCAAGCACCGAACATCATCCTGGTCGGCGAAATGCGCGACGAGGAGACGGCATCGATGGGTATTCAGGCTTCCCTCACTGGACACTTAGTTTTTAGCACTCTGCATACGAACGATGCGCCCAGTGCCGTAACACGCATGGTCGATATGGGAGTTCCCAATTATCTGGTCGCTTCGAGCGTCATTGCGGTGCTTGCGCAGCGTTTGGTTCGGATCATTTGCCCCAAGTGCAAGCAGCCGATTCAGCTTTCTGACGCAGTGCTGCGCGATGCGGGCATCCCCCCGCAAGTGGCAGCCCAGGCGACCTTTATGAAGGGGAAGGGTTGCGCGAACTGCAACAAGGGTGGCTTCCGCGGCCGGCAGGGAATTTTCGAGCTGATGCTGATTCAGTCCAAGATTCGGGAGATGATCTTTAAGAACGTGTCGGCCGTCGAAATTCGCAAAGTCGCCATAAGTCTTGGCATGAAAACGCTTTACGTCGATGGTATCCGCAAGGTGATGCGCGGCATGACGACACTCGAAGAGGTGTATCGCAACGCCAAGCGGACCGAGCAGGACGTGATTGCAGGGTAGTTCGTATCGCCGATTGACATTCGGGAGGGCCAGGCTCCCGCCGAGCCGTTCCGTGATGGAGTCGAGGACCGGAGCCAGAAGCTAGAGCTTGCCACGCACCTGTCGAACGAACGATCGATCAATCCGTCAAATTCGTTCCGTCGTTGGCCTGTCGATCAACGATCCGGAATAATCCTTCGCGCTTGGGCGCACCCCTTATCTAGCCAGAGACGCTGGTCGGCGATCGAGGCCCTGGATTTATTCGTTCGTTCATTCCAGGTTCGCCCGCCAGTTGGAACAGAAATCCTAGGTCCCCTTGGGCGGAATTCTTCACACCGTCCACGAGGCCTATTCATAATTGAGGCGTTATCTATTCGCATCGGCAGTCGCTGCCGGAGCGCTCGCGATCGGTCCGCACAGGGAGGCTCGGTATCTCATGGCCACAATTCTCATCGATAAGTTGCTGCAAGCGGCCGTCAAACAGGGGGCCAGCGATATTCACATCGTCACCAACCAGCCCCCGGTGTTTCGGCTGCATGGGCGCATGCGCAAGCTGGAAACTAAAACGCTCGAGCCGGACGACACTGTCGCCCTGATGAAGAGCATCGCCCCCGAACGAGCCCAAAAGGAGCTGCAAGAGAAGGGGAGTGCCGACTTTGGCTTCGCCTTTGGCGATCTGGCCCGTTTCCGCGTGTCGATCTTCAAGCAACGCGGCAATGTGTCGATGGTGCTGCGTCAGATTCCGAACAACATGCTCACCCCCCAGCAATTGGGGTTGCCAGAGGTGTGCGTCAAGCTGGTGCTACGCCCTCGCGGGCTGTTCCTGGTGACGGGGCCGACCGGTTCGGGCAAAAGCACCACGCTCGCCAGCCTGGTGAACTACATCAACGAGAACGTCGATCACCACATCATTACCATTGAAGACCCGATCGAGTTCTTCCACTTCCATAAGAAATCGACGATCAACCAGCGCGAGATTGGGGTCGATGTCCCCAGTTTTTCGGAGGCGATTCGCCGTGCGTTGCGCCAAGACCCCGATGTGATTCTCGTCGGCGAAATGCGCGACCTCGAGACGATCCAGGCCGCCATCTCGGCTGCCGAAACGGGGCACATGGTGTTTGGCACCCTGCACACCAACAGCGCCATGGGCACGGTCAACCGCATTATCGATGCCTTCCCCGGCAACTTGCAGGATCAGGTCCGCACGCAGCTTGCCTCGTCGCTGGTCGGCATCGTGGCGCAGACGCTGCTGCCGAAGATCGGGGGCGGGCGCTGCGCCGCATACGAAATTCTGGTCGTCACTTCGGGCATCGCCAATTTGATCCGCGAGAACAAGACCTTCCGCATCAGCTCGGCGATTCAGACCGGGGCCAAGTTTGGGATGCAACTGATGGACGACGCCCTGTTCAAGCTGTGGCGCGAAGAGAAATGCACGATCGACGACGTGCTTTCCAAGGCCCACAACCAGGACGACCTCGCCAAGCGGATCGTCAACGCCCAGCGCGGCATGATGGATGACCCCGCGGCGCAATACAAAGGGGAAGACTTGAACGCCGCGCCCAAGGGGCACGGCGGACACTAGCCCGCGAAGCGCGAATTGCCAAATTCCAAGCACCAAATCACAAATCAATCGACCACCTCCAGCTCATTTGTTTCAATTTGTTCGAGTTTCGGCATTTGTGTTTTGGTGCTTCACCCTGAACACTGACGACTGACAACCGGCAACCCACATCATGGCTATTCGTCGCATCGGGCAAATCTTCGTCGATATGGGCTTCATCTCGGATGAGCAGCGCGACATGCTGCTCGACGAGCAGCAGCAGCGCCCCGGCACTCTCTTGGGGAAGATCGCCCAAGAGCTGAACATGCTCACCGAAGAGCAACTCGTGCAGGCCCTCTCCGAGCAGATGGGGATGCAAATCGTCGATCTCTCGGACCTGACGATTCCGCACGACGTGCTCACCAAGCTCTCCGAGTCGATGGCCCAGCTCTATCGCGCGGTGCCGATCCGTTTCGAGGGGAATCAACTCACCGTCGCCACCTGCGATCCGCAGAACATCACCATTCAGGACGAGCTGCGGTCGCTGCTCGGGCACGAAATCAAAATCGTCATCTGCACCGAGAGCGATCTCAAGAAAACGCTCGAGCGCTATTACGACTCCGAGCGCGAAACGGTCGAAGGGATCATCGGCGAGATCGAGGACGACCCCGAGCTGACCAAAAAGATGGAAGCCGCCTCGACCGGCGGCGCGCTCGAACTGGCCGATGTCGAGGCCCTGGCCGATAGCGCCCCGGTGCGCAAGCTGCTCAACATGGTCCTCCTGCTGGCCATCAAAGACCACGCCAGCGACATCCACTTCGAGCCGTTTGAAGACGAGTTCCGCATCCGCATCAAGGCCGACGGGGTGCTGTTTGAAATGGTTCCGCCGCCGCGGCATCTGGCCTTTGCAATCACCACCCGCATCAAGGTGATGGCGAATCTCGACATCGCCGAGCGCCGCCTGCCGCAAGATGGCCGCATCGAGCTCACCGTCGGTGGCCACCCAGTCGATTTGCGGGTCAGCATCCTTCCCACGCTGTTCGGCGAAAGCGTCGTCAAGCGGGTGCTCGACCGCTCGGTCGTGTCGCTGAGCTTGTCGAAGGTCGGCATGAATCCGGCCACCATGAAAACCTTTCGCGAAATCATCAACCGCCCCAACGGCATCGTGCTGGTGACGGGGCCGACCGGATCGGGCAAAACCACCACGCTCTATTCGGCTCTCAGCGAGCTGAACAGCATGGAAGACAAGCTCATCACCACCGAAGACCCCGTCGAATACGAAATCGAAGGCATCGTGCAGGTTCCCATCGATGCCGAAATCGGCGTCACCTTCGCCGCCTGCCTGCGGTCCATCTTGCGGCAAGACCCGGACATCATCCTCGTCGGCGAAATTCGCGACCTCGAAACGGCTCAGATCGCCGTGCAAGCCGCCCTCACCGGCCATATGGTGTTCAGCACGCTGCACACGAACGACGCTCCGAGCACGATCACCCGCATGAAGGACATGGGGGTTCCCACGTTCCTCATCACCGCCTGCGTCGAGGCGATCCTCGCGCAGCGCCTCGTCCGTCGCGTCTGCAGCCAGTGCCGCGAGGAAGTTGCCCCGTCCGAGGATTTGCTCGCCGACCTGGGCATGAAGCTCGAAGACATGCGCGGCAAGAAGGCGTTTCGCGGCCGCGGGTGCGAAGTGTGCAACAACACCGGCTACAAGGGGCGCGTCGGCCTGTTCGAGCTGATGATCATGAACGACCAACTCCGCGAAATGGTGATGAGCGGCGCTTCGGTCGATGAAATGCGGACCGTCGCCAGCAGCTACGGCATGGTCACGCTGCGCCAAGCCGGGATGAACTATGCGTTCGAGGGCGTGACGACGCTGGACGAAGTGGTGCGTGAGACGATTCAAGAAGCCTAAGTGAGAAGCACGAAGCTCGAAGCATATACCACGGCAGCAATAGCAATGGTTGAACAGAGAAAGTTGACTTGTTTTGGTCCTTGGAGATTGGAGCTTCGTGCTTGTTTGGGGTTTTTTGCTTTGGATTTCGGATTTTGAGATTGAACTGAGTTCGCCGAGAAACTGACCGAGAGGAACCGCCATGCCAACCTATTCCTTCGAAGCGATGGACGCGACGGGCCAGGAGATCAAGGACGTTATCGATGCGGCGACCGAGGAAGAGGCTCAGGCGACAATTCGCCAAATGGGCTACTTCGTCACGCGCATCGCCGTCAAAAAGGGAGCGGCCACCAAAGCGGGCCCCGGCGGCAAAAAGAAGCGGGGCATGGCCTTCGGCGGAGCGAGCTCGCAGCAACTCGCCATGTTCACCAAGCAGCTCTCCATCCTCCAAGATGCCGGCCTGCCCATTCTGCGCAGCTTGCGAATTTTGGAACTGCAGCAAAAGCCTGGCCGGCTCAAAAATGCCCTCGGCGATGTCGGCGACGAAATCGAAGCCGGCTCGACGTTGTCCGAGGCGATGGCGAAATCGCCCAAGGTTTTTAATCGCCTCTACATCAACATGATCAAGGCGGGCGAGGCGGGTGGCGCGCTCGAAGTCATTCTCCGCCGCTTGTCCGAGTTTCTCGAGCGGTCCGAATCGCTCAAGCGCAAGGTCAAGGGGGCGATGATCTATCCGATCGTCGTCGTCCTCGTCGCCGTCGGCATCCTCACGTTCATCATGCTGAAGATCGTGCCGGTCTTCAAAAAGATGTTCGACGAATTTGGCCTCAAGCTCCCTGCTCCCACCGAGATCCTCATCAACATCTCCAACTGGGTCGTGTCGCACGGCTGGTACATGATCCCGCTGGTGCCGGTGGTGATGTGGCTCTTTGTCAAGCTGCTGCGCAAGTTCAAGCATGGCCGAATGGGGTGGGATATGTACGTCCTCAAGTGGCCGATCATGGGGATGCTGATCGAAAAGAACACGATGGCCCGCACCACGCGCACGCTCGGCACGCTGGTCAGTTCGGGCGTGCCGATTTTGGAGGGGCTGAACATCACCCGCGAAACGGCCGGCAACGCCCTCTTCGAGCGGATGTTCGGCAGGGTGTCGGACGCCATTCGCGAGGGAGAAACGATCTCCAAGCCGATGGCCGCCAACGCCAGGCCGGGCTTTCATCCTGTCGCTTGCTTCCTCTGGTGCCTGACCGGGGCGTTTGTCCCCCTCATGATCATGTCGATGCCGGGGATGATCAAAGCCGTCGGCCTGCAAAACCTGCTCAGCGCGGCGGGAGCGGGGGCGGTGGTGGGGCTGGGCTTCTATCTGATGAAAATGAACACCCGCGTCGTCGATGAGCTGGTGGTCAACATGGTCGATGTCGGTGAAGAAACGGGTGAGCTCGACACCATGCTCTACAAGGTCGCCGACGTGTTCGACGAGGAAGTGAGCACTCTGACCGACGGCCTCATGAAGTTGATCGAGCCTTTGCTGATCTGCTTCCTTGGCGGTGCCGTCGGTTTCATCGTCATTTCGCTCTTCATGCCGCTGATTTCGCTGATTCAAGGACTCTCGTAGTGGTTGCCTGGTGGTCGCCTCGTCGGCGGCACAAAGCACCAAGAACCAAGCAACAAATCTCAAACCAGCTCCAAATCCCAAGGTTCAAAGTGGACATCGATTGTTTTGGTGATTGGTGTTTGGCTCCGCGGATTTGTTTGTGATTTGAGTTTTGTGATTTGGAATTTGCGATTCAAGGAACCCGTCATGTCGCCCCTCTCATCCAAACGCTCGGCCCGTGGTTTCACCCTGGTCGAAATGCTGGTCGTCATGGGGATTATCGCGGTCCTCATCGCCCTCCTGATGCCGGCGGTGATGATCGCGGTTAACTCGGCCCGCCGCGCGCGAATCGCCACCGAGGTGAATGCCCTCAGCCAGGCGGTCGAGACGTACAAAAGCACCACCGGCGATTATCCGCCAAATTTCCGTCAGTATGCGGTGGTAATGCGCCACATTCGCCGGGCGTATCCAAACGTATCGCAGCCACTTTTAGACGATTTTGTAGTCCGCGTATGGGGAAGTGGATACAACACAACCACGAATATCCCCCCTGTTACTGTCGTTCCCAACATCGACGAGGGAGAGGCGCTCGTCTTTTGGCTCTATCTGATCGATACCGACCCTCGTGATCCATTTAAAGCCACACGGCAGGCGACCGTAGCAGGGGCAATCAATGCCGCCCAGTCTCCCAAGCGGTATTACCCATTCGATGAGCAGCGACTAGTGAGCGAGGATGGCGACATTTTCCCTTCGTACCGCGCCGTTTTCTCGCGCGACTCGTTCTATGTCTATATCGACAGCCGGTCGTACCAGTATTTCATGTCCGATTTTTCCGATCCCAAATACGCCGCCTATGCCGAGTTGACGCCGACGACCGCCAGCTACGACAAGGTGGTTCGGCCGTATTACACCGAAACCGCCTCCGGGCAAAGCGTTACCGGGCCGCCTGTCTGGCCGAATTACAAGCCCCAGAGCGCCACCACGTTTCAGCTCATTTGCGCCAGCCAGGATGGCGATTTCGGCCAGGTCGATAGCGCGGGGAACGAGGCCACCGATGGCAAGTTCCTGCCCGGCGGGGGCAATTTCTTTCCGGGTGACCGGGACAACATCACCAACTTCAGCGATGGCCGCCGGCTGGAGGATTTGATTCAGAACTGAGTAATCAGTCCTCGGCGTTGTCGGTTTTCCCTTTCGTGTGACGAGCCTATTTCCATGTCCACTCATCGCAATCGCGGGTTCACGCTGATGGAACTGCTGATTGTCGTCGCGATCCTCTCGATCCTGGCGATGCTCGCCCTCGCCGCGCAGGCGCGGGCCGTCGAGCAGGCGAAGGCCGACCGGACCCGCGCGATCATCTCCCGGCTCGATCAGCTCATCATGGAAAAGTGGGAAGGCTACCGCGTGCGGGCGCTGCCGATTGCGATCAATCCGAATAGCCTTCGCAACCCCACCACGGGGCGTATCGATTCGCTCGCCGCCGCAAGAATTCGCCTCAATGCAATGCGCGAATTGCAACGGGCCGAACTTCCTGATCGACGGACCGACATTGTGAACACCACCGGCGGAGTTCAAACGACGGCGGTCCTCCCATCCGCTCCGTCCGTTCAGGCAAGCTACTATCGTGCCGTGTTCCGCGCCACGGGAGGAAATCCTTCGACATGGAATCAGGCTTTCCAGGGGGCGGAGTGCCTGTACTTGATCGTCGCCACGATGCGGGACGGCGATAAAAGCGCGCTCGATTTCTTCTCTCGAAGTGAAATCGGGGACGTGGACGACGATGGCATGAAGGAAATTCTGGATGGCTGGGGACGGCCCATCGAGTTCCTCCGCTGGGCACCGGGCTATACGCGGGAAAATGGCGCGGTGACGCCTCAGACAAGCGACGTCACCAAGGCTCCCGACCCATTCGATCCACTGAAGCGAGATCCGACGGCCTTCGCCCTCAAGCCATTGATTTTCTCGCCGGGCCCAGACAAGTCCTATGATGTCACAGTCGATTTCATCTCGCCCAGTGACGTGGTTTATGTATCCACGAGCCCTCCCAATTATCCCTATGTCGTGGGGCCGTCTTCCATCCTGATTGGAACAGTTGGCGACGCGGACGGCGATGGCAACCAGGGTTGGATGGATAACATCACCAACCACTTGCAGGAGACGCCGTAATGCCTCATCCGCGCAAGCCACGCGGCGGCTACACGCTGACCGAAATGCTGGTGGTGGTGACCATTCTCGTCATCCTCATCGCCGCGGCCCTGCCGACCGCCCGGCACGTCATGGAGGCCTCGAAGGTAAAAGAAGCCTCGCGGCAACTGCAAGCCTATTTCGCGATGGCCCGCAGCCGGGCCGCCCAAACCGGCCGCCCCTGTGGCCTGTGGATCGAAGTCAGCCCGCAAGTGGGGGGCGCGCCCGACGCGGCACCGCTCAATCCGGTCGTTCGCCAAGCAACCAAGTTTTTCCTGGCCGAAGTTCCTCCCTACTATGCGGGCAGCGTGCAAAACATGCTGGGTCGAATTCGCGACACGGGAACGTCGGGGACTAATCGATACGTCTTTGAGCCGACCATGCCGAATACCTCCGGGTCTGGCCCTGCCTATGTGGTCGATCCTGTTGAGTCGGCGACGATCATTTCGCTCCTGAATTTAGGTGAAGTTTTCCTGGTGCGGTTCGACAACAAGGGCGAATGGTATCAGTGCGTATACAACGGAAGTGCATTTATCTATCAAAAGACTTTGAGCGGCATTGTAACTTTTCCTCCGGGCGGATTCAGTGCAGATAATCCAGGCTGTGTTTTTCAGTTGGTCCGCGCACCGCGTCGCGTGGGGAATCCATTGGAATTGACCGCTGGAGCTTGCATCGACATGTCGTACAGCGGCATGGGGCCGACCGATCGGTCGTTCAATATTGTTCGCAACAATCTCGTCATCTTGTTCCAGCCGTCGGGAGCGATGGCGGGAATGTACGTCGATCTGAACTACGTTGATCCGAATTTTTCCACCGTGATTCCCGTTTACCCGAACAACCCCGGCAATGCCTTTGGCACCTGCCATTTCCTGGTGGGGCGCGTCGAAAAGGTGAACGCCCCGCTCGGTGCCAACACAAACCATCCTTCGGGACTCAACTTTTTCGATCCGGCCACCTCGAACCTGGCCGACACGGCCAGCCTCTGGGTCAGCGTCGGCCGGCAGAACGGCACGGTGACAACCGCCGACAACCTGCCCAATCTGGCGGCCACCGATTATTCGGCCACGGGGCAAGTCAATTATCTGGCCACCGCCCGCGAAAACGCCACCAATCGCGAACAAACGGGGGGGCAGTAGCGTGTCTGTCAATTTCGGATTTTGGATTTTGGATTTCGGATTTCGCGCGGCAGCGACCCAGCGCCCTCGCCGCCACGGCATGAGCATTTTGGAGGTGATGTTCGCGATTCTGGTCACCGCGATTGGCCTGTTGGGGGCGATCGCCGTCATTCCCGTCGCCAACTCCGCCGCCCGCAAGGGGCTGCGCAACGACTACGCGGCCGTAATGGGGCCCAATGCCTTTCATGCATTCGATTCGCGCGGCCTCCGTAATCCGCGAAACTGGATGGCGTTCAATACGACCGCTGGCCAGTGGCAGCCGTTTGCCCCCGTGTTTGGCGAGTCGTATTGTTTCGATCCGCGATTCGTTGCCGTCAACGGGGCCGCGCCAACTGTTCAAGGCAATCCCAATTTCTTTCCCTATTCGCTGGTGGGCGGTCCGCGCATGCGCCGGCTGACCGTGTTCAGTGGGGTATACAGCGGCGGTGGACTGCCGATCCCGGCGACTCCAATCCTGGCCAACGATTGGTTTGGGTTTCCCGACGACCTGCTCTACGACCGCCCCAAAGACTTGGCCGCTCGGCAACTATTCGATTCGTCGTCCAATGGGACGCTTGTCACGTCGCGACAGTCGGAGGGGATGTTCTCGTGGATGGCGACAGTTACCCCTCGGGTTGACAGGCATACGATGGCACCCACAACCGAGTGCGTGTTGTCGGTCGTCGTTTTCCATCAGCGCCCGGCCGACTTGAGCATGAACGCAGAGAACGAGCGCGTGCTCAATATCATTTCGATGCCCAGTGGTGGCGTGACCGGTGGCGAGGTGCAACTGGCGGCCGACAATCCGAATGCGCTCAAGCTGCGACCCAACGACTGGCTCATGCTCGGCGGCACAGCGCGAACGTTGCTCAATCCGCCAAATGCGACGCCGTTCCGCGACGATACCGAGTTCAAGTGGTATCGCGTGGTCGATTGCGATCCTGAGGTGGATCAACCCAGCCCTGGCGTGTACACGCGGTTTGTGTCGCTCACCGGCCAAGACTGGAATCCGGAATACATCACCGCCACCGGTTTTCCCCAAGCGACGATCGTCGAGGGAGTGGTGGGGGTGTATGAGAAGACGGTTCATTTGGAACTGAACTAGCACTCGCTGGAAGACTCGAGAGAACGAGGCCACGGCCGCAACCTGGCCGCCGCGCAGGTCGGAACACCAGCACGGCGTCCGAGCGGTCAACTTTTCGCAGGAAGGGGAAATTGTCATGGCGACCCATCGGGCCAATCGTCGTCAACCGCGCGCGGCGCTTGCCGCTCGCCCGCCGCGGCGCGGCGTCATTTTGCTGGTGGTGCTCAGCCTGCTCGCGCTCTTTGTGCTGATCGGCGTGATGTACGCCCTCTTGGCGTCGCAATACTACGTCGGCTCGCAGGCCACGATCCAAATCAATCGCACCGGCGACAATCCCGAAAAGGAATTCGACATCGTCCTCACGCAGCTGCTCGCCGACTCGCAAAGCCGCTCGGCGATGCGATTCCATAGTTTGCTCGATGATCTCTATGGCCGCGATTTTCGCCGGGGGTTTGTTTCCAGCATCACCCCGCACAACAACGCCTCTTCGCCCAATGACAACGGCCCCCAGTGGCCCAATATCGCAGCGGGAGGCCAAGTATTTGGCTTTCAGGTTAGCCCCGGCGCGCTCGATTCATTCGGCAACACGGTCTCGTGGAGCAACATTCACGATTACTACGTCGGCCGCGTCCTCACGTTTACCACGGGTAATCTCGCGGGCCTGAGCGCGCGGATCGTCATGTACGACCCTAGTCCGGCCATGCCGCCTTTCGCCTCCAACAGCCCGCAGCTCTACATCGAAACGGTCAAAACCAAGTTCGCCTATAGCTCCGCGGTCACACCGCAGGTGAACGACCAATTCGTCATCAACGGCCTCCCCTTCAACGGTGCGGGGGCGGGATACGACTCCAATACGCAAAATCTTGACGCCACCTACACCGGTTACGACCCCGGCAGCACGCTCGGCCCCAAATCGCTCGCCTTGCTGCCGCATATCAATGGCCTGGACCCGAACTATCTAAGCCCTCAGCCGCACTTGGGCGGTCTCGACGAATCTTGGGATGCCGTCGATTACCAGAACATGTTTCTGGCCCTCTGCACGCCGGCCGTCGGCCTGCCGGTGATTCCCTCGTATCACCGGCCCGAACTGGTCAACTATTGGAAGAACAATCTTCCCACCGGGATTTCCGATCCCCTCGATCCGCTCGGCGCGCCGGCCAGCGCGCTGGTTCCCTTTAATCCACTCTCCAACGGGGATGTCACTCATCGCGATTTTCTGCGTTCGTTCATCCTGCGACCGATGCCTTGGGACCATCCCAATTTCAGCGGCACGAACCCGAATTTCGATGCGGCGATGATCCGCGCCGACCTGCAGACGAACTACGGCGTCAACGATGGCAGCACCCCGACGCTCAATCAACAAGTGGCCGAACGTCTGCTGCAAAACCTGATCAATCAGGGGAATAACCCACAAATGTGGGACATCGACAACGACGCCGATGGCATCAAAGACAGCATCTGGATCGATCCGGGCCTGCCGGTGGTCACTTCGCCCAATGGCAAGCGCTACAAGCGGATGGTTGCGCTCTTAATTAAGGACCTCGACGGCCGGATCAACCTGAACGCCCACGGCAACCTCGCCCAAGTGCCGCAGTTCGACACGACCGGCACGATTCCCTACTACGGCAAGGGAAACTCGCTATTCCGGGCCGAAACGGCGCTCACAGGCAATGTCGGCCTCGCCCAGGCGGGGCAATATCTGCCGCGCGGCATTGGCTTTGGCCCGGCCGAGGTCGATTTCTTCCACCTGTTCCGTGCCAGCGGCATTGGCTCGATCGATCAGCAGTTCTTGGCCTACTGTGCCCTCTTGCGCGGCCGATATCAGTCGGCGGCGGAGACGAACATCACCACCGCCGAGCCCGGCCTGCAGGGAGTCCGCGACCAGTTCAGCGTCATCAAGCATCATGGGGTGCCGAACGACTACAACAATCAATTCTCGTGGTACGCCAGCCCACCCGATGTTTGGGGGCGTGGCGCGATAGTGCTCGATTACGGCGGCCAGCCTCTGTATGGCAACATGGGGCTCACGAACGAAGTGGTCGATGCTCCGTATGAGTTTTCCCCCAACGGGGACTTCTACAACAGCGACACGCCCTACAACGTCGCCGAGCTGGAGCGAATGCTCCGGATCAACGATGCCGACGCTCAGCACCTCTTTTGCCGCCCCCTGCAACTGGCGACCGCTTATCTGAATAGCACCCCCGGCACCTTGCCCACCAATGACCCCGCCCAGCAACTGCGCGATTGCTTGACGACGATCAGTTCCGATATTCCCACCCCCGGCACGAGCTATCCGGCGTGGGCCCGCTCGGCGATGGCGGGGCGAACGCCTACCCCGCCAACCTACGAGCAGCATGGCTCGATTCTCGATCTGTATCAGGCCAAGCTGGAAAATGGCGGCGTCACTACCAGTGCCGCGCTGGCCCAGGAAATGGCCAAAATCATCCCCTGGGAACTCCGCCAGGGGGGCAAGTTCAACATCAATCGCTGGCTGGGGGACGGTGCCGATACCGTGCCTCCCGCGATGGCCGGCAGTCCCGACAATGTGCCCGACGATCCGAGCGAGGCCTTTCTAGATGGGTCGGGCGCTCCGATTGGCCCCACCCCGTGGGGTCGCGAACCCGCCTGGTCGCTCGGCGGGCTTTCCGGCATCGCCCGTGCCGAGCACAGCAACGGCTTCGACGTGGATAACGACAACGATGTGGATCGCGTTGATCGCGCCCTCGCCCGCCAGCTTTACGCCCGGCACCTCTTCTGTCTGGCGATGCTGTTTATCAATCCGAATTTTCAGCCGAAAGTGCATCCGAGCGAAGCGGGTACGCTCGATGGCACTCCGCAAAACCACAACCTCTTCGTCCGCCGGCTCGCGCAATGGGCCATCAACGCCGTCGATTTCCGCGATGCCGATTCGATCATGACGCCGTTTGAGTTCGACTATAACCCGTGGGACGGCTGGAACGTCGATGGCCAACTGGGAAGTAGCGACGATGGGAACACCACTCGTGGCTTGGTTTGGGGTGTCGAGACGCCTGATCTTCTCATTTCCGAATCGTTGGCATTTCACTCCAAGAACGTGAAGGACACGAAGCATGACGATGAACCGGCCAACATCGTGAAGGAGCGTTCCTTGCCCGCCATGGGAATGGTCCGCGACGCAACACTCGATCAATTCCGCGTTCCGCAAGGTTCGCTTTTCCTCGAATTGCAATGCGTCCGTAACCGTTTCAACCGCAATCAGATGTTGCCGCGCGAGCTATACGACTTTTCGAGCGGCCCGGCGGCTCTGGCCTTGGGCAAGGTGTCGTCTAACGGTTGGCCCGTGTGGCGGCTGGCGATTACCAAACTGGAAGAAGAGGGATCAATGGCTCGGGCACGGCACCCAAATAACATGGTGGATAGCAATCCGGAAACCGCCTCTTTTGAGGTGACAAGTGCCGCCGATCCGCAGCCACGGACTTCCACTCTGCTTACTCCGGGCATTACTGGGCAGTCCGCCCCAAGCATTGATCGTTTTGTGTGGTTTACGACACCTGCCAATGCACCCGGTGTCACGGGCGATGCCTTCACGTTGGCCCGCAGTTTCTTCTCCAATGGCAATGCGAATCCGCGTGTTGAACCTGGACAGTATGCGATTGTCGGTCCGCGAGCACGTACCTATCTGGGCTCGAAAAAGCCGGCGATGAAGGGTACGTGGGAAGCATTTTCCGAACAATACATCGACATTCCCGGATCTAGCACGAAAGGGATCACGGTCAACGGAATTGGCGGCACGACGATAGATTTCACCACGCCGCCGAATTCGTATACGTTCGCCGCAGTCCCAATCATCGCAAGCATGTCTCCTGCCGTTCCTTTACTGTCCGCGACAAACGGCGTTGCCTGGACCCAGCCGTGGTCAGTCGGGTTAAACATTAGCGAACCGCTCCCGGACAAGTACTATAAGATGCCTTCGCTCATGGGGATGGAGACTCCTCCTGATCCGTCGATGACAATTTATGACATATATAATAGTCAAACGTCGATGGACGACACCTTGCCCGATGTTCCATTCGACGATGAAGCCAATGGAATAAATACCCCCGTGGCCGAGGCGAAGATGTATCGTTCGGGGACTTACCAGGAGGCCGCCTCAGTTTTCCTACAGCGTTTGGCTAATCCCAACTTGCCCCATGATCCAACAGGCAATCCTTATCTGACTGTCGATTGGGCGGCGATTGATTTAACCGTGTTTGCTGGCGAGGAAGACATCAGTGACGGGGCGGGTGACGGTGGAAATATCGATCAGTTCGATGCTCCTGGTCGCTTGGTGCTATTCCGCACCCGCCAACGCGGACAATTGCTGAACAATGACTTTAGCGCTCCACTCGCGAACCATTGGCCGCCAGCGACGCGACTGCATGACCCGACAATTGGCTCTCCCCAGGTTGATCCGAATTTCTATTTCCCATATTCGCTCGACGGCACGAGCACGCCGCCTGACCACACGTTCCCATTCCTCAATTCGACGGTCGGCACGCCGTCCTCGGCGTATTACGGCGAGGCCCAGCCTTTTCAACCGTCGACAAATACCTACTTCTCGCCACCTTGGCTAACGTTCCACAACCGTCCGTTCAGCAATCCCATGGAATTGCTGAATGTGCCGTCGAGCGCGCCTAGTCGCCTGGGATATGAAACGACGCTATTCGCAGCGGCAGGAAATGGTGTGATGACGCTGCCGACGAACACTTCGCCGTATGGCGCGGCGTCGAACACTGATCAGGATACATTCGCCAGTTTCCGCGGTCCGTTTCTTTCTCTGCTCAATTTCTTTGCAACTACGGAACTTCAGTCAAGTCTTAGCAATCCTCCCACTACAGCGCCCCCGGAGACTCCGGAACTCTATCGCCTGCTCGATTATGTCGAGGTTCCCTCGCCGTACCTGGGTACCGAGAGGTGGTATAACCCGACAGCTATGACGAGCGCGCCGGGGATCCCTGCTCAATCGGCGAGTAACTTCTATCGCCCCCCCTTTAACAAGCTCTCGCGATTCCGCGACCCAGGGCGGATCAATATCAATACGATTCTTGATCCGCGCGTTTTCTATGCAGCCGCCGGTGGTGCACCTATTGGCGGGAACGACCACACCTTCGCCGACCTGTGGCAAGGGGTATTCCAATCGCGGCAAGGGTATGGCGGTGCCGGTTCGTATTTGGCGATGGACCCGGCATTCCCGACGCGGTTCGCCAATCCCATCCGCCCGTCGGACACGTCGGACCTGATGCCCAATGTTCCAAACCTGCGGAAACACGGGGTGCAGGCAACGTTGTTGCGCCCCGATGCGAACCAGTTGCCGTTGCTGCAAATGTCGGTGGCGAATCACGACGATTGGTCCACGCTTTCGACCGCGCCGAATGCCAAGGCCCTGCCGCGTGATATCAGCCGCAATCCTTACTTCCGCTATCAGGCGCTGCAAAAGCTGGGGAGCACGTTTACGACGCACTCCAATTGCTTCGCGGTCTGGATGACGGTCGGCTATTTCGAGGTCGAGCCGGTGCCGGGCTATGCGACGATGACCCCACAGTTACGGGCGGCCTGGCCTGATGGCTATGCCCTGGGGGCCGAAATCGGCTCGCAAACGGGGGAGGCGGTGCGCCACCGGGCGTTTTTCATCATCGACCGGAGCGTGCCGGTCGGCTTTATTCCCGGCCAGCGGCTGAACGTGCATGACTGCGTCCTCTTGCGGCGGATGATTGAATAGGGGGGAGGGCTTGCTTTCTTTCCCCCCCGGCAGGCAATATCATCAAGTCCGTTCCGGCTGCCTCTTCCATTCCCCGCGGGAGCTGACTGATGAAAACCGCATGCGCCGTTTGGCTGGTTCCGATGCTCGTGGCTGGGCTGGGAAGTCTTTCCCCGCTGTGGGGGCAGGGGGAGTTCAAGCTACCGGAAGATCCCGCGGCCTGGGTGAACTCTGGCCCGATCAGCCTGAAGACACTCGCCGGCAAGGGAGCGGTGCTGTGGTTTTATGAGGAAGGCTGCCCGCGCTGTCGTGACAAGTGGCCCGAGATGTATGCCCTGGCCAAGCAATACGAAGGGAAGCCCGTGCTGTTTATCGCGGTGAATTCGGGCAATCCGCGCGGCGCGGTCGAGCAATATGCGGGCGATGTTGGCCTGCGCTGGCCGACGATTGTCGATCCGACGCGCGATTTCGAGCGGCAGTGCGGCATCGGCGAGATTAGCCTGCAGAATATCTATCAGGCGGGAATCATCACGCACGACGGCAAGTTCCGCCGCGCGAGCTGGGACGATCTACCCGGCGCGGCCGACAACGCCCTCTCCGGAGCGAAGTGGAACGTCGATCCCACCGGTATTCCCGCCGCGTTGCAGGGGGCCTGGCTGGCAATTGAGTTCGGCAACCCAGCGGGTGGGGCGGCGGCGGTGAAAAAGGGGCTGACCTCCACCAAGGCCGACATTAAGGAAGGGGCGACGCGCCTCAACGCCGCCGTGCAGGAGAAAATTCAACTGCTGGTCGATGCCGCCAAGCTGGCCGAAAAGTCGGGCGATAAGTGGACCGCCTATAAGCAATATCAAACCGCGGCGGTGCAGTACGCCGGCTACGACCTGCCCGCCGACGTCAAAACCGCCCAAAAGCAACTTGGCGAAGACGAGGCGGTGAAGAATCAGTTGCTGGCTCAAAAGGCGTTGGAACTAGCGGCGAAGTCGCTCCGCGGACCTTCGGCCAGCGGCCGCCGCAGCGCGATTGCGAAGCTTAAAAAGCTCATCGAGGACTATCCCGGAACGGACGCCGCCACCGAAGCCGCGAAACTGGTGGAGCAAGCGGGAGGGTAGAATGGTAGTCACCCTAGCCCCGCGAGAATTATGCCCACCGACACCCTCACGCCGCTTCTTTCGCCGCAGCTGTTGGCTCAACTGGAGCGGCTGGAACTCGTCAGCCGCAAGGTCTTTCGCGGCCGCATGAAGGGGGAGCGCAAAAGCAAGCGCAAGGGGCAGAGCGTCGAGTTTGCCGACTTTCGGCAGTATGTGCCGGGTGATGACCTGCGGTTCATCGACTGGAACCTGTTTGCCCGCCTGGAGCGGCTCTACCTGAAGCTGTTTTTGGAAGAGGAAGACCTGCACTTTTATGCCCTGATCGACACCAGCACCAGCATGGAGTTTGGCGAGCCGAGCAAGCTGCAATATGCCAAGCAACTGGCCGCCTCGCTGGGGTTCATTGGCCTGTGCCGGGCCGATCGGGTGAAAATCGAATCACTCGGCACCAAGAGCCGCCAGCCGGGGCCGACGCTGCGCGGCCGGGCCAGCTTGTGGCGGATGCAGGAGTATCTGGCGGGCTTGGAAGGGGGCGCGAACGTGAGCCTGGCCGAGGGGGTGAAGAACTTTTGCCTGCGGAACACGGGCAAGGGAATTCTGGTGCTGATCACCGATCTGATGGACAAGGAAGGGTACGAAAAGGCGCTGCGGTTTCTCGTCACCCAGCAGATGGACGTGTATGTGCTGCATGTCCTGTCGCCCGAAGAGCTGGAGCCCGATGTGAAGGGCGACTTAAAGCTGATCGACTGCGAGGACGACGACGTGGCCGAAATCACCGTCAGCCGGCCGCTGCTGGATCGCTACAAGCGAACGCTGGCAAGCTTTTTGGACGGGGCTAGGGAATTTTGCACCCGCCGCGGCATGACGTATCTGATGACCAGTACGGAAACGTCGGTCGAAACGCTGGTGGCGAACTACCTGCGGCGGCGCGGGCTGGTGCGGTGATAGAATGGGAATGGCCGACTGGGAGAATCGCCATGCCCATTCATGACTGGACCCGCGTGCCGGATGGCACGTTCCACGACTTTCACGCCACGTGG
>JANRLS010000189.1:0-2031 GCA_033762315.1 Pirellulaceae bacterium
CTCGAGTGCGCCGAAGACGATCAGGCCCGGGTCGTAGTAGTCGGCGATCGCCGTGCTCTCGCGCAGGAACTCCGGGTAGTACCCGACGCCGAAATCCTGTCCGGCCACCAGGTCGCTCGCCTCTTCGAGCACCGGGATGCAGACCTCGTCCATGGTGCCCGGCACGATGGTCGAGCGGATGATCACCGAGTGGAAGCTCTGTTTCTTTGCCAGCGCCACGCCGATGTCGCCGCACACGGCCCGCACGTACTTGAGCCCGACCGCGCCGGTCTCGTCGCTCGGCGTGCCGACGCACACGAAGCTCGCATCGGTGTCGAGCACCGCCTGCTGTCCGTCGGTGGTGGCGCGCAGCCGGCCGGACTTCACCGCCCGGGCCAGGATCTCGTCGAGGCCTTGCTCGACGATTGGAGACACGCCTGAATTGACGGCGCTGACCTTGGCGGGGTCGACATCGACCGCGATTACCTCGTGGCCGTCATCCGCGAGGCACGCCGCCGAGACGACGCCGACATAACCGATACCAAAGACGCTGATTTTGGCCACGACAGTCCTCTTTCACCAGTGTGAGCAGTATTGTCCCCGCCAAAGTGGCGGGATGCTTGGAGTTTGAGCAGTTGGTTGCGCGAAACTAGAAGTTCGCAGGCCTCGTTGAACTAAGTGTTCCGCAAGTGGCGCTCCACCGCTGGAGCCAGTTGAGTTGCACCTAGTCCGGCATCCTTGCCGAAGGTTAACGGCGATGCTTTGCCGTTCGATGGTCTAAGCCTCTTCGCTGAGGTCAGGACTGAGAATGAACGGCGACTCATACGAGCTATGCGAAAATCGCATGGCTAACGCGTCATGGTGGCGCGACGTGCAACATTACAGAATGTTCAGAATCCCCTCATTGCTGGGCGATTCGACGTTCAGGTGCGGTTCAAGCTCCGGGCCGATCCGTGGCCCGATTAAGGCAAAACCGTGAAACCCTGTTCGGGGTCTTCCCCTACGTGCTCAACAAATAGGCAGATTCGATAACATTACAGTGGGACGACGGGTCTGTGACAACGTCGCTCAACAGGCTTTGGCTGAGCCGCAAAGCCCCGCAAATCCGCCGTTTCGCGATTTAGTTCGCGGCTTTAGCTAATCCTGCTCGTCAAAAGCGCGGGATTCGTTAAGGGATTCCCCTCATCCAAGGCCCCGGATGAAGGGCGCCGTGCTTTTGCCATCCAATCGCGAAAGGATTCGTACTGGGCAGGGCAGGGGGGCGTGAGTCCTCGGCCCAGAGTGCGCGACTGGCTCCCGCCATGCGCGTTTGGGTGAACGAACGGGTCCGATTTGTCAGCAACCGCCAGCCGGCCGCTTGTCCTTGTCGTCGAGGATGAACCAATGGTGATGCTGGGTGCCGTCCAGATGTTCGAGGCCGTCGGCTTCGAGGCGCTGGTCGCGTTCAGCTCCGACGAAGCCATTGCCCATTTGGAGAGCCGCGGCGGCGTCGTCGTGGCTTTCGCCGAATACGATGCCCCGGGCAGCCTCGACGGCCCGAGTCTGGCTCGCACCATCCGGAATCGCTGGCCGACGGTGGAAATCATCGTCGTCTCCCGGCCGCGCGAAGCGATCGCCGACCTGCCGCTGGGATCCCGCTACTTTCAGAAGCCCTACACGCATGGAGAAATCACCCGGGCGCTCGAAGAGCTCGGGCTCATCGGCGACCAGCCACGGGCCCGCACCAATCCGCTCCCCCGGCTCTAGGCGGTCGGTCCACACTATATACCGCGCCTGAGCAACAGGCCGGCCGGCACGATGGGCATCGACGCCTCGAACCCTGCCATGGCGTCGTCTGGTCTATTTTCGATATTGGGAAAGATTGGCTCCGCGGCTTGGAGCCAAGCTCTTGAACATTATGAACATTCTGGTCGGATAAGCTTGCGTTTCCTAATTTCGCTCCTAATACTGTCGTCGAAAGCCAACCATATCGACCAAAGCGGGCATCGTAGCGCGCTTGCTCGGTTAGGAATGGCGTTGGGAAGACGGGGGCGCCCGATGTCGGAACTTCAG
>JANRLS010000190.1:0-14961 GCA_033762315.1 Pirellulaceae bacterium
CCCAAATCGCAGCGACCCAAAACCATTCTCCACGGCGGCATGCCCCCCGTTCCCCCCGCGCATGTCGAATGCACCCCCGCCGCCTTCGCGAAGTATTGGGCAGGGCAGGATTGAGGAGAGCGGAAGGCAACAAGATGCAAAGTGCGGAGAGAATTAGGACAAGAGGATTGGGGGGTGCGTGGGATAGCGACAGTCTGTGAAATAGCCCAATAGGGTGGGGTAATCAAGTACTAGACAGACAGTAAACGTGTTTGCTGGTTTTTCCTTGTAACCAGCGGGGGGGCGGGGGCCATAAGGTGGCAACCCCTGGAAATGGTTGCTTTCAAGCTCGGGATTCGTTTGACATCGGTTCCTCTTGATGGTTACTATTCAGCCTTGGCCCGCCTGTCTCGCCTTCCCACCTGGGTTTCCACAACCACTGGTTTCCGCAACCAACTGGGCTTCCACAAGGAGTGTCACTGTGCAGCGGTGGACTTTCGCAGTCTGTCTGACCGTCGTCGGAACGTTGTCGGTCAATCTTTCGGCCAGCGAGGTGGATCGCCTCATCCTCGAAGAGAATCAATCGGCTGGCGTCAAGCTGCAGCCGGTGCCGGTCGTGGGAGACCATATTTTCCTGCGGCGGGTCTATGTCGATCTGATCGGCCGCATTCCGACGGAGGCGGAGATCCGCGAGTTCGCGACCTGGCCGGCCCAAGGGCGACGTGAAAAACTCGTCGATAAGCTCCTCAAGGACGAGCGATTTTCCGACCGCTGGACGATCTTCTATGCCGACATGCTGCGGCTGCGGTCGCAAGCCAACGGCGGCGCGGCGCTGATCGCGTATGTGCATAATGCCGTGAAGACCGGCATGCCCTATGACGAGCTGGCTCGCCGCCTCATCTATACCAACGGCAAAGCGGGGCGCACTCCCGAGGCGGGGTTCATCCTGGGTGATAATGCCGATCCGCTGGCGATGGCGAGCGTCACTTCGCAGGTGTTTCTCGGCATTCGGATGGGTTGTGCCCAGTGTCACGATCACCCGTTCGATGTCTGGACGCGGCGCGACTTCTACGATCTCGCCGCCTACTATGGCCGCACCCGCCGCTATGAGAGCGAATTTGCGAATGTGGTGTATGCGACCGAGATGGAGCAATCGGTAATTCTGTGGCCCCCCGAGGGAGAAGCCGCCGATGCCGATCGCAAGGCGATTCCGCCGCGGTTCCCCTTCGCGATGGAAAAATTCACCGCCCCGCCGGCGTACATTCAGCGGCTCGAAAAGCTGCGGGCTGATAAGCTCGCCGCTCAGGTCGTGAAGAAGGGGCCGAGCGTGGACGATCTGCTCGCCGACACGGCCGATAAGGTGGTGAAATCGACGACCGGGGGCCTCCTCGCCGATCTCAAAACGGCCGAGGCGAAGTCCGAGATGAACAAGATCGGTGCTCTTTCGCCCTACAAAGAGAGCGAGCGGCGGAAAGCCTTGGCCGCCGCCGTGACCGACCCCAAGAACAAGTATTTTTCGCGGTCGTTCGTCAATCGCGTTTGGAAGAACCTCGTCGGTCGCGGCTTTGTCGAGCCGGTGGATGATTTCCGCGAAGACAATCCGCCGGTCCATCCGAAGACGCTCGATTATCTGGCCGAGGAGTTTGTCGCCAGCGACTACGACCTGCGGGCCCTCGTCAAGCTGGTCGTCACCAGCGATGCCTATCAGCGCGGTCAGGCCCCCGCTCAGTCGGATGAACTGACCCGCAACGAAATGGAAGTGAACCTGCTCGCCACGCCGATGCGGCGGATGATCGCCGAATCGATGTACGATAGCATCGTCACCGCCGGCCACCTGTTCGAAGCCAAGCACAGCCCCGGCAAGAACGAAAAGACGATTTACGAGACGGTTCGCGTGCCGGTCGGTCAGGCTGGCTCGCCGCTCGCTCAGCTCACGCGCGGCGGCGGCGCTGGCATGGCGATGGCCGGCGGCGCGATGAAGGCGGACGATGGCAGCGGCTATGCGTTGGAATCGGCCATCGAGCTCAATTTCGACGCGCTGCTGAAGGAAGCCGAGAAGGAAGAGGTCGCGCTGGACCAGATGAAAGTGATGTCGGCTGAGGAGGTCGAAGCCCAGCGGATGATGATGGAGCGCGGTGCCGGCGGCGGCCGGATGAAGTACGAAGAGAAGAAGGTCGCCAAAGTGATCGACGACAATCCGGTCTTCAACACATCGCTCCGCATGCAGTCGCCCGCTCCAGAAGGGCACTTCCTGCGGGTCTTCGGCCAGCCGAATCGTTCGGACCTCGGCGACCTGCGGGACGACACCGCCTCGATGCGGCAAGCGCTGATGATGCTGAATGGCCGCATCACGCACGAAGCGGCCCGCGTCGGCGATTTGGAGCCAATGTACAAGCTGCTCACCGGCAAGACGATGGATCTCGACGCGGCGATCAAGCTGGCGTATCTCGAAATCATGACCCGCCGCCCGACCGAGGCGGAGATGATCGAAGCCAAGGAGATTCTCGGCGGAGCCGCCTCGCCACTCGATGGCATGGCCGACCTTCGCTGGGTGCTGCTCAATTGCAACGAATTCCGCTTTTTGCCCTAGCCGTGGACCGTGGGGCAGGCGTCCCGCCTGCCGTAATAGAACAGGAAGCAGAGCTTCCGAGCGTGTGTTCTCAAGCAGAGCTTGGGAACAAGCTCAAGAAAGACTGAAACACACCGCACCCTCAAATCACTTTTCCGTCCCACCAAGGAGTTCCGCATGATTACCGGCTGCCAAGATTACCGCCTTACTCGCCGCGCGATGCTGGCGGCCAGCGCCGCGGGAAGCGCGTCGCTGCTGGGAATGAACGTCAACACCCTGCTCGCCGCCGCGGGCAAGGATGGCCCCGCCAAGGCCGAGCACGTCATTCTCTTCTGGAACGGCGGTGGCATGTCGCACATCGACACGTGGGATCCGAAGCCGGGCCGTCCGACCGGTGGCGAGCTCGCCCCGATCAAGACCAGCGTGCCGGGGATCGAAATCTCCGAGATTTTCCCGCGGCTGGCGAAGCAAATGCACCACTGCTCGCTGATCCGCTCGGTGGCCGGCACGCAAGGGGATCACGGCCGGGCCACGCACCACGTGCAAACGAGCTACCTCCCGTTCCCGAACCTGGTTTATCCGGGGATGGGTTCGGTCGTCGCGCACGAAATGCCGGCGATGGGGGATTTGCCCGCGTTCATCACGATCAGCGGCCTGGCCCACCGGGCAGGCTATCTGGGGCAAAAGTGCGAGGCGTATTTCGTCCCGCAGCCGGGCGATAAAGACCCGTATCTCGCCTTCCCCGAGGGAATCGCCGAGATGCGCGGCAACAAGCGGCTCGAGGTGCTGGCCAAGTTCAACCAGCGGTTCACCGCCACCAGCACCGACGAGCGACTCCGCTCGACGGAAACCTCGATCGACGAAGCGGTTCGCCTGATGCGCAGCCCAGCGCTCGAAGCCTTCGAATTCGGCAAGGTGCCGACCGAAACCATCGAACGTTATGGCAACAATGCCTTCGGCCGCGGCTGCTTGCTCGCCAAGCGGCTGGTCGATAAGGGAGTCCGTTTCATCCAGATCAACCGCGGCGGCTACGACACGCACGCCAACAACTTCGAGGCGATGCGGAACCACGGCGAAGTGATGGATCCGGGCCTGGCTTCGCTCGTGCAAGACCTCGCCGACTCGGGCCAACTGCAGAAGACCCTGATCGTGATGCTCAGCGAATTCGGCCGCACGCCGAAGATCAACGACGATGTCGGTCGCGATCACTGGGCCAGCGTGTTCAGCTGCTTCATGGCGGGTGGCGGCCTCAAGGGTGGCACGGTGGTCGGCTCGTCCGACGAAGACGGCGCTCATCCGAAGGATCGCCCCGTCAAGGTGCAAGACATTCACGCCACCGTTTGCCAGGCGCTCGGCATCGATCCGAACAAGGAAGTGATGACCCCGCTCCGCCGCCCGATGAAGCTCGTCGATAACGGCACGCCGGTGCACGAGCTGTTTGCCTAGTATTCCGTGCGGCAGGTGCCTCGCCTGCCGAGAAAAACAAAGCAGGCGAGACGCCTGCCCCACCAAATAAGCGGCCTGCCCGGCGAAAAACCAGGCAGGCCGCGACTTTACCAGCCTGATTCGCACCCGCCGACTTCGCCCACCTGCGTAACGACTTGTCCTTCGCCGGTCATAACGGATGGACCGGTTTGAACTTCCGGCTGCTTCCGCCATGCGGGACGGATCCTCTCGCGGCGGCCGAAAATGATTGCCCAAAGCGACGGGTCTGTTTACCTTGGAATGATCCGCTCCGTCGCTACCCGCCGCGGGACCGCCACGCTCCGCGCTATTGGTGTACCCATCTATGCGTAAGTACTTGCCGCTCTTGCTGTTCACCGCCCTCACGGCCCCCGCCTTCGGGCAGCCCGCCGCGCCGGCCACCCCGGCCGAAGACCCCGCCGCCGGAGCCGTTCGCGGCTCCATCGTCGAAGACCGGGCCGCCAAAAAGCTGCTCGAAGCCGGCGATGCCCGCCTCGAAGCCGACGAAGCAGCCAAGGCGGTCGAAATCTGGAAATCGGTGATCGAGCGCTATCCGCGCAGCAAGCACCGGTTCGATGCCCATCTCAAGCTCGGCGGCTACTATTTGGACCGCGACCGGGCCTATGACCGGGCCCGCGTCCACTTCGAGGCTGCCGCCGCCGAAGACAATCGGAGCGAAGAGCAGCGGGCCGAAGCGACCCTCAAGCTCGGGGTCTGCTATTTCCACGCCCGCAACTACGGCAAGTGCTTTCAGGTGCTGCGCGACGTGATCGAGAAATTTCCCGTCAGCCCGCAGGTGAACGAGGCGTACTACTACATCGGCCTCGGCCACTTCCAGCAAGGGCACTACAGCCGGGCGATTTCGGCCCTCGAAAAAGTCGGAACCACCCTCACCGCCGATGCCGGCTCCGCTGAAAAGCTCGAAGCCGGCAAGCGGCTGTTCGTGAAGATCGAAGATGCCGACCTGGCCGTGCTGGAACCCGATCAAACAATCGACATCCTCTGCCGCAGCAGCGGCGGCGACGAAGAGACGCTGAAGTGCTATCCCGTCGGCCGCAACGTGCGGCTGGTGCTTGGTTCGGTCGTATCGCGGCTTGGCAAGCCGGTCCCCGGCAATGGCACGCTCGAAGTGAAGGGGGGAGACAAAGTCGAGGTTCGCTATACCGACGAGCACACCGCCGAGAAGAAGCTGAAGGTGCCCGTGCTCAAGGAAGTGGCGGTGGTGGGGAATGCTCTCGTCGCGATCACCGACGGCGCTTTCGCCGAAACGGTGAATGGCACGGTGCTCGGCAAGTCGGTCAATCTGCGGATCACCGATCCCGACCGCGATGTTTCCGACGCGGCCGATCAGATCAAGGCGCTGGTCGAGGTGTATCGCCTGAAGACCGACGAAGAGCTCGAAACCGAAACGATCGCCCGCACGAAGGAGAATCCCAAAGCGGCCGACGACCTGACCGAAGAGCCCGAAATCGACCGCTGGAAATTCGTGGACCGGGTCGAAGTAACGCTGACCGAAGCCAAGGTGCAAGCTGCCATTTCCGAGCGCCCCAAAGCCGCCGGCGACGATCCGGCCGCGGCGGAACCCGCGGCGCCAACTCCCGCTCCCACCGCGTCGCCAGCCACCGCCACCGAGCAGCCCGCCGATGATGGCTCGCTGCACACCGGCGTGTTTCAGGCCACGGTGCCCCTCGTCAAAATCGACGCCGCGGTGGCCGGCGACGATACGCTGCAAGCCCTTCCCGCCGACCAGGTGCGGCTCATCTATGTCGATGAAATCCACGCCAAGGAAGGGACCCGCCAGGTGCAAGCGGTGGCCCGGGCGCTCGAAGGGAACATCGGTGGCGTGCGCGTCACCAAGGCGGAAATTTCCGACCAGGAATTGCGAATTCAAACGCAGCTCAAAACGGCCGACGCCCTGACGCAGATCGGCAATCGATACAAAGAATTTGGCCTGAAGGAAAAGGCGCAGGAGAAGTACGAACAAGCACTCGACGTTTGCGAAGAGGTGGCCGCCGATGCCCGCAAGCTCGGCGGAGCGCTGCTCGAGCAAACCTACGTCCAGCTGTGGAACATCTATTTCGCGATGGACCGCCTCCCGCTCGCCGCGGCGATGTGCGAGCGGTTGCAGCGCGAATTTCCCAACAGCGGCTTCGTGGACGATGCCCTGCTGCAATTGGCCGAAGTGGCGAAGAAGGCAGGCGATCTGCAGCGGGCGATTGGGATTTTCTCGCGCCTGGCGTCGATGCAAACGAGCCAATTGCGCGGCGAGGCGCAGTTTGGCGTCGCCGAATGCTACGAGTTGCAAGCCCTGGGAACCAAGCAGTCCCCCGCCGCCGCGGCCCAATTGCAAGACCGGGCGTTTCAAGAGTTCAAGCGCGTGTACGACGAATTCCCCGACAGCGGCCGCGTCGGCGAAGCGGTCGCCAAAATGGCCAACTACTACTACGTGCAGAAAGACTACGCCCGCGCGATCGACACGTTCGAGACGGTGCTCGCCAATCAGCCCGACGCCAAATTCCTCGACGTGATCCTGTTCAACTATGGCCGTTGCCTCTATCGGATGGAGCGCCGCGCCGAGGCTCGCCAGCGGTTCGATCAGCTCATTAGCGAATTTCCCGAAAGCCCCCTCGCCGCCGACGCCAAGAAAATCTCCGACGCCCTCGCCGGCGCGCCCAGTGGCGGCAACTAGGTTCGCGACACTCCCGGCCAAAAACCTGACTTCGCACATTTTCGCTTGGTTCGGAAAGCTCACTATGAAAATCCCGCACTTCGTCGTCGCCCTGCTCTTGGCTGTTCCGGCCGTCGCCCAGGAGCCGGCCGATCCGATCGGTCAGCAAGCGGCGTCGCTGGAGGCCGAGCTCGGCAAATACAAGGACACGTCGCCCGAAGCGGCCGACGCGATGGTGAAGCTGGTCGATCTCTATCACCAGGATGGCCGGTTGTTTGGCCTGGTGCGCATCGCCCAGCAGTTCGTGGCGGCCCATCCGCAAGACAAGCGTCATCCGGCGGTCATGCTCAAGCTGATCGACGGGCAAGAGGCGCTGTCGCGCAATAAGGAACTGTCGGCGACGATTCGCCAGTTCCTTGCCCGCTATCCCGCCGCGGCCGAGTGCGGGCCGCTTGAAATTCGCCTCGCCGATTCGCTGATTCAACTGGCCGACCGCCCCCGCGCCGCCGAAGCTTGCCGGGCCGTTTGGACTCGCCAGCCCACCACCGAATCGGGCCGCCGCTATGGCGCGCAGGCCGTGTCGCTCTTCAGTGGGCTGAACAATGCCGATGGCTACAAGCAAGCCGCCGAACTGGGGGAGCAAATGCTCGACAAGCTGCCCCCCGGCGAATTCGCCAAGGAGGTCGGCCATCAGGCGTTCCACGATTATCGCCGCCTCAGCCAGTGGGCCAAAAGCTCGGCGGTCGGAGCCAAGCTCTTGCAAAAAAATCTCGGCGGCGATGCCGAGGGGCAGCGGGCCTTGCACATCACCCTGGCCGAGAACCACGCCAACCTCGGGCAGCAGGCCAATGCCGCCGCGTCGCTGAAGGCGGCCCGCGCCTTGCGCGATGACCAGTGGGTTCACTATCAGCTCATTCATCGCCTCGCCTCGGCATCGGCCAAGCCGGCCGAGCTGGAGCCGGTGGTGATGGAATATGGGCAGAAATATCCGCAGCGGGCAGATCGCTTTCATGGCCTCTCGTATCTGGCCTCGTCGCTGAACGCCAATGGCGACAAGCCGCGAGCGCTGCAAATTTGGGCCCAGCTCTTGCCGCACGATCCGGTGTTCGGCGGCAACGCCAGCGCGTTCGTCCGCGAAAACGGCAGCGAGCCGGCGCAGCTTGCCGATAGCGAGGCGAAGCTCAAGGCCGCCATCGCCCAGAACAAGCCGGGGGTCTATTACCTGCGCTATGTCCTGGCGATCGACCTGTATCGCGACCGCCTGAAAGACAACGCCAAAGCGAAGGGGGCCATTCGCGAGCTCATCACGCAGTCGCCCACCGACGACGGGCACACTTCCGGCCCGCTCGAATGGCTGCTCTATAGCTCGGCCGACGACAACGAATTCAAAAGCGACCTGACGCTGGCCCTCGAATCGCGGAAGAAGTATCCCCACCTCGGAACCTTCTACAACATGGTTCGCGGCTGGTGGCAGAATGCCCGGCAGAACAAGGAATTCGCCGCGCGGGCCAAGCTGGCGAGCGAAGAGTTGACCAAAAGCAATGCCGATCCGCTGCTGGTTGCCTTTGCCGATTTGCGGGCCGCGAATGCCGCCCAGGCGGAGGGAATTCGCAATCAAATGCTGCTGCCGGCGAGCTTCGACAAATTCAGCGATGCGACGGCGCGGAGCGTGCTGCAGGCCCAGGCCGACTATTACCGGCACTACGGCCCGGTCGCCAAGCGAGGCGAAAATGTGCGCATCTATGCCCAGTTTTGCCGGCGTTTTCCGCAGGACTATGCCGTCGCTTGGGGCTGGCTCGAAGCGGCGACCGACTACGGCAATCCCGAAGATTGCAAAGCGGCGGCCGAGCACTTCCTCAAGTTCCAGCCTGAAAATGCCTGGGCCGATGTCTGGCGGCGATTGCTCATTTGTGCCGACAAAAACAACGACCCGAATCTCGTCAAAGCGGCCTGGAACTTCATGCAGACCGCGCAGCAAAAGTTCGGCAACGACCCGACCTATGCCGCCAGCCTGGGAGACGTGCTGCTGAAGCACAAGCTCGAAACGGAGGCGGTGGCCCACTGGACGAAGTATCTCACCGCCAATCGCCAGCATTACGAATCGCGCGAATGCGCCGCTCGGCTGCTCGCGCGCCTCAAGGAGCCGGCCCAGCGAATTCCCTTCCTGCAAGACCTGGAAAAGGCCGATACCGACATGCACGGCCGCTACGCCCAGTGGCTGGCCGACGAATATCTCAAGACGAACGACCTCGCCAATTTTGAGCGCGTGCTCAAGCAATGCCGGACGCGCCAGAACGAGCGGCCGCTGCGCTCGGCCGATTTCGACATCTGGCCGATCAATGGCTGGGTCGATAGCACCCGCGCGAGCATGACCCTGAAGGACGACGAAAAGACCCGCATCCTTACTGCCATTCGCGATTTGCAGGTCTATCCCGCGGCAGCCGGCGCGGCCCTCGCGCTGCTCGAAAATGTTCCGGCCGATCCGCAGCAAAAAATGTCCCGGCTCTTGGAGCTGCAAAAGCTGACGCGCCTCGTCGGCAACGAGTGGTACGACTGGGACCGCCTGCTCCCGTTCGCGCAAAGCGCGGTGGGCAAAAAGGATTTCGTCCCCGCCGCCGTGGTCGCCACCGGCATGCTGGCGAACATTCCGAATGTCGATGAGCCGCGGAAAAAGGTCGTGCGCGACCTGGTGACGCAGTCCCTCTCGCGGATGGGAGGGGTCGGCCTCACTATCGACGATTCGAGCCCCTTGGCCCCGCTCATGCAGGCGGCGCTCTTCTTTCGCCTGGGAGACGAACGGCTGGCGTTCGATTCCTACCTCGCCAACAAGAAGCTGTTCGATGACAACCGCAATCAATTGCCCCCTGACCTGCTGATGTTCGTTTGCGAGCGGCTGATCGCGGCGGGCGGCGACACGAACCACGACTACGTCGAGGAGGTGCTCCGGGGCTGGCTGGTGCAGCACAGCGAATCGAAAACCTACGACGACGCCTCCAAGGCTCGCATGCAACTGCTGCTGGCCCGCAATTTCTTCAAGGCCCAGCGCTACGACGTGGCCCGCAGCGAATTCACCACCGTCGTCAATCGCTATCCCGCCACGCCGCAAGCGACCGAAGCCGAGTTTGGCATCGGCGAAACGTTCCTCTCGCAAAAAGTGTATGACCAGGCGGAGCAGGTGTTCGAGAAGCTCGCCCGCAGCGCCGAAATCGACGTGGTGGTTCGCGCCGAGTTTTTGCGCGGCGTGCTCGCCTTCCGCCGCGGCGATCGCGACGAAGCCCGCGACATTTTCAAGAGCGTGCTGGAACGCGTGCCGAATGTCGAATTGGCCAATCAGGCGCTCTACAACCTGGCCGAAGTGTATGGCTCCGAAGAGCGCTACATCGATCAGCTCAACTTGCTGCGCACCGTTGGTCGCCTCGGCCGCAGCAGCAAGCGGCGGCATACGCCCGGCTTGCCGCTGTCGATCGTCGTTCACGACAGCGACCTGGGCATCAGCCGCGGGCACAACCGGATTCCGGTCCGGGTGACGACCGAGCCCGGCGGCGATAGCGAGCTGATTTATCTCGTCGGCTCCGGCGCGGGCAAAGGGCTGTTCCGGGCCGACGTGGAAACGCGCCTTGGTCAGGCGGTGGCCGACGACCACGTGCTGCAACTCACCGGCAACGACACGATCAAGTGCGATTATCCCGAACAGTTCAAGGCGGAATTCAAAACGGTGCCGCTGTCGGATGTCGAGATTCGGGTCGCCGCCGACGCGAAGTTCGAGGTCGCCAGCAGCAAGATTTTGGACCTGCAGCAAGAGACCTTCAGCGCCGCGCTGCAGCGCGAGTCGGAGGAAGAAAACGGCGACAAGCGGGTTTCGCAAGGCCGCCCCGCCAATCAGATCAAGCCGGGAAATCTGGTTTATCTGCGCGTCAAGGATGGGGACCGCGATTTGACTAACGATGCCGACAAGGTGGTCGTCAAGCTGACTGCCGAGAGTGGCGATCAGATTCAGGTGCCGCTCGTCGAAACCGGTCCGCACACCGGCATTTTCGAGGCGAGCGCCCAAACCGGCGAGCTGCCGGCGGGGGCCTTGGCGAGCGATACGGCAATCGACCACAGCCCGCTGATGGCGATCGACCGCGACGCCAAGACCGCCTGGATGAGCGAGCCGGACGGCGCGACGCCCAAGACGTTGACGATCGACATGAAGGCGCTGAACCCGGTGAGCCGCGTCAAGTTCCAAACGCCCGATGGAAAGAAGTATGCCCCGGTCCGGGGCGACTTGCTGGCGAGCCAAGATGGGGAATTCTGGTTCCGCGTCGCCAGCCAGCCGCCGCGCCCCGAAGCGGCCAAGCTCGGCCCGGAATTTAGCCAAATGACCCGCCGCGTCTATAACGGCAACCACACCGACTACACGACTTGGGAGCAGGTCGTTGCCTTGTCGAAGATCGGCAAGGGGGTTGAGGAAGTGCCGGCCGAGACGCTCGTCTGGCAGCGCCCCGCCGACAGCGAAGACGCCACGAAGGCGTACACCGTGCTCTGGCAAGGGAAGTTCATTCAGCCCAAAAGCGGCGCGGTGCGAATCGGCATCAAGGGAGGAAAAACCGCGCTCTATATCGATGGGCAAGTGGAGCTGCCGGTTGGTCCGAACAATCGGACCGTCGATTTGTGGCTCGAAGCGGGTCCGCACGATCTGGCGATCTTCGCCGCGTCTTCCCAGGGGCAGCAGCCGGTCGAGGCGACCCTTGCCCGGGCCGACCTCACGTCGGCACAAGTCGAGCTGCTGCCGTTCCGAGCAGCCGATTTTGACCTGGCCAGCCCCGCCGCGCAAAAAGTCGCCGCTCCGGCTGCCGCGCCGCCGGCGAACATTCCGCTAGTGGTTGGCTCGGCCGCGATCAGCAAAAAGTCGGAGAAGTTCGGTCTCGCCAAAGTGGGGGAGATCGAGACGATCAACAATTGGCAAGCTCCGGAAGATTCCCTGGCTTGGGAAGTGAATGGGCAGACGCCCGGCGTCTATGAGGTGTGGCTCGACTTGGCGCACGAAGGAGACGGCGGCCGCTATCAACTCGATGTCGCCGGCAGGAGCCTGGAAGGGCGCGTGCCCAACACCGGCAACTGGGCCACCTACCGCGAGACGCGCCTGGGGCTCGTCCTGCTGCCGGTAGGTAAACAAACCCTGTCGATCAAGCCGCTGGAAATCGTCGGCGGCGGACTGATGAATCTGAAGGGGATTTCGCTTCGGCCGGTGACGGGGCCGAGCGTCCTCGCCTGGCCCAACGAATGGGAATTCCGCTTCGCCAGCCACGAACTGCGCTATGTGCGGCTGGTGACGACCGAATACCTGGGCGAAGCGCTGGCGATCAGCAACGTCGAAATTGCGGGTGCCGGCGCCACCGCCGCCGAGAAGCTCTATATTCCGACGCAGGAGGATGTGCTGAGCCTCGCCGCCAACGCCACGCTCGAAATCGCGGCCGGCGACCAGATCACCGCGACCTACACCGACGAAACGACGCTCAACGATCAGGCGGGGAGCCAACTGCTGGAAGGGAAGCTGCAAGCGACCTATTTCAACGCTCGCGTCGAGCCGATTTCCTACGACTTTGTTCGCACTCCCGGTGGCGGCGTGCAGAACCTGCGCAAGCAACTGAAGCGGATTGACGCCAGCGAGCGGATCATCGTCGAAGTGACTGATTACGACGAGGATCGCACCGCCGACCGGGATACGATCAAGTTCGAGGTGTCGGTGAACGACGGCGCTCCGGTCGAATTCGTCGCCACCGAAACCGAGGAAAACACCGGCATCTTCACGAAAGAGGTCGATACCGCCGCGCCCCCGGAAGCACCCGCCAAGCCTGCTGCGACAACCGCCAAGGGGGCCGAAGGAGCCGCGAAGCCTGGGCCCGCGGCCGATCCAAAAGACAAGCTGGTGGTGAAGCCAGGGGATCGAATCACGATCCGCTACTTCGACGCCCACAATACGTTCCCCGGCCATAGCGTGCCGCGCGAGGATGTGATTTACGTCGCCCAGCCGACGGTCGGTCTCGTCCGCGTCCGCGAAACGCGGGTCATTCCGCCGCCGAAAGAGAGCAAAGCCCCGCCGCAGATTGTCGTTCTGCCGCCGAAAAAGGAGCAGGCGATCAGCGGCATTGCGTTCGAAGCGCCGATCACGGTCGAGGTCATCGACCCCGATGCCGCCAAAGACAGCCGCAGCACGACGCTCGTCACGCTGACGACGACCGACGGCGCGACGGTGCAGGTCGAATGCGCGGTCTCGGCTCAGTTTTCCGATATCGGCGGCGACGCGGCCGAGCGGCAAGCGCTCGAAGAGGGGCGGTTCGTCGGCCAGGTCATTTTGCAACTCGGCGGCAAAAGCAGCCCCGCCGTGGTGCCGCTGACGACCGACATGCCCCGCAACTTGATCGGCAAAGTTCGCCTGGGAGACGAGGCGGGGGTCGATAATACGGGCGCGAACCTCGTCACCCGCGTCCTCAGCCTGACCGGCAAAGACGTGGTGACTGCCGTCTATAGCGACGAGCGGCGTCCCGATGGCAAGCCCGCGCCGCTGTCGGCCCAGGGGCGGCTCATCAGCAATGGACAGTTGGCGGTGACGGACCGCGACTACGACAAGGATGTGACGCAGCTGCATGTCGGCGAGCGGCTTTACCTGCGGGTCGTCGATCCCGATCTCGACTCGTCCGACGCCCGCGATGCCGCCACCGTCGAAATCATGACCGAACTTGGGGACAAAGAGACCGTCAAGCTGGAAGAAACGCTGACCCACAGCGGCATCTTCACCGGATCGCTGCAACTGAAGGCGGTCGATAAACCGATGCCCGGCAATCTCGACCCGGCCGAGCCGGCGGTGGAGAGCTATTTTGGCGATAACGTCTCCGTTCGCTATGTCGATCCGGCGGCCAGCACCGAAAGCGGCACGCTGGAGCTATCGGTCGCCCTGCCGGTGGTGGTGGGAACGGACGGCCTCGTGGCGGCGTTCAGCAAGACCTTCAACGACGAAAACCTCGCCGTGGAAACGAAGTTCCGCATCGCCGAGAGCTTTTTTGAGCTATTCAAGAGCCACAAAACCTTGCAGCGCGACGACGAAAAGAAGACCGATCTGGAAGCGGGGCGCCGCGTGCTCCGCGAGGTGATCGAGGATTATCCCGATCCGAAATATGCCCCGCGAATCGCCTATCTGCTCGGCCAGTTCGCCCAGGAACTGGAGCAATGGGACGAGGCGATTCGCTCGTACGACATGATCCTGCGGCAATATCCCGACCACACGCTGGCCCCCGACGCGCAATACAAGCTGGCCCAGTGCTACGAAGAGGCCGGCGACTTCGACGAGGCACTCGAAGCCTACGTGACGCTCGCCGCCACGCATCCCAAAAGCCCGCTGATTCCGAGCGTGATGATCCGCATTTCAGACTATTTCTACAAGCACGAGAAATACGAAGTGGCAGCCCAGGTGGGTGAGAAATTCCTGGAACGGTTCGAGTCGCACCAACATGCTCCGCGGATGGCGTTCCGCGTCGGGCAGTGCTATTTCAAGGCCAAGCAATACGTGGTGGCCGGCAAATCGTTCGACAAGTTCAGCGAGATTTTCCCCAAGGATGCCCTTACCGCCGACGCGGCCTTCTGGTCGGGCGAAGCGTATCGCATGGCGGGCAACAACCGCCAGGCGTTCATCAGCTACAACAACTGCCGCTGGAAGCACCCCGACAGCGAAGCCGCCAAGTATGCCCGCGGCCGGCTCGCCCTGCCCGAAATGCTGCAGCAATTCGAGGCGGAAGCCAACAGCGTGGACAACGACAACTAACTCGTGGGGCAGGCGTTCCGCCTGCCGTGACCAAACTATCATGTGGACCTTGCTCGCCCTTTCGCTGCTCTCCCAGGCCGACGACATCCTGGCGGACGAAGCGAAAACTAAAACCAAAGCCCCCCCGTCGTCCGCTCCCGCCGCCGCTCCGGTGGCGCCAGCGCCAGCCCCTGCCGCCGCGCCAGCGGCTGAGGCCCAGCCACCGGCTGCCGCTGGGGCCGAGAAGGCGGCGCCCGCCGAGGCGAAACCGGCCGCGGCCACTGGCGACGAAAAGCCGAGCAGCGACGAGAAAAAAGAACCCGCCGAGGGGGGCTGGCTGCACGACCTGCTCCATAGCGGGGCGATGGGCTACATGATCCAGGGTGGCATTTTCATGTGGCCGATTTTGATTCTGGGAGTGCTCGCCTTTGGCGTGATTATCGAGCGTTCGCGGGCGCTGATGATGCTCAATACCAAGAACGAAGCGCTCCGCGGGGAGGT
>JANRLS010000191.1:0-25863 GCA_033762315.1 Pirellulaceae bacterium
CCGGTGGCATTCGGGGTAGGGACGCCGTCGGTCTCGCCATCGACGACCGTGGCGGCATTGGTGGGGTCGAGCGTCAGTCCGAAGCCGACGACGACACCATGCGAAGGGCCACCGGACGCTTGGGTTGTCTTGTAGCGGAAGGTGGTGCTTTCGGGCAGATCGCCGTAGTCGATTGCCACGGTGTTGCCGAAATTGATGAGCGGCGTCACCTTGTTGCGCGTGACGACGACGCCTGTGTAGGCCCCGCCATTCGTGCCGGGATCGGGGAATGTCTGAATCAGACCAGGCTGCGGGACTTCGCGCACCGTGTAGGTGCCGGGGCGAACATTCTGAATGGTGAACGAGCCATCGATGGCCGTGACCGCGCCGGGCTCGCCGACGCCGATGATTCCGTCGTTATTGACATCGACATAGATAACCACGCCCCCCAAGCCCCCTTCGCCGCTGTCTTGCACGCCGTTGCCGTTGACATCGTTGAATTTCGTGCCGGTGATCTGGCCGGGAAGCTGCTGGAGGCCGAAATTCTTGTTGCTATAGACTTGCCCGGCGGCCACGTCCACTTGCAGAACTTTCGAGCGGGGCTGCGTGACAACGTATTCCGTGAGCGGGACGACCCGCATGTTGTAAAAGCCGGGCTGGGAAAAGGAGAACGAAAAGGTGCCATCGGCCGCCGACACGGTCGAACGCTCGCCGGCATCGAACACGTTGTCGTTGTCGGCATCGACGAAGACAACCACGCCGGCCAGCGGTCCTTCGCCCCCATTGCGGCCGGCATTGCCGTTGATGTCTTCATAGACCGTCCCCTCGACGCGGCCCGGCGAGGGGGCTTTGCTGAAGCCGGGGGTGACGCGGAGGGCGTTGGCATCGGTGATCGTGGCTTCGACGCCCAAGCCGCGGCGGGCAAAGGCTTGCCAGATGAGGTCGTAGTTGGCACCGCCCGTGAGATTGAAATCGGCCGCCAGGATGGCGTCGCGCCCTTGAATGAACGTGGGATTCGCGGGCTGCAACTTGAGGGCGTCATAGACGATGTCCATCGCCATGTCGCGTCCACCGGTGCCGGTGTAAATATCGGTGTCGAAGCCGTACTTTTCGATGAGCAGCCAGGTCATGTCCCACAGGGCGGAGGCCCAGATTTCCCCCGCGTTATGCACTTCGGAACCACCGGCCGACGAGTTATAGTCGCTGAAGGTCAGCGGATTGACCGTCATGTCGAAGCTATACGGATAGCGGCGGATGCCCGGACCGGTCGAGGGGAGGCCCAGGTCGTAGTTGGCGAAGGGGCGGGGAGTGTTTTTATTGTCAGTCGGCTTGGCGAGCAGATTCAGGAAATTCCAGTCGCTCCAACCCTCGGCCATGCCGCCGCTTTGCTGAGCCAACAGGGCGGTGGTATTAGACGGCCCGCCCGTCAGGCGGTCGCTGACGCCGTGGAAATACTCATGCAGAATCGTGTCGCTTTCGAGCGCTTGATCGCGGCCGGGATTCGTGAAATTGAGCAGGCCGACATCCATCCGGGGCGATTGGCCATCGGGGGGAGTCAGCATGAAGGCGTTGTTGAGCACATCGCCATCTTGCGCGTCGGCATAGACCTGGTCGCCGCCGAGCCCCATGCCGGTGTAGTTGGTGAATTGAAAGTTGCCGGCTGCTTCGTCGAAACCATGCAAATAGGCCACATCGTGCATCAGATTCGACCAATAAAACAAATTGGTGATCGATGCATCCTGATAGGTTGCCGGCTGGAGGGCCAAATTCAGCGGCGAATCGAAAACCAGCCCGGTGCCACCACTGGGGCGATTGCCCGCCAGGTCGTCGCCGTTGATGTCCTCTTGCGCGAAGACGTTGTTCCCCTGGGTCGTGGTGAATTCGGGGCCGACGATGCCATTGGTATCGTGCCAGCCAAAGGGAGAAGCGACCGGATGTTGCGGGTTAATCACCAGGGTGCGGCCGCCGTCGTCCGGATCGCGCGTCGGATGCGCATAGACGTTGTACTGGGCGTCTTTGCGATAGTCGGCAACGCGGATCACCTCGTTCATCCGCTCGTCGTAACGGGCGCCGACGCTGACCTCGTACCAATGCTCGCCGTCGGGAGTGCGGACCGAAAACGACCACGCCAATTCGACGCCGCCAGCGTCATTGGGAACCCATTCGAGCTGAGCCGTGATCGGATCGGCCGAGAGGATCCCGCCGGCGAAGGTGACGGTTTGCGATAAGCCGCCGGCGGTGGAAACGACCGACAAATCGCCCGGGACCGGATAGCCCCCGAAGCTGGCGAAGGCGTTGATTGCCTCCAGCGGCGAATTGCTGGGGCTCGCGGCAACAGGGCCGCTATCGACGAGACCGGGGACGAAACTCGCGCTTGCCGCGATGACTTGCCCGTGTCTCGTGACATGCACTCCCGCGACCGCATCGACGACGGGGAGGCCGTTGTAGGTTTGCTGCAGATAGATGTGCGTCGTGCCATCGTCGGTGTCGCGATAGCTGTCGGTAACGGCGGCCCGGTACACATCTCCCGCCGAAATGCCCAGTGAGGTGGCGTTGGCGGCGAGGTAGCTGCGACCAATCGTCAACGGATCGCCACTCGTGGGGCCCGAAAGGTAGCCGAGCGTCGCCGTTTGGCTTTGGCTCGCCGGCTGATAATTGCCGTCGAACTCGCTGGAACCCACCACCACCGTGGCAGCCATCACTTGCCGCGATTCGAGGCTTTCAAACAGCATCCGCCGAGACCGGTGTTGGCGGCGCGAATTGGCCCGAGAATGGCGGGTCCGCAAGCGGGAGAGTGCAGTGCGAGCGCGAGAATTCACGGCAAGAACCCCACTAGGACAAGTAAAATCTAGCGACCGTCTGGCAAATTGACGGAATCTTGCCCAGTCTAATTGGGCGATTTCGGAATTGCCATGATTTTGCAGGAAGTTCCGTGGTGGCAGGGATTTCGGACGAACTCCCCGCGCGGACGGAGACTACCGCTTGGAATAGACGCTGCCAGGGGGCGGAAAAGTTCCCGCCCGGGCCGACTCTACGATTTGTCGCCAAACCGTTGAAATGCCCGGTGCCGGCCGCTTAAACTGAAATCCGGGCCATCTTGCCGAAAGAATTGCCATGAATCGCCGCGATTTTGTGACGCTTGGTCTCGCGGGAGGGTGCTCGGCGGCCATTGCCAGCCTTGGTCTTCACCGTGGCCCGGAGTCGATTTTCCACCGCGGGCCGACCTCGTCCGTCATTCCCGTGGTCGGCGATGGCAAATGGATTTGGACCAAGCCCCCCCAAGAGACTGGCTATCTGGAGCCCCGGCCGTTCGAGCTGTCGATTGGGGTCGAAATGCAAGGGACAGGCGAGGCAACGCAAATTCGGGCCAGCACGCCGGTTCCGGTCGAGCATCCCGAGCAACAGATCGACGACGTTCGCATCGAAGCCGAAGGGTGCGAGGCTCGCCTGCAGGCCGTTGGCGAGGGGGCGGCCCAATTGCTCGTCGCCGCGCCCCGAATCGCCAGCGGGCAAAAGGTTCGCGCGGTCGCCCACTACAAGCTGACCTTGAAAAAGCAGCATCAGGGCTTTCGCCGCGAGCAATTTCCGACCCGCCAACCGCAGCCGGCGGCGGACATTCGCAAGCTATATCTGCAGGACAGCCCGGGGATTCAAACCAGCTCGGCCGAGGTGCGCAAGCTCGCGGCGCAACTGGCGGAAGCGAGCCAGGCCTCGCCCCATCCGTGGGACATGGCCCAATCGTTCTGCGAGTGGATTCGCGGGCACATTCGCCCGCAAGTTGGCGACTACACCAGCGTTCCCATCGCCCTGCAGCAAAATCGGGGAGACTGCGAGGAAATGGCCGGGATCTTCGTCGCGCTGTGCCGCCATCACGAAATACCGGCCCGGCTGGTGTGGGTTCCCAGCCACAATTGGGCCGAGTTCTACCTCACCGATGCCGAGGGGAAGGGGCATTGGATTCCGGCCCACACCGGTTGCTATTCGTGGTTTGGCTGGACTGGAGCGCATGAGCTGGTGCTGCAAAAGGGAGATCGGGTGACTCCCGCACACGAACGCCGTCCCCAGCGCCTGTTGGAGGACTGGGGGCAATGGGTTGGTCGCCGGCCGAAGTTTCGCTGGCTGGCCGACCTCGCCCCTTTGCCCGCCGAAGCCCAAACGGATGCCGGTCCCGGCTCGCGAATCAAGCTAGAAAACGGCGAATGGAAGCTGACCGGCAAGCACCCGCTGGACCGGTATCTGCGGAGCACCTAGGTCTGCCGGTCTCCACGAGATGAAAACGATCTACCGGCCGCTGCTGATCGCGATGATCGTGGGGATCGTCTGTTTGGTGGTCGGGCTGGTGTTTCGCGACCAGTTTCAGCGGGCGATCGGGCCGATTGACTTTTTTCATCCCACCAGCGGGCAGATCATCGTCGTCAGCATCCTCGCGATTTGGTCCGTGGTGTGGATCATCGCCTACTGGTGGCTGAGTCGGCCCCCCTGAGCGGCGCTCTTGCGTCCGGGGGACGCGGCACGCGAGAATGAGGTGATGCAATATCGCCTGCGCACACTGCTGATTCTGCTTGCTGTTGTGCCGCCGATCCTCGCACCGCTGGGAGCCTGGGGGTGGCGCGAATGGCAGGCGTATCGCGAGCGACAGCGGTTTTGGAACCAGATTCAGGCTGTCATTAAGCAAGGGCAGCCCCTCGACTCGCGGATGTTCTTATGTCCGTCGCATCCTCCGGCCAACACCGGCACTCTCCCCGTCCTTGAGCCGGTGCCAAATTCCCGCGCGGATGCGAGCGGCGAAACGCCTGAGAGCTAGAAGATAAGTCGTGGCAGGCGAGACGCCCGCCCCACGGCGCGAGACGCCTGCCCCACGGGAGAGCTAGCCCCCCTTGTTCATGGCGGGGAACATTTCGCGGACCATCGTAATGGCGGCCGGGCCGACGAGCACCACGAAAATGCCCGGAAAGATGAACAGCACCAGCGGGAAGATCAGCTTCACCGCGGTTTTGGCCGCTTTTTCTTCGGCGATCTGCCGGCGGCGGGTGCGCATCGAGTCGCTTTGCACGCGGAGCGCCTGGGCGATCGACGAGCCGAATTTGTCGGCTTGAATCAGGATCGACGCCAGCGATTTCAGGTCTTCGACGCCGCTGCGGCTGCCAAGCTCTTGCAGCACTTGCTGCTTGGAGCGGCCCATTTGCAGGTGCATGTTGCACAGGCTGAATTCCTCGGCAATCACCCGATACGACTTCTTCATTTCCTCGGCCACTTTGCGCATCGCCTGGTCGAGCCCCAGCCCCGCTTCGACGCACACCACCATCAGGTCGAGCGCGTCGGGCAAGCCGAGAAAGATCGCCTCTTTCCGCTTTTTGCCGAGCCACATCACGATGCCGTCGGGCAGATAGAACATGCCGCCGGCAATGAGCACGATGCGAAACAGGGCCCCTTGACTGAGCCCCATGAGGGCGACGGTCGTGCCGCCGCCGAGCACCAGGCCAATCACCAGCATGATAAATTTGAGACCGAGAAAAATTTGCGGCGCGGCCTCTCCGCGAAAGCCCGCATAGCCGAGCTTGAGCTTGAGCCTGCCCGCTTCCTGCTCCGTCTTGGGCTGCAAGGGCTTGGCGAGGGCGGGGGCGGTCGCTTCGAGCATCCGGGCCATTTTGTCGTTCTTTTTCGCTCCCCCTTCTTGCCGTTTTTTGCGGGCATTCGGGTCGCGGTAGTCGTCGAGCCGTTGCTCGGCCCGGCTGCTTTTAGCCGACAGCCAATCGACCGCCAGCCAGACCATGACAGCGATCAGGCCAAACACGGCGATCTGCACCACGAGCGGCGGCAGGCTGAAGCCGGAAAGCTGAGCGAGCAAGAGCGACATGTCCACATCCTCCAAATGACCCACGACCAATGACCAAATGACAGGTCTTTTGTCATTGTGTCATTTGATGTGTTGCTAAACCTTGATGTTCACGATCTTCCGAATCACGAGCGCCCCAATCACCTGCATGACGACCGCCCCGGCGAGCATCTGATGCCCCATCGGATCGGTAAACAACGACATGCAATATTGCGGATTGAGCCGCCACATCACCACGAAGAGCGCCGGCGGCAAGGCGAGCAGCACGATGCCCAACAACCGCCCTTCGCCCGTCAGGGCCTGAATTTGTCCCCAAATCTTGAACCGCTCGCGTACGATGTAGCCGATCTTGTCGAGAATTTCCGCCAGGTCGCCACCCGTTTGACGCTGCAAAATGACGGCGGTCGCGAAGAATCGCAGGTCGAGGTTCGGAATGCGCTCGGTCATTTCCTCGATCGCCTCCTCCAGCGGCACGCCGAGGTTTTGCGCCTCGTAGGCCCGCGTGAACTCGGCCGAAATCGGATACCCCATTTCGTCGCCCACCAGCTTGAAGCCCGACGCCAGGCTATGCCCGGCCCGCAGGGCCCGCGAAATCAGTTCCAAGGCTTCCGGCAGCTGCTTGGCGAACTGAGCGAACCGCCGTTTGCGCTTGAAAAACAGCATCATGAACGGAAGCGCGCCGCACATCGCGCCGAGCGGCGCAAGCGCCACCGGCACCCGAAACATCGGCAACAGCAGCACCGGCACGATGGCGAGCGCCAGCGAAATGACGATGAATTTGGTCGGGCTGAGCTGCGTGTCGGCCTGCCGCAAAAAGGCGGGCAAATTGAAGAACTTTTGCACGAACTCTTCGAGCACGTTCGGCACGTCATTCAGCGGCTGCAGCAAGACGTTGGCCTCGGCCTGCTTCTTGGCCGGCTGGGCGAGGCCCGTCAGCACGTCGAGGCGGCTTTCGACCTCGGAGGCCGATTCCCCCTTGAACAGGAACGACGCCACGCCCCCCACGAGGCAGGCGACGCCAAGGAAAGACGCGATGAGGATGAGAATGGTCATGGTTGGTTAGTTGTCCGTGGTCATTGAACATTCGTCGTTGGTCATTGGCCCGTTGTGATCAGTGGATTCTGACCACGGACCATGGACGACTGACCAGGGACATTTCTCCTAATCCTGCAACATCACGCGCTGCTTGAAGGCGCTAGCGGGCAAGCGCACGCCGGCCGATTCGAGCTTGTTCATGAACGTCGGGCGAATGCCGGTGGCTTCAAAGTGGCCGCGGGCCCGGCCGGTTTCGTCGATGCCCGATTGGACGTACTTGTAAATGTCTTGCATCACGATCGTGTCCTGCTCCATGCCGACCACTTCGGTGATGTGCGTGACGCGGCGAATGCCTCCCTGCAAGCGGCTGGCCTGAATCATCAAGTGGACCGCCGAGCTGATTTGCTGGCGCATCGCTTTGATCGGCAGCTCGAAGCCCGACATCATGATCATCGTTTCAATACGGGCCAGGCCGTCGCGCGGGGTATTGGCGTGAATCGTCGTCAGCGAGCCATCGTGGCCGGTGTTCATCGCTTGCAGCATGTCCAGCGTTTCCGGACCGCGGCATTCGCCGATGATGATCCGCTCGGGCCGCATGCGGAGGGCGTTTTTCACAAGGTCGGTCGCGGTGATCGCCCCTTTGCCTTCGATATTTGGCGGGCGCGTTTCGAGGCGCACGATGTGATCTTGCTGCAGCTGCAATTCGGCCGCATCCTCGATGGTCACGATCCGCTCGTGCGAGGGGATGAAGCTCGACAGCGTGTTGAGGAGCGTCGTTTTGCCCGAGCCGGTGCCGCCGGCGATGATCATGTTGAGGCGGGCCTTGATCGCCCCTTCGAGCAGCATCACCATCTCGGGGGTGAAGGCCTTGAAATTGAGCAGGTCTTCGAGCTTCAGCGGGTTGCTGCCGAAGCGGCGAATCGAGACCGCCGCGCCGTCGAGGGCCAGCGGCGGAATGATGGCGTTCACGCGCGAGCCGTCGGTGAGGCGGGCATCGACCATCGGGCAGACTTCGTCCACGCGGCGGCCGACTTTCGAGACGATGCGGTCGATGATTTGCAGCAAGTGGGCGTTGTCGCGAAACTCGACCGGCGTCTTTTCGAGCTTGCCGCGACGCTCCACGTAAATATTCTTCGGCCCGTTGATCAGAATATCGCTGATCGTGTGGTCCTTGAGCAGCATTTCGAGCGGACCGAGGCCGAACGTTTCATCCAGCACTTCCTCAATCAGCCGCTCGCGCTCGTTGCGATTGAGGAAGGTCTCTTCCGTGTCGCAGAGATGCTCGACGACGAGCCGGATCTCGCGGCGGAGGACATCCCCCTGCAATTCGCCAACGCGGTTCAAATCGAGCTTATCAACCAGCTTGCTGTGAATGCGCCGCTTGAGGAGATCGAATTCCTCGGCCTTAGCGGATTCGGCGGTGCGCGGGGCGGGCATCGACTTCATCGAAAGGTACCTCGATCGCGGCGGGCACAGGCGGGGTGGGAACGATCCGCAAGCCGCCGCGCGGGACGGAATTCGGTCATCCGTCGAAAACATAGCTCACCCGTGTTGCCTTGCCGGCCGATGTTGCCCCTTCGCCACGTTTGCGCGATCGCGCAATACTTGCGCGGTCGAACGGGAGGGTGATGCGACGCGTAGCGTCTGCGCCGAGAAGCGGGGTTGCACCGCCGCGCGCATAAAAAAAGCCCCCGAAACAACGGATCCCAGGGGGGCTTAGGATTCCGTTTGTTCCGGGAGCGATTGGACGGTAACCAGCGTCGCATCCTTGCGAGCTGCTTCCGCGGCGGCCGAGCGGCTTGGCCGCGCGATCACCGGCATCCTTGCCGATGGGCACACCCGGTGGCCCGCAGACAAGCTGGCAAGCCAGCCGATCCAGATGCAGGCACGACCACGCGGCCGCGAGTTTGGGTTGTCGTTCCGCCGCGTCAGCGTCAGAACGGGCCGGAGAATAGGCCAAGTCGTGGAGACGGTCAAGGCGAGTTTTTTCGCGATTTCGCCGACCAAATGCCGAGGGCGCGATTATTCGACTTCGACAATCCGAAACGGCACGCCCGGCATCGGAGAACCGGGATTGTGAAACGTCACTCCGCGATGGCGATAGTTGACGAGCGGTTCGTGCGTATGGCCGAAGTAGACATCCGCAAGCCCCGTCGCCGGACCGTGCCCCACCCGCTGCAAATAGCCCAAAATTCGGTGCGCCACGCGCCGCTTCGGATGAGCGATGCGACTGACGACGCGATGCAGCCGGGCCTTGACCGCGAGGTCATAGAGCAGGTGTCGCATCTCGCCGGGGGGCGGCTCGTCGCGCGACCAATGCTCGCGGCGCAGTTGCAAGCGGTGAGCATTCATGCGGGGCAGATCGGCGGCGTCGCCATGCAAGAAGATTCGCCGGCCGAGCCGCAGATAGTAGGGATGGACCGCGAAATTGCGGCGGTGCCTCGCGTAGCTTTCGAGGGCCGCCACGAACCGCCGGTTGCAATCGTGGTTCCCTTGCACAAAGTGAAAATCGCACCGTGGATGGACCGCGACGAGGTCGTCGATCCACCGCAGGGCGTGCTGCACGGTCGCCTCGGCCGAGCCGTGCCGCGACCAGCGGAAGTCGAAGATATCGCCGCCGAGGACGAACATCCGGGCGCGATTGGCGGCGGCGTGAATGGCCGTTTCGTGGCTCATCGCCAGCGAACGGCGCGAGAACAAATGCAAGTCGGAAACGAAATAGGTATGGCGATCAGCCATTTCACACATCCACCGAAGCGATACTCGCGATTATACCCGCTCCCCCCGTGACAAGTAGCAAAGGGCAACGAAATCATACGCCGCATGGGCGACGATTGGCGTCCACAAACTGTCGCTCGCCAAGAGCAGCCCGCCGAAATAGAGCCCCGCCAGCGTCGCTAGCAGGGCATAGGTCGCATTGAGCCAGTGAAAAGCCCCAAACACCAGAGCCGCGACGACCAGCCCGATCCACGCCCCAGCCGGCGGGCCGATCCAGGTCTCCAGCCCCGCTTGGAGCAGGCCGCGAAAGATCAACTCTTCCCCCATGCCGGCGGCCAGCGAAACGAGGGCGAACTGCCACCACCGAGCCTGGGGGAACAGTTCGCGGGTCGCGCGGACGGCAAGATTGCGGACCTGCGCGAGCCTAGGCACGGGAAAGCGATCCATGACCAATAGCACCGCGAAAAGGGGCGCGGTCGCGGCCAGGCCCCAGGCGGCGGCGAGCAGTTGTTCGCCGGCCGCGGGAGACCGCCATCCCATGCCAATGGCTGGCCAGAAGCCAAGCAGCCACCCCACGCCGATGGCCACTCCGCCGAGTCCGCCTTCCACCAGCAGAGCCAGGCCCAAGTTCTGCCAGGGAGTGGGACTCGAATCGTTCGTTGCGCGGTCGTCCATCGCCACAGCTTATCGCGAGAACGCCCAGCGATTGGAGGGCAAGTAGCGGCCAGGTTGGCGGAAGCATCGCGATCCGACGGGCGGCGGCGAGAAAAACTGCCGCCGCGCGAACCTTACCGCCCGTTGACAACTCCTGCTTTAGGCCCGAAATTAGCATTGTTAGTTGGTGGCGAATCCTTGCCCCAACCAACCAGACGCCCCCATCGTCTAGTGGCCCAGGACCCCGGGTTCTCAGTCCGGTAACAGGGGTTCGAATCCCCTTGGGGGTACTTTTGCAAGTCGCCAGCCGCACGGGTGGCGACTTTTCTAGTGCGCGTGCCGGTTGTGTGGCTGGCAACAGCCCACCTGGGGCTTTCCACCAGGAGCTGGCGGCTACAACCGGTCAAGACCGCGCCCGTGGCACGCGGGGCACGACAGGTACAGCCCGCGCAAAGCCGCGAGTTTGACAGGGGCTAGAGCATTGCTAGCGGCGGGGTCGATGTCTCCCCTGTTCACCGCCGCTCCGCTTGCCGGGATCCCCCTATGGCCTCGACCAGCCGCAAGTCCGCCAGCCGCCCGCCGCGCAAAGTCGCCTCGCTGCAAACGCCGCTGGAAACCTACCTCCGCGAAATCAACGAAACCGCCCTCCTCTCGGCCCGGGACGAGCAGGAATTGGCCGCGGCCATCGCCGAGGGAGATGTCCGCGCTCGCGACCGCATGGTCCGGGCCAACTTGCGGCTGGTCGTGAACATCGCCCGCGGCTATACCGGCAAGGGGCTGAGCCTGCAGGATTTGATCGAAGAGGGAAACCTCGGCCTGTTGCGAGCGGTCGAAGGGTTCGACCCGGCAGTCGGCACGCGGTTCAGCACCTACGCCAGCTACTGGATCAAGCAGTCGATCAAGCGCGCCCTCATCAATAGCGCTAAGACGATTCGCATCCCCGCCTACATGGTGGAGCTCCTGAGCAAATGGCGGCGAGCCAGCGCCAGGCTGACGGAAGAACTAGGACGCACGCCAACGCCCGAGGAAGTGGCCCGCGTGCTGGGCCTGCAAAAGAAGAAGCTGCCGATCATCAAAAAGGCGATTCGCATCTACAACAGCACGCCGCAGACCGATCAGGCCGAAACGGGCTGGTCGCTGGGCGAAGTGGTGATGGACGAACGGCTGAAATCGCCCGAGGACGAGATGGTCGAGCACGACGTGCTGAAGCATGTCCGTGAGATGCTGCACACGATGGACCAGCGCGAGGCGACCGTGCTGCGAATGCGTTTCGGCCTCGACGAGCACGAGCCGCACACGCTGAAGGAAATCGGCGAGTCGCTCGGCCTGACCCGCGAGCGCGTTCGCCAGATCGAAACCGAAGCCCTCGCCCGGATCGCCGAGAGCCTGAAGGATCCCCATGAGCGCCGCATCGAAGCGGAAGAGGCGCTGGAGGGATAGGGAGCTGTGGCAGGGATCCTCCGCCGCGGAGCGGCATCTCGATGGTAGCCGGGCCTTTCAAGGCCCGGTATCGGGTCGCGATCACAAATCGCCGTCGCGTAGCGACGATTGATAAGCGCCACCATCGATCGGATTGAAACACCAATCGCTGGTGCGCGCCTCGCCACATCAATCCCAAAGATGCTTTTCATCGAATTCAATGCCGTGCCGTTCCAGCAGCGCGCGGTATTCCTCCTGAAACGTCCGCGTGCGGTGATGTTCTCGCTGGTTTTCAATGTAGGCCGAGACATCAGCTAGCGCCGATTTGCTGACCGTAAACGCGCCATAGCCGTCCTGCCAAGCGAAATCCGCTAGTTCGGGAAACTTCTCGTGGATCCAGGCCGATGATCCACCCTTGACAAGCTGTGCGATCTTGGCAGGCGCGATGGTCGCCGGCGCGCCCCGTAGCAAATGGACGTGGTCCTCGATGCCGCCGATCTTAAGTGGCTTCAGGTTGTTCTTCTTCGCGATTCCGCCGAGATAAGCCCAGATGCGCTGTTCATTTTCTGGTGCGATCCAGGGATGGCGATGTTTCGTGCTGAATTTGAAATGGTAATGGAGCGACGTGTAGGTGTTGGCCATGGCAAGGCTCCTGCGACGGCGCACGTCAATCGTCGCTACGCGACGGAGGCGCTGGACGCTCACCATACCGGGCCTTAAAAGGCCCGGCTACCATCAGGCGGCCGCTCCGCGGCGAAGAACTCTTTCATCGCAGGGCGACTCACGCCTCGCCTCACCCAAACAAATCCATCACCGGTTTGCCGGTGGTGATGGGGCGGGAGATGCCGCTGTTGTTTTGCGGCTCGTTGAGGGGGACGCCGAGGGCGTGGTAGATGGTGGCGGCGAGTTCTTCGGGGCGGACGGGGTTGCTTTCGACGTAGGAGGCAGTTTTGTCGCTCTTGCCATAGACCGCGCCGCCCCGGATGCCGCAACCGGCCAGAATGGCCGAGAAGCACGAGGGCCAGTGCTGCCGGCCGGGGGGATCTTGGGTGAGGATTTTGGGCGTGCGGCCGAATTCGCCCATGCAGACAACAAGTGTGTTCTTGAGCATGCCGCGGTCTTTCAGATCGGTCAGCAGCGCGGAAAGCGCCTGATCGAGACGCGGCAGGCAAAAGCCCATGCCGTACGAACCGTTGCCGAAGGCGTTGCCCATCCCCATGTTGCCGCCGTGCATGTCCCAACTGCTGCTGGGAGGGCCGTTCTTTTCGAGTGCGGCCTGCCCGGTCCAGCCGTTGACGGTGACAAACCGCACGCCGGCCTCGACCATGCGGCGGGCCAGCAACAGATTTTGCCCCAGCGGGTGCATGCCGTAACGCTCGCGAACCTTGGTGGGCTCGCGGCTCATGTCGAAGGCCTGCCGTCCTTCGGGACGAGTCATCGCTTCGTAGGCTTTCGCCCGCAAGTCGGTCCAGTCTTTGCCGCTCGCAACTTTGTCGAGCCTATTGGATTCGATGGTGGCGAGCAGATCCTTGCGGCGGTCGAAGTCGTCCCTGTTGCCGAAGTCGTAAATCTCGGGCGACTTAAAGTTCGGCATGGCGGGGTGATTTTCCGCCGAGCCCACAAATACCGGGGCATAAGCCGAGCCCAAATAGCCGCCGATGCCGATGTTTGGCGCGCAAAAGACCGGCGGGCCGACGCATTTGATGAGCCAGGCATTAGAAACGAGATTCTGCTTGCTCGGCTTATGCTTGGCGACGAAAGAACCGAGATACGGCAGGTCGTCGGGCATTCCTTGCTGCACCCGCTGCACGGACTGGCCGCTCAGCAGGTTGTGCATGGCGTCAAAGTGATTGCTGATCGCGCCGGGATGGGTCATCGAGTTGATCAGCGTGAACTGGTCGGTCACTTTCGCCAGCTCTGTATGCATTTCGTTGATCCGCATGCCCGGCACTTTGGTGGCGATGGGCTGATACGGACCGCGATAAGCGGCCGGGGCTTCGGGCTTCATGTCCCAAGTGTCGATGTGGCTTGGTCCGCCGCAGAGGAGCACGAAGATGCACGACTTTTCGGCCCGCGTCGCGTTTCCGCGGCTGTCGGTTTGGTCGGTCCCAAAAACGGCTCCGGGCATCCCCATGCTCAGCGCGCCGAGGCCGCCCGCGATGAGGGCTTGTCGTCGGTTCAGGGCAAAATCGGGCATGGCGGGGCTCCAGGCGGGATGGATGCGGTGGGGGCGGGAAAGGCGAAGGTAATTCTGAACGGTTCGCGGTGGTTTGTCAAAGTTGAATGCCAGGCCAAGCGACCCGCCGATGGGGTTGTCAACTGGGATTCGCCGCCAGATAGCCGGCAATTACAATGACAGCGGCAAAACTGCGAGGTTTATCCCGGAGATTGGCCGTTGTTCAAGTTTTGGAAAAAGGCCGCCCCCCAGCCCCCCTGCCCGGCTCGCGGAACCTATCCGACGAAGTTCGAGCCGCGGGTCGAGACTTTTGGCGATGTCCGCTGCGCGATCGACTATGACCTGGCCAACCTGTCGATGGTCAAGGTCGAAGGGGGCTATATCGCCATCGATGCCGGCACGCATCCGGAAACGACCCGCAAGATCGCCGCCGAATGGGAACGCGTCGCCGGCGGGCCGATCCAGGCCCTTATTTACACCCATTCGCACCCCGATCACATCGGCGGGGCCGATGGATTTGCGCTCGAAGGGGTGCCGATCTGGGCCCAGGGCAAGTTCATGGACGAATTGGGGGACATGCAACTGCTGCCGAACGCGACCTTCTCGCGTGGCGTGCGGCAGTCGGGCTCGGTCTTGCCAGTGGAGGTGGCGCTATCGAATGGGATTGGCCCACCGCTGCGCAAGAACGACGCGATTTTGCCCCCGCTGCATGTGCCGACCAAGACTTTTGATCGGACCGAGGAACTGGTCATTGGCGGCCGGCCGATCATCCTCCGTTCGTCGCCGGGCGAAACGCACGATCACCTTTCGGTTTGGCTTCCCGAGCAGCGAATCGTGTTTGCTGGCGACAACATCTATAAGGCCTTTCCCAATCTCTACACGCTCCGTGGCATGTCGGCCCGGCCGGTACGCCGCTGGATCGAAACGCTCGACGAAATGCGCCGTCTCCGGCCCGACGTGGTAGTGCTCGGCCACACCGCCTCGATTCAGGGCGCTGAGACGATTTATGCCCTGCTGACCGACTATCGCGACGCCATTGCCTTCGTTCACGATAGCGTGGTGCGCGGCATTAATGCCGGCAAGTCGCCGAATCAACTCGCCCGCGAGATTCGCCTGCCGCCGCATCTGGCCGAACATCCGTTCCTCCGCGAGCACTACGGCACCCTCGCCGGCTCGGTGCGGGGCGTTTATACGGGCTACATGGGGTGGTTCGACGGCGACGCCTCGAATGTCGATCCCGAGCCCGCCAGCGAAGTCGGCGGCTGGCTGGTGGACGAGCTCGGCGGCAAGCGGGAAGTGCTCAAGCGCATCGAACAGGCGACGGCCAAGGGAGACCTGCGGCGGGCTTTGTGGCTCTGCCGGATGCTGCACGGCCATTCGCCCGACTGCCGCGAAACGCAGGCCGCCAAGGCGCTGGCCCTCGAAAAAATCGCCCACGACTGCGACAACCCGCTGGTCCGCAACTGGCAGCTTTCCGAGGCGGCCCTGCTGCGGCAAAGTGCGAAGCTGCCGGCCAAACCGAAAGTGACCGGAGCGACCATCGAGCGCACGCCGATCGCCCGCATCCTCGGCCTCTTGCCCAGCCGCTTGAACCCCAAAACGTCCGCCAACGTGACGATGGCGATTGGCTTCGACATTCTCGACAAGGGGCAGCAATACACGCTGCTCATTCGCCGCGGCGTGGGGGAACTGGCGACAGGTATTGTCGGCAAGCCGGAGATCACCATTCGGGCAACCGAACGCGACATGAAGCGGGTGTTCCTGGTCGGCGAGGTGCCGCCGACGAAGTTGGAATTCTGGCAGTCGCTGGAGTTCGCCGTCGCCGACAAAGGGGTGCTCACGCCGCTGCACCGATTGATGCAACTGGCCCGCGTCGGCCGACTGTTCCTGCGTGCCTAACGATCCGCCCACCCGACAGATTCATGGCTGAAGAAAAACGAGCTTCGCTCCCGCCGCAGTCTCCCCGCACCTGGCACGGCATGACCGCCGGGGTCTGGTTTCCGCTCTTATGGCGTAACCGATTCGCGGTTTCTCCCTCGCGGTGGGCGATGGCGGTCATCATCTCGCCGATCAGCGTCATCAACAGCACGCTCCGCGGCATGAGTGAGCTGCTCTATCGTCGCAAGGCCGAGGCGCTCACCATCGAACATCCGCCGCTGTTCGTCATTGGGCACTGGCGAACCGGCACCACCTGGCTGCACGAGTTGCTCGTGAAAGACGAGCGGATGAGCTTTCCGACCACCTACCACTGCATGGTTCCGCATCATTTTTTGTTGACCGAGCGGGTTCTGAGCGGGCCGATGAACTGGCTGATGCCCAGCAAACGGCCGATGGACGAAATGCCGGTGGGGATGTCGCGGCCGCAGGAAGATGAATTCGCCCTGATGAACTTGGGGGTGAAAACGCCGTATCTCGAATGGGCCTTTCCCAATCGGCACGAGCGGTTCGACGAGTACCTTACCCTGCAGCCTCTTTCGGCCGCCGAGCGGGAAAAGTGGAAGCACGAATTCGACTGGTTCGTGCGCCGATTGACTTTGAATAGCCCCAAACGGCTGGTAGTGAAGTCGCCAACGCACACCGCACGCGTGGCCACGCTGCTGGAAATTTATCCGCAGGCCCGCTTTGTGCATGTCGTTCGCAACCCGCTCGACACGATCCCCTCGACGATTCGCACCTGGACCCGCATGACCGACGCGATGTCGCTGCAATATCGCAAGGATCCGATCTCTCCCGACCGGATTCTCGATGTCTTCAACCTGATGTACGACCAATTCGAGCAGGACCGCGCCCTAATTCCCGCTGATCGGTTTTACGAAGTCCGCTACGAGGACCTTGTCGCCAACCCGCTCGCCGAGCTCGAGAAGATTTATCAGCAACTCGACCTCGGCGATTTCGCCCCTGCCCGGCCCCCCATCGAAGCCTATCTCGCCAGCATCGCCGGCTACAAGAAGAACGAGCACCGCGTGCCGGATGAGCTCAAACAAAAAATCATCACCCGCTGCAAAGCCTACATCGAGCGGTACGGGTATCAGGAAGCGGTGGTGTGAGGACGGAGGATTGGCAAAATAATAGGGGCAGAATAATGAAGAGAGAATTACATGTTATTGCTGGGATCGCCGCTTGTTGACGAAAGCGCCCAGTTCCGCCAGTGATGTAATGAACCCGACGACTTCATCGCCGGATTGGTGAGAATCAAAGGGCTCAATGGCAAGTATATCGGCCAACTCCCAGCGGACTTCCTCGCCTGCATTATTGAAATAGACCTGGGCTGACTCCGATTGGATAGCCGCGCGGACCAGGGCGGCATCTTCGTCAGCAAACCAGCGCACTTGCAAATCGAGTGAACCCGAAGGTTCGCCGTTAATCAGCCCCCGATAAGCGGCTATTGCAAGATGTCCTGACAAGGTAATTCCTCGAGTGATGCCGTTGGCGGTAAATCCTCAATCGATCCGTCGTGCTCAATCCTGCCTTCCTCTCATTATTCTGCCCCCCATTATTCTGCTAATCCTTCTCTGTTCCGCCACTGTCCCGCTCGCGGCTACTCTGCGCCAAGCTTCACCACCGTTCGCCCCACAATCTGCCCTTGCAAGATTCTCTGCACGTATTCTTCCAGTTGCGGCAGACCAATCGTGGTTGCTAGTGATTCCAAACCGTCGATTCGCCAGGGGCCGGATAGCTTGCGCCAGATTTCGAGTCGGCGGTCGTAGGGAAGCGCGGAGGATCCGATGCCGGCGAGGGTGATGCCGCGAAGGATGAAAGGATGCACGGTCAGGGGCAAATCGGTGCCGCCGACGAGGCCGCAGGCCGAAACGACGCCGTAGTTCTTGGTTTCGCGGAGAATGGTGGTTAGCGTTGCGCCGCCGACCGTATCGACCGCGCCGGCCCAGCGACCGGTAAGCATGGGCCTGGTCGATTCGTTCAGCACTTCGCTCCGGTCAATCACGCGGGCCGCGCCCCATTCCTTCAGCTTGGGTTCCAGTTCGCGCTTGCCAGTGACGGCGACCACGGTGTAGCCGAGCTTGGCCAAAATCCGCACCGCCAGGCAGCCGACACCGCCGGTCGCGCCGGTGACGACGATCTCGCCGTCCGTCGGCTTGACCCCGTTCAGCTCAATCGCATGCACGCATTGCGCCGCGGTGAAGCCGGCGGTCCCCAGGATCATCGTCTCTTTCAGCGATAGACCGGCCGTAAGCGGGACGATCCAGTCGGCCGGAACGCGGACGAACTCCGACCAGCCCCCCCATTGGCCGGCACCCAGTTCGTAGCCGGTGATGACGACCGGGTCGCCCGGCTGGAACTTCGGACTGCTACTTTCGGCGACCGTGCCGGCGGCATCGATGCCTGGCACGTGCGGCAAGTTGCGGACGACGCCCGGATGGGCCCCGGCGGCCAGGGCGTCCTTGTAATTCAGCGAGGAATAGTGGACGCGGACCAGTACCTCGCCCGGCGGCAGTTCGGTGGGGGTTCGCTGGGCTAGGCCGCGGCGAACTTGCCCGGCGGCGTCTTTTTCGACAAGGAAGCATGCGAACGGGGGAGGGTTCATCGAGCACTCCAAAAGCGGGCAAAAAAGTGTCCGAGCTTCCACCGGAACGGCCAGTCGGCACATCTTAGTTTCCTCTCGCCGCGACGCAGGGCCAAGCAGGGATTGGACTTACGTCACCTCGTCGCCGGGACCGCCAATTGACTCCTTTCCGCCATCCCCCGTACAATCACCGGCCCGGAAAGAGCGGCGGCAATAATATTAGCAACTAGCGATTTGGGATTCGGCACGAAGCCGCTTCCTGGGAACCTTCACACGAGGAGCAGCCATCATGGGCGCGAATGTGGTCGAACTGAATGACGAAAATTTCCAGAACGAAGTCATCAAGGCGGCCGGCCCCGTGCTGGTCGATTTTTGGGCACCGTGGTGCGGACCGTGCCGCAAAATCGCCCCGATGATCGACGAGTTGGCGGCGGAGAACCTAGGTGGGGCCAAAATCGGCAAAGTGAACATCGACGAGAATCAGCAAACCGCGATGAATTTTGGCATCGAGGCGATTCCCACGCTGATTGTGTTCAAGGGGGGCCAGCCAACGCAGCGGTTCCAGGGAATTCCCGCGAAGGCCCGCGTGCAAGAAGCGCTGGACGCGGCGAAAGCCTAGGCGGAGCCCAACACAAGCCCGAAGCGCCAGCGAGGGAATGCGAGAACCCTCGCTGGCGCTTCGGGCTTGTGTGTTTACGACCCGCGAAGATACTCCTTGCCAATCTTCGCGGCGACGGTGCCGAGGGCGTAGTAGCCGACGCTGATCTTGGCGACGTGCGTGAGAATGTCGTACGCCCGCCAGCGATTCCAGCCATAGTCGGCTTCCATCCAGAGGATGAGGCGGGCAAATGCTTCGGCGCTCGCCCGTTCCATCGGGCAACCGCTGACAATCGTCATGATTTCGGTCGGCGATTCGATTCGCGGGCCGGGAATCTTCTTTCCCTTGTTCAGGTTCACGGTGATCGTCGTCTCGGCCGGCATTTCCAGGCCGCTGGCCGAGAGTTCGCCGTGACCCATCGCCGCATGGGCGTCGCCGAGATACAGATAGCCGCCGGGGACCAAGACCGGCAGATAGACGATGTTGCCCGGCGCGGTTTCGATGATGTCCATGTTGCCGCCGTGGTTGCCGGCGGGGAACGTCGTCGGCACACCCATGTCGGGCGCGGTGCCGATGCAGACCAGCATGGGGGTATAGGGAATCGTCACCGTATCGGACCAATGGATTTGGCCGTCCTTGATCGGGCAGACGTGCGTGCCGTGCGGGCATTCGGTCCCCAGCCACTCGGCGAGTTGCTTGGGGTCGCTCGTGCGGGTGCTGCACTGGCCGATGGAAGGTTTGATCTCGTGAATCGTGACCGCCAACGAATCGCCCGGCTCAGCCCCTTCGATCCAGATCGGCCCCGTCTGCGGATTGCCATAGGGCTGTTTCGATTTATCGCGGCGGTCGTCGTTGGTTCGAATCTGGCCGCTGAAGGCATCTTCGCTATCGACCACGATGGTCTCGCCCGGTTGGATGCGCAGGCGAATCGGGTTGTGGCGCGAGAATTCGTAGTACAGCGGACCGGCGGCGAGGCGTTGCATGGGGGGCGGGGAGAGATGGAAGGAGGGAGACGCGGATGTCGCGGAGAACGCGGATGGAGAGAGTATTGCAACTGGCTGGCGCAATTGCCACCGGCATGATTTCGGCCGTGGCTGAATCTTCGTAAAATCTGTATGTATCACATCTTTCGACAAGCGGCGGAGGCACCCATGACCGTCGAGCCCATTCCGGCGGGTTACCATGCGATCACCCCGTATCTGATCGTGAAAGGGGCCGCCCAGGCGATTTAATTCTACGAGCAGGCATTCGGTGCGCAGGAACTCATGCGGCTCGAGGGGCCGGGTTGCATCGCACATGCGGAGCTGAAAATCGGCGATTCGGTCGTCATGCTGGCCGATGAGTTCCCCGATATGGGGGCGATTAGTCCACAGTCGATTGGTGGCACACCCGTCAGCTTGCTGCTGTATGTCGAGAATTGCGATCAGGTTTACGCCAGGGCGATCGCGGCGGGCGCCACCGCCATTCGCCCGCTGGCCGATCAGTTCTACGGCGACCGTTCGGGGATGATCGCCGATCCGTTTGGTCACAGGTGGAGCATCGCCACCCATACGGAAGACGTTCCACCGGCCGAAATGCAGCGCCGCGCGGCCGCCATGATGCAGGCCAAATCGCCTGGTGAGGGCTGATTGCGCTCGCCCGGGGCCGCAAACTCCGCCCAGCTTTCCGAACCTCCCTTAACGTTCGGACCGCACTAGAGCCAGCGGCCTGCGCTGGTCGATGGTAAGGAGACGGGTGAAGCACGCTGATGGTTTGCGCCGAGTTGGTCCGCTAGCAGCACGAGGCCGCCTCCTCCGCCACGCAGCTACCCCTGCTTGGCCGCTGGCTGGCCGCCACCCCTACCAGGAAGGTACGTATGTACGAGAGCTTCTTTCAATTGTCGCACCGCCCCTTCGCCGCCGCGCCAACGGCCGAGGCGTTCGTCGCCACCCGTTCGGCGGACGAAGCTCGGCAGACCCTGATTCGCACCGTCGAACGAGCCGAGGGGCCGGGTTTGGTCATCGGCCCTCCCGGCACCGGCAAGTCGCTGCTGTGCCAGGTGCTCGCTCGGCATTTCGTGGGGCGTTTTCATCTTGCTCATCTGGCCGGAGCTCGGCTGGCAACTCGGCGGGCCCTGCTGCAGAACATCCTGTTCGAGCTCAAGCTCCCCTATCGGGGACTCGACGAAAATGAACTCCGCCTCTCGCTGATCGACCATCTGGAACCGGGCGAGGGAAGCGGCGAAGGGCTGTTGCTTTTGGTCGATGAAGCCCATTCGCTGCCGCTCCGGCTGCTGGAAGAAATTCGCCTGATTACGAACCTGGTGCGTGATGGCCAGCCCCGAGTTCGCTTGATCCTTGCCGGCGGCATGGCGCTCGAAGAGCGGCTGGCCAGTCCCAAGCTGGAGTCGTTCCACCAGCGCATCGCCACGCGCTGCTATTTGCAGCCGCTGACGCGCGACGAAACGGCCAGCTACGTCGAGGAAAAGCTCCGCCGCGCGGGTGCCGATCCCGGGCAACTCTTCACGCTCGAAGCCCTGCGGGCAATTCACACCGCGACCGACGGCATTCCGCGGCTGGTCAATCAGCTGTGCGACCACGCTCTGATGCTCGCCGCGGTGGGCGGACACCGCCAACTCGGGCCGGAGGGGATCGAGGAAGCCTGGGCCGATTTGCAGCAATTGCCCGCCCCGTGGCACGAGCCGGCACGACCCGCGCCCGCCAGCGCGGCGACGGGCGTGATCGAATTCGGCCAGCTTTCGGACGAAGCCTTCCGCTCGGCGGTCGGCGAGCAGGCCGTCGCCCGTCTCGACGCCATCACCAGCGGCATCAACCATTTGCGCGAGGAAGAGGAGATCGTGGAAGTTGGCCAGGTTCCGGTCGAAGGGGAGCCAGATGATTTCTCCCCCGCCGACGAGCGCGGAACCGAAGTCGAACTGATCTTCCACCAGGCCCACGACCCGTTCGGCGGCGGCTGGGAGCAAGAAGAGGTGGTCATCGACCGCTATGCCTCGTTTAGCGGGGCGGGTCGGCCGCACGTATTTACCAGCGAAGGGCCGCAAATCCACGAGGCGCTGGTCGCCGCGGCTCAACCGACGATGCCCAAATTGGCGGAAGTCGCCGCGCCGGCCATCGCACCTCGTCCCGCCACGATCGCGGAACAAGTCGAAGTCTCCGCGACATTCGATCCCGCCAACGATCCGCTGTTGCCGGAGGACGAGGCCGCGCCGGTGGCCGCCACACGCCGCGCGACAATCTCGCTGCGCGATCTGGTGGGGGACGACCGGGACTTGATCGTCATCGAGGAAGAGCAGCAGGCCCCGCCGCGGCGCGCGCCATTGGCCGGACGGGTGCGCCGCCCAGAATACCGCCAACTATTCAGCAACCTTCGCAACCGGAGCTAGTGGTCGCCGATGAGCAGGATGCTCCAAGCGCTGAAAAAGCTCGAGGCCCGGTCCGCCTGGACAGCGGTTCCCAGTGCGCCGGTCCTGCGACTTGACGACGCCATCACGGCCGTCGGCGAGGCAGATAGTTCCGCTCCGGCGGTCGGCACACCCTCGGCGGTCGAGGCGATTGCCCCCCCGCCCGCCATTGGCATCGCACAAGAGACGGTGGCTCCTTTTCCAGCAGTGGCACCGGCGATCGTCGTGCAGCCCTTGCCCGCGTTTCTGGCGGCATTGTCCGAGCACAGCGGCTACGGGGCGGTGGTGGTCGAAGCGCCCCGTTTGGAAATTCCCCAGCCGCGGCCGGCCGCGCCCCCGGCCTCCAAATCGGCCACCGCATCGACGGCAACTCCGCCCGTCCCGGCACCGGAGCCTGTCGTCGCGGCAACCGTGCAAAGCGCTGGCCCCGCCTCTCCGACGGCTGCGCCCGCCTCGAAACAACTCGCGCCAACCAGGCAGTTTTCGTCGCTCGAACGGACCGTGGCCCGCGCGCTGGCGGACGCCACGCAGGCCGAGCCATACCGGCAAACGGCACAGCGGCTGGCCGAAGCGGCGCAGGAGATTGCGGGGCACTCGCTGCTGCTGGTGGGGGTGGGAGCGGCCAGCGAAACGCACGATGTGACCTTGCACACCGCGGCCGCCTTGGCCGAGCAACACGGACCGGTCCTCGTGGTCGATGCCGATCTGGCCCGCCGCGGCTTGACCGATCAGCTGAATCTGGCCGATGTTCGAGGGCTTGCGGAATTGCTGCGTGGCGACTGCCCGGCGGCCGACGCCATCCAGGCGACAATGCTGACCGGCGTGTCGATCCTGACGCCAGGACGGGCCGGGCTGATGCTCACCTCGAGCACCGCCGAGCGGTTGCCGGCAGTCTTCGACAAGCTGGCGGCCGACTTCCGCCTGATCTTGATCGACGGGGGCCGCACCGGCGAGCCGGGGGTTTTGGAATTGGCCCGGGTCTGCGACGCGACCTATTTTGTCGTCCGCCTTGGTTCGACCGAAGCGGCTCAGGCTCAGGCGGCCCTGCGGGAATTCCGCTCGTCGGCGGCCCGCGTTTTGGGCTGCATCGCCACTTCCTAGCGATGGCGTCTCGCCGCCTGCCAAGGCATATTCTACGATGTCGGCATGGGACTCTTTCTGGTAACCGGCGGCGCGGGATTCGTGGGTTCGCATCTCGTCCAGGCTTTGATTCGCCGCGGCGACCAAGTGCGCGTGCTCGACAATCTGACGACCGGCCGACGCGAGAATCTGGCCGCCGTCGCGGGCGATATTGAGTTCGCCCAAGCCGACCTGCTCGATCCCGACGCCGTCCCCCGCGCGGTGGCCGGGTGCGAGGTGGTCTTCCATCAGGCGGCACTCGCTTCGGTCCCCCGCAGCATTGACGACCCCCTCGCCTCGCATGCCGCCTGCGCGACCGCCACCCTGATCTTGCTGGATGCCGCACGCCGGGCGGGAGTGCGACGGGTCGTCTATGCCGCCAGCAGCAGTGCCTATGGCAACCAGCCCACGCCGGTGAAACGCGAGACCGATCTTCCCGCTCCCCTTTCTCCCTATGCCGCCGCCAAGTTGGCCGGCGAGCAGTATTGTCAGGCGTTCTGGCACAGTTATGGCCTGGAGACGGTCGCCCTGCGGTATTTCAACGTCTTCGGCCCGCGGCAGGATCCGAGCGGACCCTATGCCGCGGTGATTCCACTCTTTCTGCAGGCAATTTTGCGGGGGGAGGGGCCGACGATTTATGGCGATGGTCGGCAGACGCGCGACTTCACCTACGTCGAGAATGTCGTCGCGGCCAATCTGTTGGCGGCACAAAGGCCGCGGGTCGCGGGGCGGGTGTTCAATGTCGGCAGCGGGCAGGCGACGAGCTTGCTCGATCTTCTGGCGGTAATCAATCGCCTCGCGGGCACCGCCATCGAGCCACGATTTGCTCCGCCCCGAGCGGGCGATGTGCGCGATAGCCTCGCCGACATTTCGCAGGCCCGAGAACTCCTGGGTTACGAGCCGCATATCGATCTGCTGACGGGACTCGCGGCCACACTGGCCGCGGCGCGGGGATAGTTTCTGGCCCTGGCGAACATTTTCGTTCAAGCAGACCATCCTCTCGTGCCGTTCAGTTTGATACGCAAGCTGTCTCATGCTGGCGACACTTTCAGCACTTGAGGCGATTGCGCAGCTTGCACTTGGCGGGCAAGCATCGACGTAACTGGCTGGCAGCATTCGCTTTAGAGCAAATCGCGGGTCGGCGAGTCAAGGAAGGCACGGCAATTGCATCGTTTGTGGTCGGATGCGACCACTGCCGGTTTCGCAGCCATTGGAAGGACCACCGCCATGACCCAGCCCTCTCCCAAAGTCGCTACTCCTGGGCTCATCCACCATCCTTCGGTCGTGCTGGACGACCTGTGTGCTTTTAACGACGAGCATTTGGCCTGGCACGATTTCGACCAGCACCTGACCAACCAGCTGCGCCAGCTGGAGAAAAAAAATCGCCACCTCTGGACCATCAAGGCGGTGCGGCAGTCGCTGGGTCGCTGAGCGCTGCCTGCTTGAACGCTGGGATGCCTTGCTTGCGGACGCTAAGATAAATCGAGTTCGGCCCTCCGGGGCTACTCGCTTCTCCTCACCCCAGTGCTTCGGATGCGAACTCTCCTCCTGCCTTGCTGGCTGATGTGCTGCGCCCTCTGGTTGTCGGTTGGCCAAACTGCATTCCCCCAGCAGCCTGCCGGCGGAACTGGCCGCAAGGCTCCCCCGCCGCTGAAGGTTTACGAAGGGCGGCGCATCGCTCAGACGATGCACTATGCCGGGGCCGAGTGGCTGATTCGCGATAACCGCGAACAGGAAGAGCGTTGCTCGCTGCTCCTGACGAATTTGGGGGTGAAGCAGGGCATGACCATTTGCGACATGGGATGCGGCAACGGCTTCTATACGCTGCAGCTCGCCAAAATGGTGGGCAGCGACGGGCAGGTGTACGGCGTCGATATTCAGCCCGAGATGCTGAAAATGCTCAACGACCGGGCCGACAATCAAGGCGTTGAAAATGTCACTCCGGTTCTCGGCTCCCTGGCGAATCCGCGCCTTCCAAAAGGTCGCTTCGACCTGATCTTGCTGGTCGATGTCTATCACGAGTTTTCGCATCCGGCCCAAATGCTGGCCGCCATGCGAGCCGCGCTTACTCCCGACGGCGTCTGTGCCTTGGTCGAATATCGGGCCGAGGACCCGAACGTGCCGATCAAGCCCGAGCACAAAATGACCAAGGAGCAGATCCTGAAGGAGTGGCCACCGGCTGGGTTCAAGCTGGTTCGCGAGTTCGACAGCCTCCCCTGGCAGCATCTCATGTTCTTCGGCCGGGACGACTCGAAAACACCCCCGAAGCCCGCCGAAACACCCTGAAATCCGCGGCGGTTCAGGTGCTCTTGGTGCCTGGGTTTTGAGGCCCAAGTCGCCCTACCACCAGACTTCGAGCCCCGTGAAAAAGCCGTGGAGCAAGAGGTCGTCTCCTCCGTTGGCGGGG
>JANRLS010000192.1:0-3446 GCA_033762315.1 Pirellulaceae bacterium
GATCCCCTCGACCGTCATCGGCAGGTCAGAAACCAGGAGCAAAGCCCCCCGGACGATCTGGTTCTTGTGGCCCACCACGAAAATGGTGGCGGTCTCCATGTCGATCGAAATCGGCGTGTATTCCTGCAATTGCTTGCGGAATGCTTCATCGTGTTCCCACACGCGGCGGTTGGTGGTGTAAACCACGCCGGTGCGGTAGTCGAAGCCCCGCTCGACCAGTTTTTCTGAGACGAACTTATGCAGCTTGAACGACGGCAGCGCCGGAACGAGTTTCGGCAAGTAATCGTCCGAGGTTCCTTCACCCCGAATGGCGCCGATGGGCAGGATGAAGTGGCCGATTTCGGTGGCGTGTTTCAGCCCGCCGCATTTGCCCAGGAAGAGCACAGCTTTGGGGTGATATGCGGTGAGCAGATCCATCACCGTTGCCGCGTTGGGCGAGCCAATCCCAAAATTGATGATGGTGAGCCCCGCCGAGTTGGTAGCCGCCTGCATCGGCCGGTCGTCGCCAAAGACTTCGCAGTTGAACCGGGCCGCAAACCGCGAAACGTAATCGCGAAAGTTGGTGAGCAGCACGTACTCCCCAAAATGATCGAGTGGCATCCCGGTGTACCGGGTGAGCCAATCGATGGCGATTTGTTTTTTGGTGACCAAGGGAGGGGTTAGGGGCTAGGGGTTAGGGGCTAGGGGGTGAGTGGTGAATCGTGTGTGGTGAATCGACGCACGACTCAACACTCACGGCTCACCCACTTCAATACACCTTCCGCGCCGGGGTATTCAGCCACGTTTGGAACAACTCTTTGCACGCTTCGACCAGCACGCCGCCGATCAGCTTTACTTTGCTGCCGCCGAGGGAGAGGACTTTCTCCGCCGGCAGGTGGAGCTCGTTGAAGCCGGCGGTGGCGGCGTCGGCGATGGTGGCGCCGAAGTAGACGGTATCTACCCGGGCCCAGTGCAGCGCGGCCATGCACATGGGGCACGGCTCGCAGGTAGTGGCGACCACCGCGCCTTCCAGCAGGAATTTCCCCGTGTTGGTGCAGGCCTGCCGAATGGCGTTCACCTCGGCATGGGCGGTACTGTCGATCGTCAGGGCGACCGTGTTATGGGCGACGGAAATTACCTGGTCGCCGAGGGCAATGGCACACCCAAAGGGGCTTTGGCCGGCGGCGATGCCCACTTGGCACTTTTCCACCGCCAATTGCATCAACGATTCGGGCGTCATGCAGCATCTCTATCTCAAGGGGAGCGCCTGCTCGATCTTCGCAAAGTCTCGCTATTTAACAGGTTAAGTCGAATCGAAGCGTTTCGCAAGATCGCGGCGAATGTAGCAGGCACGGTCCCCGTGCCGTCTGCGCGATGCTGAGACCACCACTATCGCGAGGAAAACAGCACGGGGACCGTGCCTACTACAAACCGTACGAAACCGAGTGGCTGAAAAGCGGCGTTACCGGCGGGCCGGGATGGGGTTAAATTGCTATCGTCAATGGTTGGCTCGTCGCTGCCCCCCCGACGCCCCCAAGTTCTTGTTCCAAAGTGGAGATTACCCATGCGTAACGTGCTGTTCGGCGGACTATTGCTCGTCGCGTGTTGTTCTTTCGCCAGCGCCCAGCCTCCTGGTTTTGGTCGTGGTCCAGGCGGCCCTGGCGGGCCGTTTGGCGGCATGGGAATGCTGCTGCAGGCCGAGGAAGTGCAGACCGAGCTGAACCTGGATGACGCCCAAAAAGAGGAACTCCAATCTCTGGCCAGCGACATGCGGGAGGAAATTGGCGGCGAAATGCGCGAAATGTTCCAAGGGATGCGGGACCTGTCGGAAGAAGAACGCGAAGAGAAGTTCGCCGAAATCCGCGGTCGCATGGACGAGATTCGCAAAGATATTGAAAGCCGGGTGCAAGGCGTGTTGAAGCCCGAGCAGTTCGATCGCCTGAAGCAACTCGAACTTCAACAGCGGATGCGGCAAGGTGGCGGCGGCGCCGGGGCGGCACTTTTAGACGGGGAACTGGCCGAGAAACTGGGCATCACCGCAGAACAGAAAGAACAGATGCGCACCAAGGCCGAAGAAGCCCGGGCCGAAATGACCGAAAAAATGAACGCCGCCCGCAAAGCAGCGGAAGAAAAGGTGCTCTCCGTACTGACCCCCGCGCAGCGTGAGCAACTGACCGCCATGATGGGCGCCGATTTCGCTCTGCCCGAGCCGCAATTTGGCCGCGGCTTCGGCGGGCGCGACGGTTTCCGTGGACGGCGGGGCGGTGGTCGTCCCGGAGGCGGTGGCGGCGAAAGCCGGCCCGATTTGGAACTCTAATGCGAACTTGAGCCTCAGAGTCCCCAAGCGGCGGGCGACCGCGTTTGCCGGTGCCCGCCCGCCGTGGGATAATGTAGCTCTCCCACTAGCCGGACCGCCGGAGGCCGTGGGCCTCCGGCTATTGATTTCGAGCGAAACTGTCACTCCGCGACCTCCCCTGCGATTATGGAAACGGGCGAAATACTCGTTGAGCAGGGCGTTCTTTCCCGCGAGCAACTCACGGAACTGCAAGCGGCCGGCAACGGCGCTAAGAGTCGCCCCGACCAAGCGGCCATCCTCCGCGGCTTCGCCACCGAAGAGCAGGTGCTCGAAGCGCTTGGCGCCGCGGTCGGCATCGCGTGTATTGACCTGGAAAAGGCCGAAGTCGATCTCTCGCTTCTGGAAAAACTGCCGCAGCGGTTGATCCATCGGCATAGCCTGTTCCCCGTCTCGCGGCATAACGGCACGATCACCATCGCTACGGCTGACCCGTTCGAGCTCTACGCGCTCGACGAAGTGAGCGGCGCCACCGGGCTGGCGGTCGAAGCGGTCCTCGCCCCGCGTCGACAGATTCTAGAGCGGATCAAAACCCACCTCGGCGTGGGGAGCGAAACGGTCGAAGGGCTCTTGGCCCAACGGCAGGATGATGTCCAGCTACTCGAAGACATCGACGCGGACGCCGCGGAACTGGCAGGTGAAGCACAAGAAGCCTCCGTCATTCGGCTGGTAAACGAAATCTTGCTCGAAGCGGTTGAGCTGCGCGCGAGCGACGTCCACATCGAGTCGCAAGCCTCGGGCATCAAAATCCGCTACCGGGTCGACGGCATCTTGCAGGCCCAGCCCATTCCGCCGGAGCTCAGCCACTTTCACGCGGCGATCATCAGTCGGCTCAAAATCATGGCCCACCTAAACATCGCCGAAAAACGCCTGCCGCAGGATGGCCGCATCAAGCTGCGTGTGCACGGCCGGGAGGTGGACGTTCGCGTGTCGGTCATCCCCATGCTGCATGGCGAGGGGATCGTCATGCGGCTCTTGGATAAGGGGAACATGAAGTTCTCGCTCGCTGGGCTGGGACTTTCAGACGATCTGCACGAGGTCTTCAGCGAGCTGATCCGCATGCCGCACGGCATCGTGCTGGTCACGGGCCCCACCGGCTCTGGCAAGACGACTA
>JANRLS010000193.1:0-12619 GCA_033762315.1 Pirellulaceae bacterium
GATGTGGTCCGCTTCGCCGAAAGCGAGGGGTACGAATACGACCGGCATCTGCCCGATGCGTGGCGCTATCGCGATTACGTCATCGATTCGCTCAATGCCGACAAGCCGTTCGACCGTTTCCTGACCGAGCAGTTGGCCGGCGATGAGCTCGATCCAAGCAACCCCGAGCTACAGGTCGCGACGACCTTCCATCGGCTCGGCCCCGTCCGCCGCAACGCTGGCAATCCGGACATCGCCCTCAGCCGCAATGAAGTCCTTACCGAGCGGACCGACATCCTCGGCACGGCGATTCTCGGCCTGACGGTTGGCTGTGCCCGCTGCCACAACCACAAGCTGGAGCCGATTCTGCAGAAGGACTATTACCGCCTGCAGGCCTATCTCGCGGCGACCGACGAGCACAACATCTCGCTCGCCTCGGCCGAAGAGCAAGCGGATTGGGAGGTGAAGACCGGGAAAATCAAGGACGAAATGAAGCGGCTGCAAGAGCTGGCCAAGCCGCTGACAGGCCTCGAGCGCGAGAAGCTGGAGCAGCGGATCGCCGATCTGGAGGACCAGCTTCCCGCCCCGCTGCCGACGATTCCGGGCACTTGGAACGATTTTGGCCGGCGAACGGCGATTCACGTGCTGCGGCGCGGCGTCTGGGAAAACAAAGCCGAAGCGGTCGGTCCGCGGCCGCTCAGCGTGCTCTGGCCCGACGACGCGGCGGAGCTGCCAGCCGACGAAAGCAACCCCCGCACGCAACTGGCCGCGTGGCTGACGGTGAGCGACAACCCGCTCACCTCCCGCGTCGCAGTCAATCGGCTTTGGCAGGGACACTTTGGCCTGGGGATCGTCAAATCGGCCAACGATTTCGGCGTCCGCGGCGACCGGCCGAGCCATCCCGAATTGCACGATTGGCTGGCAGCCGAACTGGTCGCTCATGGCTGGAGCCAGAAGCGACTGCACCGGCTGATGGTCACGTCAAGCGTCTATCGACAGCGAGGATGGGTCCAAAGTCCAAAGTCCAAAGTCCAAGGTTCGGAAAGCAATTCCACCTTAAACTTTGAACTTGGAACTACGAACCCAGAAACCGCCGATCCCGAAAATCGCCTGCTCTCGCACTTCACTCGCCGGCGCCTCTCCGCCGAGGAACTGCGCGATGCGATGCTGGCCGCCAGCGGCAGGCTGAATCTGTCCGCCGGCGGGGTGAGCGTGATGATTCCGGTCGAGCCGGAACTGGTGCAATCGCTCTACAAGCCATCGCAGTGGCAGGTGGCCGCCGTTCCGGCCGAGCACCACCGCCGCTCGATCTATCTCATCGCCAAACGCAACTTGCGGCTGCCGTTTTTTGAGACGTTTGACGCTCCGGCGCTAACCACGAGCTGCGCTCGCCGCGACACCAGCACCCATGCCCCTCAGGCCTTGGAACTGTTAAACGGCCGCCTCTCGAACGAGCTGGCCGCCGCGTTCGCCGAGCGTCTGGCTCGCGAAGCGGACAGTGACCCGGAGAAGATCGTCGAGCGAGCGTTTTGGCTCGCGCTCGGCCGCGCTCCGACAGCCCGCGAACGGGCCCTCGCGGTCGAGTTCCTGCGCGATCAGCCCCTGCGCGAGTTTGCGCTGGCGATGTTCAATCTAAACGGGTTTTTGTATGTCCCTTAGCGATTGGCATATTCCGGTGGCCCGGTCGCGGCGCGAGTTTCTGCGCGATTCGTGCTGTGGCTTCGGGGGTCTCGCGCTCGCCACCATGATGGCCGAGGAACACGCGCTGGCCGCGCCGACAACCAGGCAAAGCCCGCTTGCCGCTAAGTCGCCGCACCTTCCCGCCAAGGCCAAGTCAGTCATTTTTCTGTTCATGGCGGGGGGCCCCAGCCATCTCGAAACGTTCGATCCCAAGCCCCTGCTGAATCAATTGCACGGCCAACGCCGGCCCAAGGAGTTTGGCGAGGCGAAATATCAGTTCATTCAGGCCGATCCGCGACTCTTGGGAACAAAACGCAAGTTCCAAAAGCACGGCCAAAGCGGGATCGAGGTTTCCGACCTCTTCCCGCATACCGCGAAGCTGATCGACGACATCGCCGTCGTCCGCTCGTGCCATGGGGACATGGTGGTGCATTCGGCCGCGCAATATGAGCTGTTCTCCGGCCGCACGGTGCCGGGTTTTCCGAGCATGGGCTCGTGGAGCATTTATGGCCTGGGGTCGGAGAGCCAGTCGCTGCCGGCGTATGTGGTAATGACTGACCCACTCGGCGCTCTGGAAGCCGGGCAGCCGATGTACATGCACGGCTTTTTGCCCGCGGTTTATCAGCCTACGATGTTCCGTCCCGGCGGTCGCCCCGTGCTCAACCTGGAATTGCCCGCGGGGATCGATCGTCGGCAGCGGCGGAAAACGCTGGACCTCGTGCGCGGTCTGAACGAAGCAGCGGCTGGCCCGGCCGACGAGGAACTCGCCGCCCGCCTGGCCGCTTACGACCTGGCCTTCCGCATGCAGACCGAAGCGCCGGAGGTGCTCGATCTGTCGCAGGGATCCGCCGAAACGTACGCCCTGTACGGCATCGGCAGCGAACCGACCGACGACTACGGCCGGCGGTGTCTCTTGGCCCGCAAGCTGGTCGAGCGCGGCGTCCGGTTTGTGTGCGTTGTCTCCGGCGGCGGCCCCGGCAACATGCAGTGGGATGCCCACAACGACATCGAGGAAAACCACCTCCGCAAGGCGGCCGAAACGGACCGGCCGGTGGCGGGCCTGCTCGCCGACCTGAAACGCCGCGGCCTGCTCGATTCGACGCTCGTGGTATGGGGGGGCGAATTCGGCCGCTCGCCGGAAGGGCAATCGAGCAAAGGGCGCGACCATCACAACCTTGGATTCAGCATGTGGCTGGCCGGCGGCGGCGTGAAAGGGGGCCAGGTCGTTGGCGCGACCGACGCCATCGGCTTGCGGGCGGTCGAGCGGCCCTATCATTTCCGCGACTTGCACGCCACGATTCTGCATCAACTTGGCCTCGACCAGCACCGGCTCACCTATCCTCATCTTGGCCGCGACGAGCGGCTGACGTTTGTCGAAGGAAAAGTGATTCGCGAGATTGTGTAGGGAGTGATTTCTCTCAGGGAGCTTTTGCCGATGTCGGTTTCCAAACGGATCGTACTCACCGGCGCGGGGCGCGGCCTGGGGGCGGCGATGACCGAGCGGTTCATCGCCCTGGGGCATGTCGTTGCCGGTTGTAGCCAGTCGGCCGAGCGGGTTGAGGCCCTGCGGCGGCGGTTCAAGTCGCCGCACAGCTTTGCCGTGGTCGATGTCGCCAATGACGAGCAAGTCGCCGCGTGGGCCGCGGAAGTGCTGGCCGAGGGGCCGCCCGATTTGCTGCTGAATAACGCGGCGGTCATCAACAAGAACGCCCCCCTCTGGGAGGTGCCGCCGGATGAGTTCTCGTGGGTGATCGACGTGAATATCAAGGGCGTCTATCACGTGCTGCGGCACTTCCTGCCGGCGATGGTCCAGGCAAAATCGGGCGTGATCGTCAATTTCAGCTCCGGCTGGGGGCGCGGCACGTCGCCCGAAGTGGCCCCCTACTGCGCGACCAAATTCGCCATCGAGGGGCTGACTCAGGCCCTCGCCGCCGAATTGCCCGATGGGATGTGTGCCGTCCCGCTCAATCCGGGGATCATCAACACCGACATGCTGCAAAGCTGCTTTAGCGGCGCTGATTCCTATCCCTCTCCCGCAACCTGGGCCGAGCGGGCGGTGCCGTTCTTGCTGAAGCTAGGGCCCGAGGACAACGGCAAATCGCTGACGGTTCGTTGATGCACCCCGCCGCTTTGGAGCCTATCGAACTGCTAAAGCATTGCGACATTACGCGCACCCGCCGCGGCGGCCCCGGCGGCCAGCATCGGAATAAGGTCGAAACGGCCGTTGTCATCACCCACCGACCCACCGGCCTGACCGGCCAGGCCAGCGAACGACGCAGCCAGGACCTGAATCGCCAGGCAGCGGTGCAACGGCTGCGCATCACTCTGGCCCTGTCGGTGCGAACCGCTGTCGGGCCGGATGATCCACTCAGCGACCTCTGGCAATCGCGCGTCCGCGGCCGGCAACTTTCAGTGAGCGCCGAGCATGAGGATTTTCCTGCCTTGCTGGCCGAGGCACTGGATCGGCTGGCGGCGTGCGATTGGGAAGCGGCCATTGCCGCAGGGCAGCTTGGCCTGACGACGACGCAGCTAGTGAAGTTCCTAAAGCTGGAATCGGCCGCGATGCAACAACTCAATCAGGCACGCGTAAAAGCAGGACTCAAACTTCTAAAATAGCCGGAAGCCAACAGCCTCCGGGATTTGAGCAAATCGGTTCCCACATGTAATTCCCGGAAGCAAGTTTGCCTCCGGCTGTTGAGAATGGATCGTTATGCCAGCTTTCGACCGCAATAAATGGAACGCCAAATATGCCGCGGGCGAACAGTCGCCGCGCGAACCTTCGGCAGTGTTGACGCGTCTGGCTGACTATTTACCAAAATCGGGCCGGGCCATCGACATCGCGGGCGGGGCCGGCCGGCATGGCATCTGGCTGGCCCAGCGAGGGCTCGACGTGACGATTGCCGATATTTCGCCGGTTGGGCTGGAAATTGCGCGCCGGCGAGCGGCGGAAGCAGGTATGACAATCCGCACGTTGGAGGTCGATCTGGAAGCCAGTCCTTTTCCGCCCGGTCCGTGGGATTTGATCGTCAGTGTCTGCTATCTTTGGCGGCCGCTTTACGCGGTCTTTCCCAAAGTCCTGGCTCCCGGCGGCCTGCTGGCGATCGTTCAGCCGACACGCAAGAATCTGGAGCGACATCCCAAGCCACCAGCGGACTTTCTGCTGGAGGAAGGTGAGCTGCCGCAGTTGGTCAACGGCTTGGAAATCGTCCATTACGAGGAAGGCTGGCTGGCGGATGGTCGGCATGATGCATGCATCGTTGCGAAGCATCCTGCTCCCTCTCCCTCTGGGAGAGGGGACGGCCGGCCTAGCCTGCAAACTCCACTGAAGAATCAGCCATGCTCCATCCCCACTCGCTCGTCCTGCTGACCGACCTGTATCAGCTCACGATGGCCCAGGGCTATTGGAAGAGCAAACTGGCCGATCGCGAGGCGGTGTTTCATCTCACGTTTCGCCGCTGCCCATTCGGCGGCCAGTTCGGTCTGGCGTGCGGACTCGCCACGGTGATCGACTGGCTCAACCAGTTCCGCTTCGAGGGGGACGACCTGCATTACCTCTCGCAGCAAATCGGCAGCGACGGCCAGCCGCTGTTCGACCCCGGCTTTCTCGATTTCCTCCGCCCGCAGCGGTTCACCTGCGATGTCGATGCCCTGCCGGAAGGGACGCTCGCCTTTCCGCACGAGCCGCTGGTGCGAGTCCGCGGCCCGCTTTGGCAGGCGCAGGTCATCGAAACGGCCCTGCTCAACATCATCAATTTCCAGACGCTGATCGCCACCAAAGCCGCCCGCGTGTGCTACGCCGCCGCCGGCCAGCCGGTGATTGATTTTGGATTGCGGCGAGCGCAAGGCATCGACGGCGGCATCGCGGCCAGTCGCTCGGCCTATATCGGCGGCTGCCAAGCCACTTCAAACGTCCTGGCGGGGCGGCTGTTTGGCATTCCGATCCGGGGCACGCACGCTCATAGCTGGGTGATGGCTTTTGGCGACGAGCTCGCCGCCTTCCGCCACTATGCCGCCGCGATGCCCAACAACTGCGTATTCCTGGTCGATACTTACGACACGCGCCGCGGTGTCGAACACGCGATTCAGGTCGGTCGCGAGCTGCGCGAGCGCGGGCACGAGCTCATCGGCGTGCGGCTCGATAGCGGCGATCAGGCAGAGCTAAGCATCATGGCCCGCGGGATGCTCGACGAGGCCGGCTTTCCCCAGGCAATTGTCGTCGCCAGCAGCGATCTCGACGAGCATGAAATCCTGAAGCTGAAAGCTGCCGGGGCGCGGATCGATTCGTGGGGTGTCGGCACCCGGCTTGTCACCGGCCACGACCAGCCGGCCTTGGGGGGCGTCTATAAGCTGTCGGCCCTGATGGACGAAGATGGCGTGTGGCGGCGGCGGATCAAACGCTCGGAAATCACGATCAAGGTCTCGGACCCCGGAATTTTGCAGGTTCGCCGCTACGAGCAAGGCGGCAAACTGCTGGCCGATTCGTTGTATGATGAACTGATGGGAATCGACGCCCAAGAGCCCAGGATTGTCGCCTACGACCGCAGCGGGGGGCTTGATGTTCCCGCCGGCTGTCAGGCGAGGGATCTGCTCGTGCCCGTGTTTCGCCGGGGCAAGCTTGTGTATGAGTTTCCCGGTGTCGAGGCAGCCCGCGAGCATGCCCAGCGCGAGCTGGCCCGGCTCGACGACAGCGTTCGTCGTATCGACGAGCCGCGGCAGTATCCCGTCGGCCTGGAACTGCAACTGGCTCGCCTGAAAGACCGGATGATCGCCGAAGTGGAAAGGATGATATGAAGCTCATTCGCGTCGGCGCGGCCGTGCTGAACCAGACGCCTCTCGATTGGGAAGGAAACCGCCAGCATATTGCCGGGGCGATCCGCTCGGCCCGGCAGGCTGGCGTCAGCATCCTGTGCCTGCCGGAACTGTGCATCACGGGCTATGGCTGCGAGGACGCCTTCCACGCTCCTGGCACGCAGCAAACGGCCCTCGAAGTGCTGCACGAGCTCTTGCCCGAAACTCGCGGCATGATCGTTTCGCTCGGCCTGCCGCTGCTGTTTCATGGCGCGCTCTACAACATGGCCTGCCTCGTCGCCGATGGCCAGATCATTGGCTTTGTCGGCAAGCAGAATCTGGCGGGCGAAGGAATTCATTACGAGCCGCGGTGGTTCAAGCGCTGGCCCGAGACGATCCACGCCCAGACCGAACTGTGCGGGCAATGCTATCCGATCGGCGATTTGATTTTCGATTGCGGCAGCGTGCGGCTCGGTTTCGAAATTTGCGAAGACGCCTGGGTGGCCGACCGGCCCGGCGGCAACCTGGCCCGCCGCGGCGTCGATCTGATTCTCAACCCCAGCGCCAGCCACTTTGCCTTCGGCAAGCACGAAATCCGCAATCGCTTTGTTACCGAAGGCTCGCGGGCGTTTAACGTCGGCTATATCTATGCCAATCTGCTCGGCAACGAGGCGGGGCGAGCGATTTACGACGGCGACGCGATGATCGCCGCTGCCGGCAAGCTGCTGGTGACCGGTCCGCGGTTTTCGTATGCCGATTGGCATGTGACGCACACGGTGGTGGACATCGACTCGATCCGCATGAGCCGGGCCCGCACGGCGAGCTACCGGCCGACGATCACCGGCCATTTGCACGATACGATCACCGCGGCGTTCGACTATCCAAAGCTATTGCCGACGCGCGAGACCACGTCGCATCCCGCCTGGGAAGAGTCCGCCAGCATCAAGGAAGAAGAGTTCGTGCGGGCAGAATCGCTGGCTCTGTTCGACTATCTCCGCAAAAGCCGTTCGCACGGGTTCGTCGTCTCGCTCTCCGGCGGGGCCGATTCGGCAGCCGTTTCGATCCTGGTCTCCCGGATGGTCGATTTCGCGGTGGCCGAGATCGGCCGCGAGGCATTCCTAAAAAAGCTGGGCTACATTCGCGGGCTCGACCAGACAAGCGATAACCGGGCCATCGTAGGGCGGCTGCTCTCGTGCGTTTATCAAGCGACTCGCAACAGCGGCGATGTGACGCGCAACGCGGCCAAGGCGGTGGCGCAGGCGGTCGGCGCGGAATTCATGGAGCTCAACATCGACGAGCAGGTGCAGGGCTACATTCAGATGATCTCGCGCGGGATCGGCCGCGAGCTGGACTGGAAAACCGACGATCTGGCTTTGCAGAACATTCAGGCTCGCACGCGCTCTCCCAGTGTCTGGCTGCTGGCGAATCTGCGGAATGCGCTGCTCCTGGCGACCAGCAACCGCTCGGAAGCAGCGGTCGGCTACGCGACGATGGATGGCGATACGTCCGGCGGCCTTTCGCCTATCGCCGGCATCGACAAGGCATTCCTCCGCCGCTGGCTCCGGTGGATGCAAACTGATGGTCCCGATGGCATTGGCCCGCTGCCGGAGTTGGCGGCGGTGAATAACCAAGCCCCGACCGCCGAGCTGCGTCCTGCCGCCTCGAAGCAGACCGATGAAGACGACCTGATGCCCTACGAACTACTCGACGCCATCGAGCGGGCGGCGATTCGCGACAAAATGAGCCCCTGCGAGATTCTCCTGGTGATGGAGGCCCATTTTCCGCAGTACGCCCGGCCGCAACTCGCCGTCTGGATCGAGCGGTTCTTCCGCCTCTGGTGCCGCAACCAGTGGAAGCGCGAGCGTTACGCCCCCAGCTTCCACCTCGACGACGAGAACCTCGACCCCAAAACCTGGTGCCGCTTTCCCATTCTCAGCGGCGGCTACGAGCGGGAATTGGCCGAACTGCGTAAAATGGTTGCCAGCGGCGCGTAGGCTCGGGGCTGACACTGTCCGAAAGTCCCCGCCTATCGCGTTTTCGCCGCGTGCGGCAAGATAACGAAGTGCTCCGGTTGCAGATTTTCACCCGTCCTATTTCGCTTTCAGCCATGAATATTCTCCAGCAGCAAGACCCCGACGTTTTCGCCGCCATCGCCGCCGAAGAGGTGCGCCAGCAGGACGGCCTGGAGATGATCGCCAGCGAGAACTACACCAGCGTCGCCGTGATGCAGGCGGTCGGCAGCGTGCTGACCAATAAATATGCCGAGGGGTATCCCGGCCGGCGATACTACGGCGGCTGCGAGTACGTCGATACGGTCGAGACGCTGGCCCGCGACCGGGCGAAGCAGCTTTTCGGTGCCGAACATGCCAACGTCCAGCCGCACAGTGGGTCGCAGGCGAACCAGGCGGTGTACGTCACGCTGCTGCAACCGGGGGACACGGTGCTCGGCCTGGACCTGGCGCACGGCGGCCACCTCACGCATGGCATGAAGCTGAATTTGTCGGGCAAGCTCTATCACTTCCTGAGCTACGGCGTCACGCCCGATACCCACCGCATCGATTTCGATCAGGTTGCGCGTCTCGCCCGCGAGCATAAGCCCAAGCTGATCGTGGCCGGAGCCAGCGCGTATCCCCGCGAGATTCCGCACGAAAAATTCGCCGAGATCGCCCGCGACGTCGGGGCCAAGCTGTTTGTCGATATGGCCCACTATGCCGGCCTCGTCGCCGCCGGACTGCATAACAGCCCGGTGCCGGTGGCCGATTTTGTGACCACCACCACGCACAAAACGCTTCGCGGTCCGCGGGCTGGCCTTGTGCTCTGCAAAACCGAATATGCGAAAGACCTCGACCGCAGCGTGTTTCCCGGCCTGCAAGGGGGGCCGCTAATGCACGTCATCGCCGGCAAGGCGGTATGCTTCGGCGAGGCGCTGCAGCCGGAATTCAAGGAATATGGCCGGGCGATCATCGCGAATGCCAAGGCTCTGGCCGAGACGCTGCTCGGCGGTGGCCTCAAGCTCGTCAGCGGCGGCACCGACAATCACCTGATGCTGGTCGATGTGACAACGCTGGGTATCGGCGGCAAGCTGGCGACCGAAACTCTCGAAAGGTGTGGCATCGCGGTCAACATGAACATGATTCCGTTCGACACTCGCAAGCCGATGGACCCCAGCGGCGTGCGGATTGGCACGCCCGCACTCACCACCCGCGGCATGGGAGTGGACGAAATGCGGCAAATCGGCCTTTGGATGTTGGCCGCGCTCAAGTCGCCCGAAGACGCTTCGCTGCAGCAGCGGATTCGCGGCGAAATCAGCAGCCTATGCACGCAGTTCCCCGTCCCCGCCGCGGCGCTGGCGGCGGTGTAGGGGCTGTTACCGCCGCGAGCGATACACGTCAAACAGCGCGAAGAGCATCTCCCGCAGGTTGTCGCCATGAGCAGCTCGGGCGCGGGCGATGTCGGTGGCGATGATCGTGCGATCCCCCTCCGGCAGCAGACGCTCGACGATCCGCCGAGCAAGTTCGTCGCTGGGCTGCGTTTCAAAGATCGTCGGTAGGCCCAAATCGCGATGGGTCGTTACCAACAGGCCCGCCCCTTGGCGACGGGCAAGTCGCGGCAGCTGGCGGCGCGCCAGCCAACCAAGCTGCTCATAGCCATCGACGATGACGAGCGTGTCGGCCGACCACGGCTGGCCATCCGAGCAAGTGCCCGTCGCAAGCTCGGCTGGCAGCTTGCGCTGTCCGCCGGGAATGACAAACCGCTCGACGCGCTTTCCGGCTGCCGCCAGCGCGGGCAGCAGGGCCGCCACCAGCGTCGATTTGCCGCTGCCGTGCGGTCCGACGATCTGCCCGCGCCAATTGTGTTGTCGCAAGAGATCAACGAGCCCCGCCAGAGATTCCCCCTCGGCAAACAGGAAATCGAGCGCGCCGGGGCGCGTGAAGCGGGTCGCAAACGGGTTCGATTCGGTCATTCCAAGGTCGCTCGGCTCTCGCTCGATTGTAGCCGCCCGAATTGCCCGAATCGCCCGGCTTGCCGCGATCGCCGGGGTTCTGGCCTATCACCGACTGCCCCGTGAAATTAGAATCCGGTTAGCGGTTCGCTGAAATCGCGGACCGCCGGGCTGCCCCGAGGAATCGACCTAAACCGTTGTCTGCCATGACTTTGCGCTATTGGACCGCCGGCGAATCCCACGGCAAAACGCTGCTGGCGCTCGTCGATGGATTCCCGGCAGGGGTGACGCTCGACACCGGGCCGATCGATGTCGAACTCCGTCGCCGCCAAGGGGGCTATGGTCGCGGCGGTCGCCAGCGGATCGAAACCGACACGGTCGAAATCCTGACTGGCGTCTGGAAAAACACCACGCTCGGCAGCCCCCTCGCCTTGCAAGTCGTCAACAAGGATTACAAGCTCGAACGGCTGGAGGACCTGACGCGCCCGCGGCCGGGGCACGGCGACCTGACCGGGGCGATCAAATATCTGGGGCCGATTCGGGGCATTCTCGAACGGGCCAGCGCCCGCGAAACGACCGTCCGCGTCGCTGCCGGAGCTTTGGCTCGGCAACTCTTGAGTCAGTTCGGCATCGCGGTCATTGGCTACGTCGTGGAACTCGGCGGCATCAAGCTCAATGTGCCCGAGCTGCCGCTGGCCGAGCGCCTGAAGCTGCGCGACGCGAGCGAAATTTATGCTCTCGATCCGACTCGCGAAGCCGAGGTCAAGCAACTCATTGACGAAACGGGCAAAGCGGGAGACACGCTCGGCGGAATCGTGGAGGTGCGCGTCGAGGGATTGCCGTTCGGCCTGGGAACGCACGCCCAGTGGGATCTCAAGCTCGATGGCCGCATTGCCCAGGCGGTGATGGCGGTGCAGGCGATCAAGGGAGTCGAGATCGGCCTCGGCTTCGAGGCGGCCCGCCGGCGTGGCTCGCAGGTCCACGATCCGATCCACTACGACGAGGCGACCAAGAGCACGCCGACGCTCGGCTACGAACGGCCCACCAACAACGCCGGTGGACTCGAAGCCGGCATGACCAACGGCCAGCCGCTGGTGGTGCGGGCGGCGAAAAAGCCGATCAGCACCCTCCGCAAGCCGCTCGAATCGGTGAACCTCGCCACCAAGGAGCCGCAAGCGGCGGAATACGAGCGGAGCGACGTGTGCGCGGTGCCGGCGGCGAGCGTGATCGTCGAGAACGTCGTCGCCTTCGAGGTCGCCCGCGCTCTCGTCGAGAAATACGGCAACGACAGCCTCGCCGAGATGCAGGCCCGGCACGAGCTGTTCATGAAGATGGCGCGGGAGCGTTAGGAGTCAGGGGCCAGGAGTCAGGGGCCATACCAACCCGCAGCGTCAGCAAGGGAACACACACAAGCCCGCAGCGCAAACCGGGGCCGTCCCAAACCGAACAAGGATGTTCGCCATGCACGACGAATCGCGTCTCCTTTTGTGCCGCGCGGGCTTTGGCCTGTTTTGCGTCGCGCCGACGCTCCTGGTCGCGCTCTGGTGCATGCAGCGCGCGTCGGGCGATTTCGCCAACGCCCAGCGCGACGAGTGGCAACTCGGCCTGTCCCACCGGCTAGGGCTGGCTTTCGAGATCGAGTCGGTGAGCTACCCGAGCCTCGGCAGCGCGCGCCTGGCGGAAGTGCGGGCGCTCGACCCCGAAACCAAGGCGCTGCTATTTCAAGTCCCGCTGGTCGAAGTGATCCCCACCGCCGCCGGCTGGAAGATCGTCGCCAGCCGGCCGCAGATCGAAGCCGAGCGTTTGCCCGAACTGGTCGCGACGCTCAACGACCGGCTGCTGCGCGGATCGGCGGCTGCCGACCAGCAGTGCGAGCTGATTGCCCGCGATGCGACGCTGCTCGCCGGGCCGGCGTCGCGGAGCTTTGCCGAAGTGGCAGCGCGGCTCGAAGCGCTGCCGACGGGGCCGATGCTCACCATCTCGGCCGGCCCGATGCAACTTATCGCCACCCGCAATCGGCAGCAAACTCCACCGGCTACCCGGTGGCAATTCGATACCGCGGGCCAGTCGCTGCCGATGGCCTTGCTGCAAGCAGCCTGGCCCAAGCTCGCGTGGCTGGGAGCCAAGGCCCAGTTCGCCGGCCGGCTGGATGTTGTCGCCGCTGAAAACGGCCTCGCGGGGGAAATGGGGGGGGAATTGGCGGGGGTGGACCTCGATTCGCTCGTCAGC
>JANRLS010000194.1:0-4787 GCA_033762315.1 Pirellulaceae bacterium
TCGCCTTGGAGATAAGCTCCGGCCGCAGCACTTCGGGAATGCTCCCCGCCCGTGCCGGCGAGAACATCGCGCTTTGGGCCCCCATCAGGGCGACCGTGGTGAACAACAGGCCGAGGGCGATCTTCGCATCCATGCCGCCGCACAAAATGGCGCCGACGCCCAGGATCATGATGACAATTTCGGCCACTTTGCAGCCGACGATGACCGACCGCTTCGAGTACCGGTCGGCCAGGTAGCCCGCCGGTGCGGCGAGCGCGAGGTACGGGAGCACGAAGCAAGCGGTGCCGGCCATTAGGACCGTGCCAAAATTCCCCTCCCCCGCGTGATGCTTGCTGATGCCGATAATCAGCCACCGGAAGATGTTGTCGTTGAGGGCGGTGAGAAATTGCGTGGCCAAGAGGCCCAAAAAGCCGGCTGAAACGAGCGATCCATCCGCGCCGCGGCCAGCACCGCGGCTTCCGCCAGTGGCAGCATCCATGAAGTCGTGCATCCTCGAAAGGACGGAAAAAATCCCAGGTGTCCGCCGGCCAGTATATCGAACCGGGCACATTGGCGCAGCCTTGCGCGGGCCGCCCGCGTATCTTTAGAGAGTGGTGTCCGCGAATCCGACTCGTGATTGGCCCCAGGTGTCCGCATGTCGCGCCTCGAAGCTCCCAGCCCGGCCCATCCCGCCAGCCATCCGCCGCCGGCGGCGCGGGGCCTCTCCATCGGGCAATACCTCATCCGCCGCCTGCAAGACTACGGCATTCGGGACATGTTCGGCGTGCCGGGGGACTACATCCTCACGTTTTATGGCATGGTCGAGCACAGCCCGATTCGGATGATTAACTGCACCCGCGAGGACGGCGCGGGGTTCGCGGCCGATGCCTATGCCCGCATCAACGGCATGGGGGCGGTTTGCACGACCTACTGTGTCGGCGGCTTATCGGTTTGCAATTCGGTGGCCGGGGCGTATGCCGAGAAGTCGCCGGTGGTGGTGATCTCCGGCTCGCCGGGGCTGGAAGAGCGGGTGAATAATCCGCTCTTGCACCACAAGGTGCGCGATTTCCGCACGCAGGCTGAAGTGTTCGAGAAGCTGTGCATTGCCGTCACCGAGCTGACCGATCCGGTGGTCGCGTGCCGCGAGATCGACCGCGTGCTCGACCTGGCGGCTCGCTACAAGCGGCCGGTCTATATTGAGCTGCCGCGCGATCAGGTCGATGTCGTACCGCACATATCGCACGCTTATCACCCCAGCCAGACCCAGCAAGAGCCGCTGGTGGCCGATGAAGCGGCCGAGGAGGCGGCAGGCTTGCTCTCGAAGGCTCAGCGGCCGGTCATCATCGCGGGGGTCGAAATCCATCGCTTCGGCCTGCAAGATAAGCTGCTCGCCTTTGCCGAGCGTCACAAGCTGCCAATCGCGGCGACAATTTTGGGCAAAAGCGTGGTTCCAGAGAAACATCCGCTTTACATCGGCCTCTACGAGGGAGCGATGGGTCATGCCGAGGTGACGAAGTTCGTCGAAGAGAGCGATTGCGTGATGCTCTTGGGCGCGTTCATGACCGACTTGAACCTGGGCATTTTCACGGCCAACCTCGACCCGGCCCGTTGCATCTATGTCACCAGCGAGCAACTGAGGATTCGCCACCACCACTATCATCATGTCCCATTGGAGGCGTTTCTCGACAAGCTGGCGGCCCGGGGAATGACCATTGCGCAGCGCGACATTCCCGCCGCGCTCCGGCCCCAGCGTCCCCCCTTTCAGATCGAACCCAGCGCGCCGCTGAAGATTCGGCGGATCATCGACCGGCTCGACGAGCAAATCGACGACCAGACGATCGTGATCGCCGATATTGGGGACGCCCTGTTTGCCGCCAGCGAATTGACGACCCACCTGCGGACCGAATTCATCAGCCCCGCCTATTACACTTCGATGGGTTTCGGCGTCCCGGCGTCGGTCGGTGCCCTCTCGGCCCGACCCAAAAGTCGCGTGCTGGCCATATGCGGCGATGGCGCCTTTCAGATGACCGGGATGGAGCTTTCCACCATCGTTCGCTATGGCTATAGCCCGATCGTGATCGTGCTCGACAATCGAGGTTACGGCACCGAGCGGTTTTTGCACCACGGCCAGTGGGCATATAACGACATCAACCCCTGGCGATACCACAAGCTGCCCGATATTCTCGGCGGTGGAACGGGCTATGAGGTCCGCACCGAAGGGGAGTTCGACGCGGCCATCAACCGCGCTTGGAACGACCGCTCGGGCTTCAGCCTGATTCAGGCCCATATTCCGATCGGGGACGCCAGCGACGCATTGCGACGGCTGACGGAAAGGCTGAGTGCGCGGGTCTGAGGCACCGGACGGGCGGTTCGAAGTTTCGGACGACTGTGCCCGGCAACTGGGCGGGTTGCCCAAAAATTCCCCATCGGTGAATCGCCAGCCAGGGAAATTCAGGTCAAGGTTCGCTTGCATCCTCTTATGCTGCAATGGTTTAGAACAAGTGCGACGGTTGTAGCGATTAGCGGGCATGGAAATTGCCCTCTCCAGGGCTGGAGTGGTGTCCGCTACGAGTGGCCTTAGGCGGGTCGCAACCAGCGACAGGGCTTTTCATGTCCCAGTCAGAATCCAAACCTCCCAGCGAAAGCGGGGTGGTCGTTCAGCTTTTCGATCCGACTCTGGATCGGTCGCTCAAGTCGTGGAATTTTCACGAGGCGATGCAAATTAACATTGGGCGCGGTGAAGATTGCGACGTCGAGATCTCCGATCCCTATGTCTCCCGCCGCCACGCCCGCATCGAACGGCGGGGGGAAGAGTGGGTGCTGGTCTCGCTGGGTCGTAACGGCGTGCTGTTGGATGGTGATCTGATCACCGAGAAGTCCCTGCCGGCCGAATGCACCTTTCGCCTCGGGCCAAGTGGTCCGACCATCCGGTTTCGGGATGTCGCCGGGCCGCGTGGAACCCCCACCGGCAGCGGAGACATCCTCGCCACGATTTGCTTCGATACCACATTGATGCCAATTTTCGAGCTCGACAAGCAGAAGCTGAACGAAGACGTGGGAGCGATCGCCGAGGGAGATTACTTCCAAACCTTGCAACAAAAGGCCAAGCTCCTGCGCCAGAAACGCGATGCCTAGCGACAACTCTTGACACCTGCGAGTCCTCCCTTGTCCAAGATTATTTCCACCCACTCCTTCCGCGGCGGCACCGGCAAATCGAACACCACGGCCAATCTGGCGGTGCTCGTTGCCCGCGCCGGCAACCGCGTCGGCATCATCGACACCGACATCCAGTCGCCCGGCGTACATGTGCTGTTCCGCCTGGAGCCGGGAACCGTCAAGTTTTCGCTCAACGACTACCTCTGGGGCAAATGCCGGATCGAGGAAGCGGCTTACGACGTCACTGAGCGGTCAATCGGCAACGTGCTGCCGGGTCAGGAGCGGCCCCGGCTGTTTTTGATTCCGTCGAGCCTCCGGACCGGCGAAATCGCCCGCATCTTACGCGAGGGGTACGACGTCGCCCTGCTCAACGACGGACTGCAAGACCTGCTCAAGCGGCTGGACCTGGACTACTTGTTCATCGATACGCACCCCGGCGTGAACGAAGAGACGCTGCTTTCGATTGCCGTTTCTGACGCGCTTGTTTTGATCGTTCGCCCCGATCAACAAGATTTTCAGGGCACCGCGGTGGCCGTCGAACTGGCCCGCAAACTCGAGGTGCCGCGGATGATGCTGATCCTGAACAAGGTCGCTCCCGGCACCGACCCCATCGCGCTGCGCGAACAGGTCGAGGACATGTACCAGGCCGAGGTGGTCGCGGTGCTGCCGCTCTCGACCGAAATGGTGCAGATGGCCAGCAGCGACCTGTTTTGCAATCGCTACCCGACGCATCCGCTCACGAAACAACTGGAGATCGTGGCGAATCGGATTTTGAATCAGTAAGTTTTCGCGCTGGAACAGCCGAGGAGCGCCCCGCCCGTGAACGCAACTTCGAACGACAACGAACTAGACATGCTCCTGGGCCGCATGAAGGCCGCGGCCGCCCCGCTGCGCGACGTGCTCCGCGACTTGCACGCGCGACTGGCCCCCAACGATTCCGGCAAGGTCGCCGATTACATCCCCGAGCTGGCCAAGGCCGACCGCCGCTGGTTCGGCATCTCGATCGCCACCGTCGATGGCCAGGTGTTCGAAGTGGGGGATTGCAAGCAGCTCTTCACGATCCAGTCGATCTCCAAGCCGTTTGTGTATGGCCTGGCGCTCGAGGATCATGGCGTCGAACAGGTGCTCTCCAAGGTCGGCGTCGAGCCGACGGGGGAAGCGTTCAATGCCATCGTGCTCGACGAAAGCTCGAATCGGCCGTTTAATCCAATGGTCAACGCCGGCGCAATCGCCACGGCCGACCTGATCAAGGGGAAGGACTTTCCCGAAAGGGTCACTCGCCTGCTCGCCATGTTCAGCAAATACTGCGGGCGCGACGTGTACATCGACAACTCGGTGTTTATGTCGGAGCGGATGACCGGGCACCGCAATCGGGCCATCGGCCATTTGATGCTCAATTTCGGCATGGTGGGGGAGAAGATCGAAGAATCGCTGGAGCTCTATTTTCAGCAATGCTCGGCCCTGGTGAGTTGCCACGATCTGGCGATGATGGGGGCGACGCTGGCCAACGGCGGCGTGAATCCGCAAACCAGCACGCGGGCCATTCCCCAGGCCTACGTCAAATATCTGCTCAGCATCATGCTTTCGTGCGGCATGTACGACTATGCCGGCGAATGGGCCTATCGCGTCGGCATTCCGTCGAAAAGCGGCGT
>JANRLS010000195.1:0-3241 GCA_033762315.1 Pirellulaceae bacterium
GGCCACCGTGAACGGAAAGTTCAGCGCACTGCTCTGCGGGACCACCGCACGGATCTTGGCAATTTCGCCCGGCCTCCAGTCCCCGAGGGGACGGCCACCGAATTCGACACTCCCTTGCTCAGGCTTGATCTCTCCGCAGATGACCTTGAGCAAAGTCGACTTTCCGGCACCATTCGCCCCGAGAATGGCCGTAAGCTGGCCCTGTCGCGCGCGGAAAGTCACGCCGTTCACAATGGGACGGCCACCCCGCTCGACCGTGATGTTTCGCGCAACAATCATGATCGTCTAACGACCCGTACCTTGGAGTGCGCGTCGCCACAGCCACCGCTTTGGTCCGTCGCATAACCGCCACCCGGGGCCTGTCCCCCACCAACCAGCACCCTCACAACCCGAACCCCGCGACGTCCAAAAATCCAGTGGCCAAACTGCCTGACGAACGCCACCTCGTCCCAGAACCCCGCTTCGTCCGGCCCAAAACCGGGGCCGCGCCACCACCCTCCAAAGAGTCATGGTTGCCATCCCGATTTTGCCCGCAAGAGGAGCCAGAGAAAAAATGGCGCACCGAAAACGGCCGTCAGAATACCGATCGGAAGTTCAGCGGGCGTGACCAGCGTTCGCGCAGCCAGGTCGGCCGCAACCATCAGGGTTGCGCCGAGCAAAGCCGAAGCGGGCAGCAGAAAGCGATGGTCCGGGCCGGCAGCGAGACGGACCACGTGGGGAACGACCAGACCGATAAAGCCAATGACGCCCGCAAACGCGACGCCCGCCCCAACCATCAGTGCCGACAGCGCCACGACGATCGCCTTGGTTCGCCGAACGTCGAAACCCAAATGCGCCGCCTCCGACTCGCCCAGCAGCAGGGCATTCAGAGCCCGCGAACTCACCGGCATCATCAACAGCCCCGCGATCACGCAGACGGCTACGATTCCCGTCTTTGGCCACGTCGTTGCGCCCAGGCTCCCCAGCATCCAAAACGTGACATCGCGGACCTGCTGATCCGTCGCCAGAAATGTGAGAAACGCCGTGAGCGACCCGGCCAGGGCGTTGATCGCCACACCAGCCAGCAGCAGGGTCGCCACGACAGGCTGCCCATCGTGCAGCGACAATTTGTAGATCAACAATGTCGCCAGCAGGCTGCCCGCAAAGGCCGCGACCGCCAGGAAATACGGGGCAAAAGCCGCCGGCAGGGACGGCACGAAACGCTCGCCTAACACGATTACGGTCACCGCACCAAGCGCAGCCCCCGCGGAGACCCCGATCAACCCGGGATCGGCGAGAGGATTCCTGAACAGCCCCTGCATCGCGGCACCGGCGACCGCCAGCGCAGCACCGATCAAGGCTCCCATTAGCATCCGCGGCAGCCGGAGTTGCTCGACGACCAGCGCGTTGGTCGGAGTTCCCGCGTATTGCCCCCCGCTGATCCTCGCCCAGGCAATCTGCCCGAGTTCCGGCACCGAAATGGCCACCGGGCCAATCATCAACGAGCAAACACAAGCCACCAGCAACAGCGCGACAAGAGCCACCGTCTGCCATCGCCTTCTGCGCCTAATCGACCGGATCTGCTCGCTCAACGTGGGAGCGATCACCTCCGGCAAATCGAAAGGCATTCCCCGTGCCTCCGCCTGGGGGACCTTGGCCTTCTCTTCAGCCACTGGCGGCTTGCTCACCGCCGGGCACTCTCGGCCAGTTCCTTGACTGCTTGCGCCGCCCGCGGTCCGAGACCAAGCAGGTACATTTCGTCGAAAACGAGAATTCGATCATTCTGCGCAGCGCTGGTGGTGCTTACGGCCGGGTTGGCCTTGAACTGCTCCATCCCGCCTGCCCCCTCGACCGTTCGCGTGCCCGTGACGATCACATCCGGGTCGATCGCCAAAAGCGCTTCGGCATTCACCGGCTTGTAACCGGTGTGGTCCGCCGTCGCATTGCGCAGGCCCGCTTCATTCAACACCGTGTCGGCCGCGGTCCCCTGACCGGCCACCGAAAGGGCCCCATCCGGGCGGGCCATCACGTACACCGCGTCGATCTCGCCCTCGCTTTCGAGAACCTTTTGCGCAGCCGCGTAATCGGCATCGAATTTGGCGATCAACTCGGCCCCCTTCTCCTGTTCGCCCAGCGCATCCGCGACGAGACGGATCTTCTCCCGGATGGAAGCGAGGCCTTCCGGCTCGGGCAGACGCACGACCTTCACCCCCGCCGATTCGAGCTGATCGAGAACTTCCGGCGGTCCGGCGTCAGCCGTGGCAATCACCAGTTTCGGCTCCAGCGCGAGGATTCCCTCCGCCGAAAGACGGCGGACATACCCGACCCGCGGCAACTTGGCGGCGGCCTCCGGATAGGTACTCGTCAGGTCGACCGCCACCACCGCGTCACCTTCGCCCAGCCCGTACACGATCTCGGTGACGTCCCCACCCAGGCTGATGACCCGCTCCGCCGCCCGGCCGAAATCCGCTGCTCCCAGCAAAATGGCGGTCAGCACAATCGCCAGAGTTGCTGGACTTCCCACGCGGGACCGCGCCGTGGCACCACCCTCTCGGGATTCTGCGCTAAAGCGGAAAACTCGTCTCATTGCCGTACGACCAGTGGCTCGAAATGCTGCCGGGGCACTCCCCTACTTGGCGAGCGACTCCGCCAACTCGCGCCACTTCGGATCCTCGGCTTGTCCGGGTTTCCGCTTGCCAAAAAACAGCACGAGATTCTCACCGGCTTCGTCGAACAGCTCGACGGAAGTGACCACGCCATCCTTGGTCGGCTTGCGAACCAGCCACGCGGTGGCGATCCCCGTCTCCCTCAGGTGGAGATTGAAGTCGGGATCGAGCACGTTGATCCAATCCCCGAACGGAACGATCTTGTTCACCTCACCGGTGTGGATCTGAATGCAACCGCGGTTCCCGACGAACACCATGATCGGCAACTGCTGCGCCGAGGCCTGCTGCAGGACTTCGGTCCCAGCCTTGGCGTCGAGCGGAACTGCGAACTCTTCGCCCATGAAGCGGAGCGCCTGAATCCGGCCAAGTTTGAAGCGACGCAACAGGCCAAAGAACTGGTGCGTATCTTCCATCGCCCGGAAGGCCTCGAGAAAACCTTCCCGGTCCACCTCGGAATCCGGAAGATCCGCCGCGGGCGGGTCGACGGGCGTCGCCACGAATCCCTGATCTTCCGACCGGAGATCGCTGATCAACTTGTCGAAAGCCGCGCGATCGCTGTCGTCCTGCAGGAAGACCTTGTGCATCGCCAAACCGTC
>JANRLS010000196.1:0-9523 GCA_033762315.1 Pirellulaceae bacterium
GCTTTCGTGCGGCATGTACGACTATGCCGGCGAATGGGCCTATCGCGTCGGCATTCCGTCGAAAAGCGGCGTAGGGGGCGGCATCGTCGGCGTGGTGCCGGGGCATTTTGGAATCGGAATTTTCTCGCCGCCGCTGGACGCCAAGGGAAACAGCGTTCGCGGCATCCTGGCCTGCAAGGAGCTTTCCGACCGGTTCGGCCTGCATGCGTTTGAATCCGCCTACAGCGGCCCGCGGATCGCCGATTTACTGACGCCCCGCAGCAGCAAGGCTTAGTCGTAGGCCGGCGCGATCATTTCCCACACCCGATCGGCCATTTGCTGGTGCCCGGCGCTGGAAAGATGCACCGAGTCGAGCGTTGCGCCGCCGCCGGATAGCACTCCCATCAGCACTCGCTTGGGAATGAGCTGTACGCCGTGTTTCGCGGCCAGGCGGCGCTGGATCCGGCCATATTCGTTGGCCAGTGGCGGCAGCGGGAGTTCGAACATTAGCACCGTGCGGCCGGGGCCAACGTGCATCAAAAGCCGGTCGAGATCACGCTCGAAAGCGGCGGCCGCGGTGTCGCCGAGCAGGTCGTTGCCGCCGATTTCGACCAGCACCAGGCCCTTCGGCGGCAGGTCGCGGCAATTCTTCAGGGCAGACGCGGCAGTTGCGCCCATGCGGGAATAGTCGCCGACGGCGACCCGGTCGGGCAAGCGCCTTGGCCAGGTCGGGCCGTCGCCTGCGCCGACGCCGGCAGTAATGGAGTCGCCAACGATGTAGAGCGGCGGACCGTTCAGGGGCGGCACGCGCGGTGAGAACTGATAGGGAAGCTCCAGCGCCATGCCCCCCAGCCAGATCGCCAGCGTGCCCCACCACAGCGCGCTGGGCCCGCGCCGAGCGCCATCAACAGGCCCAGATCGCTGCCTGGCGAATAAACTGGCAATCAGCAGCACGCTCGCCGTGGCGTACCACCATAGCGAAAGAGGCGCCGCGGAAAGGGCCGTCACCGCCAATCCCAGCAGCGCCACGATTCTCGCCGCGCTGGCTTTCCCGCCGACAAGCCACGGCAACGCAGTCACGCCGGCCAGCGCCATCGCCGCTCCGACGAAGAACGCCCAGCCGCTGCCGAAGAGAAAAATGAGCCCGCCCATGCGGGTATTGTAGCGTTGGGTGAGCGTGCGCCGCGGCTAGTGATCGAGAATGAACTCGTTGCTGTTAAGCAGGGCCCACCAGATGTCTTCGAGGGCGATGGCCTCGTCGCCGCCGCTGTTTTTCAGGATGGTGCGGGCGGCATCGAGTTCCTTGCGGACCGGCTCGCGCGAGAGGGCCGAGAGGAAGAGGTGCTTCACCTTGTCCTCGAACTTCAGCTTGCTGGCGGCGACCCCCTTGAGCAGCCCCTCTTGGCTGCTGGCGGCGCGACGCATGAGATCGCCATTCATCATGATGAGCGATTGCCGTACGCTGCCGTTGAAGTGCGATTCTTCGTCGCCGGCGTCGGTGCCCATTGGGCGGCTGAACTGGGCGAGCCAATCGACGCGGGCTTTTTCGATGTCGGCCGCGGAGGCCGCCGTTTTGCGAATTTGAGCCGCATGGGCGAGCGAGTTATAGACCTCTTCGGCCTGCATCTGGCGGGAATAGTAGCGGCTGAAGAGGGCGACTTCCCCCGCTTCGGGCATGTCCTTGCTGGCGAGGGTCGAAAGCTTGCTCGACCGGCCGAAAGGATCGCTCAAGGCGATCCAGCGGATGAGCGATTTCAGGTCGTATTCGTGGGCGGCGAACTGCTCGGAAAGGTGCGCCAGCAGCGGATCGTGCGTGGTGGTTTGGTGCGGACCCATGTCATCGACCGGCTGCGTGAAGCCATAGCCGAAGAAGTGCGACTAGACGCGATTGACCAGGGCCTTGGGCATTTGGGGCGAGGCAAGCACGAGGCGAGCGAGCTCGGCCCGGCGATCGACCTGGACCAATTGGCCGCTCGTGGGAATTTTGGTCCCATCGACAAACACGGGGAACGCCGACTTGAGCAGGCCGGTTGGCGTTTCAAAAAAGACTTCGCCTTCGGTCGAGTTCTTCCCTTCGCCGCCGAAATCGACATTCGTCAGCCGCACTTCGCTGCCGGTTTTCTCGGCATTCATCTGCCGGAAAAAGGCATTGAGCGACCAGAACTGCTCTTGCGACCAGCCATGGCTGGGATGAGCGTGGCACTGGGCGCATTGCAGTTGGTGGCCCAGGAACACGCGCGACACGCGGGCGGTGGCGAGCGTGGCATCGGGCTGATAGCCAGCGAGCAGGAAATTGACCGCGCCGTTGTATTGATCGCTGCCGGGCCGGGACGAACCGGTGGCGGTGATGAGTTCGCGGACGAGCTGATCGTAGGGTTTGTTGCGGGCGAAAGACTGGCGCAGGTATTGCTCGAGCCCCGCGCGATTGGCGTCCATCTCGCCGCCGGTGCGGCCGATGAGGATGTTGCTCCAGGTGGTGGCCCAATGGCGGGCATATTCCTCGACGTAGTTGTCGTCCGATAGCAGCTTATCGACCAGCTTTTGCCGCCGGTCGGCCGCGCGGTCGGTGGTAAACGACTTCAGCTCATCCGCCGTCGGGATGCGGCCAATCACTCGCACGAACAGCCGACGGCACCACTCGGCATCGGTGGCCAAGGGGGAGGGGGTGACTTCGTTTTCAACCCAAACTTGGGCGAGCGACGCATTGACGAACGAGATCACCTCGCCACTGGGAGCGGGATCGAGGTATTTGGGCTGCGGCACCGGCACGGGCATCGGCGGCAACGGAGCGACCGCCGGCGGATTGCCAGCCAGCCGCGTGGGATCGAGCGGCGGCACGCTGGGCGCGACGACCGGCGGCGCGGGAGCAGGCACTGGATCGACCGCGGGGACATCGCGCGGCACGGGACTGGGAACGCGATCGCGATCGACCACCGTCGGCCCAGGGGGCGAGACCGCCGGCGTTTTGCCCGGGGGATTTTTGACAAGCGGCGGCTGACGCGAGCTATTGACGATCAACACGCCGACAAGCGCGACGAGACAGAGCGATCCCAGGGCAATGGCGACCGTTTGCCAGGTGGACGAGCGACGACCGCGAGCAACTCGTTGCACCACCGGCTGGCCGTTGGCCGGAGCGGCCTGGAGCGCGCCGTTGACCGGCGTCAGTTGCGGCGTCGGCGGCGGGCCCAGGGGAATCGGCCGGTTCGAGGGAATCGACATTCCGCGAGCGGCATGGGCCTGCAAGATCCGCGCGGTCAAATCCGGCGGAGTGCGGCCGGCCAGGACTTCGTCCAGGCAGGCATCGAGCAGGTGGTATTCGTCGCGGTCGGGAGTCATTTCAATTTGCCTTCGATGCACTCGCGCAGTTGCTGTTTGGCGCGCTGCATCAGGTTTTTCGCTCCGTGTTCGGTAATGTCCAAGGCCGTGGCGATTTCGGCCCGCGAGCTATCGCCACGAAACCGCATCTCCAAAGCCCTGCGAGCCCGCTCGGTCAGGTCGCCGAGACACTCTCGCAAGGCATCCAAAGCCGCCTCGCCCCCATCGCTGGCGGCCCACTGCGACCAGGTGCGATCCAGTTCCTCGACATCTTCCACCGCGGTCACTTTGCCCGCGCGCCGCCGGACCGAAATCAGCAGGTTGAATGCCGTTTTGCGGAGGTAGGCGGCCGTGGCCGCGGGGTTGATGTCTTGAAAGGGACGTTGCAGCACGGCGAGGAAGGTCTCTTGCGTCAGGTCCTCCGCCTCGGCCGTATCGCAACCCAGAACACGCAGATAGCGCCACACCCCGGCCTGATGCGTTTGAATCAGGTGGGCGGGGTCAAACCCGGTACCCTGGGGAGTGGGGGCCGTCTTCATGTCCCGCTATCTAAAACGCACGAGAAGCCGCGAAGTACTCACGCCCGCGATAAATCGTAAGTGCTTGAATAGCAACGACTTGCGGCGATTGCCTGCCAGCGAAAGGGCCGCGTTGGCCCCTGCCGCGACCTTTATTCTAGCCGGGCCACTGGAGCGGGGCCACCAAATCCGGAGGCAGGTGACCAGAATGCGGATTGTGGTTTGCAAAGTGCAAAACGTAGCTCCAGAACCAGGTTTGGTTCCGGCTGAGGGAATCTTGCACATCCACGCGCTACTCGAGCTTGGCTTTGGCCTTTTTCGCTTTGGGCATCGGCTGGGCGGGGTCGCGGGGGAACTTCACCACCGTGCCGTCGTCTTTGTATTGCTCCTTCAGGCGCGCCAGTTCCTTTTGCAGGTCGGCCAAAACGCTGGCATAGGCGGGGTCGGCAAAGACGCTCTTCAGCTCGTGCGGGTCTTTTTCGAGATCGAATAGCTCCCAGGCATCGATCGTGTAGAAGTGGATCAGCTTATAGCGGTCGGTCCGCACGCCCCAGTGCGGATGCACATGGTGCGGCTGCGGGAACTCATAGTAGTGATAATAGACGCTCTTCCGCCAGTCGGCGGGACTCTCGCCGCGCAAAATCGGCACGAGGCTATTCCCCTGCATGTCGGCGGGCACGGGCTGGCCGGCGATGTCCAGAAAGGTCTCGGCAAAGTCGAGGTTCATCACCAGCTTATCGCTCGTGCTCCCTGGTTTGGTCTGGCCTGGCCAGCGCACGAGGAGCGGCGTGCGGAACGACTCTTCATACATCCAGCGTTTGTCGTACCAGCCGTGCTCGCCGAGATACCAACCCTGATCCGACGTGTAAATCACGACGGTGTTCGCGGCGAGGCCCGACTTATCAAGATAATCGAGCATCCGGCCGACATTCTCATCGACCGCATCGACGCACCGCAGATAGTCTTTCACGAACCGCTGGTAGTTCCACTTCGTGCGGGCGTCTCCTTCGAGTTTCGCCTCGGCCAGCTGCTGGTTCTCCTCGCCATAGGCTTTATCGAACTCCGCTTGCTGCGCGGGGGTGAGGCCTTGCGGCACGAGCTTCAGATCATTCGGCGAAAGGTGGTTGGCGATGCTCATCTGGTTTTCGGCGGCGGGCTTGGCGCGGCCCGAGTAGTCGTCGAACAGCGTTTCTGGCTCGGGAATCGTCACGTCCTTATACTTATCGAGATGCCGGGCGGCGGGCTGCCAGTTGCGATGCGGGGCCTTGTGCTGATACATGAGCAAAAACGGCTTGTTCTTATCGCGCTGATTTTGCAGCCAGTCGAGCGCCACGTCGGTGATGATGTCGGTGGTGTATCCTTCGTGCTTGACGATGCCAGCGGCCGTTTTCATCGCCGGGTTGTAATACGGCCCTTGCCCTTGCAGGATGTGCCAATAGTCGAAGCCGATCGGGTCGCTGTTCAGGTGCCACTTGCCGATCACCGCCGTCTGATAACCGGCCGCCTGCAACAGCTTGGGAGCCGTTTGCTGATTGCCGTTGAACCAGGCGTTCGCCCCATTATCGATAAACCCATTGAGGTGGCTATATTTGCCCGTCAGCACCACCGCCCGGCTCGGCCCGCAGATCGAATTCGTGACGAACGCCCGGTCGAACCGCATCCCTTCCTTGGCCAGCCGGTCGATGTTCGGCGTCTGGTTCCGGTTGCTGCCATAAGCGCTAATCGCCTGATAAGCGTGGTCGTCGGAAAAAATGAACAGGATGTTCGGCCGCGCTTCGGCAGCGCCTGCCGAGCCTGGCGCGAAGCAACTGGCCGCGGCCAGCAGCACCAAGAGGAGCAACACAACGGAATTCGAGAAGCGTGACAACATCGAAATGAACTCGCGAGGGAGAGTGTCTTTGCACGAGCCGGAAACCAACTCGCCCGGACAGATTACCGCGCCGCAACTGCCCAAGCAAAGCACGCGGGCGATTCGCCCGCACCTCGCCGCCTGGCTGCTGCTGATTTTGTGGCTGGCGATCGACCTGGGGGTCATCGTCTATTGGGCCCGCGGTGAGTGGGGCTTCCTCGGCGATCTGGGAATCATCATTGGCTACGGCGGCAATATCTTCGGCCTGGTTGGCTGGCTCGTGGCGTGGGGAGTGCTGGCCAATTGGCGTTTACGCTGGCGGGCGGCGTATGCGGGGGTTGGTTTCGCCGCCCTGGGCGCGATCACCGCGCCACTCGATCCGTGGTGGAAGCTGGAAGACCGCCTCGCCTGGGCGGTTCTCGTCGTCGCCGTGGCGATCGGCACGATCCTCGTTTTGGTGCGCCGCTGGGGATGGCGCATTTGCCTGCCGCCGCACGACACGCCCGGCCCCGACCGGTGGCAATTTTCGATTGGCGATCTCCTGTGGACGACTACCGGCACTGCCCTCGTGCTGGCCCTCGGCAGCTACTGGCCCGTCGATAACTGGGAAGAAATCGTCATTCTCGCCTGGCTGGTGCTCGCGGTCACGGTCGTGCTGCTCCTCGGCCTTGGCGCGAGGCACTTCTGGCTCGCCGCGCCGGTGTCGCTGGCCAGCTGCGCCGCGCTTGGCGCGCTCGCCATTGGCATCGTCGATGTCGAAGAACTGCGCCGACCGCAAGACCTGCTGATGGTCGGCATTTTCGGCCTCCCCGCCATCGCCCCCCCGCTTCTCCTGATCGGCCTCCTCCGCCTCCATGGCTGGCGACTAAGGCGCACGGCGGCATGATCCTCCGCTTGCCCCTCCCCTCCGCCCGTTGCAATCCGCAATTCGCAATCCCGCCCGGCGAACCCGCCCGCTATTCCCCGCGTCCTGTTTTGGGTAAACTGCCACTCAGCCGGGCGTTTAGCTCAGTTGGTTAGAGCGCCATGCTCACACCGTGGAGGTCACAGGTTCGAGTCCTGTAACGCCCAGTCCTTTTTGCCCTGCGCGGGGGGCGAACTGTTCTGTTGGGGCCGAGGTCAAGCCCACGCTCCGCTCGTCGCCTGCGCTTGGCACTCGCGCGCGGGCTGCCCGGCGACACTCTATCGCCGGGGCTGGCCGCGCCGATTGCGCGGGCCGGTCGCTCTTGCCATGGACGGGCCAGCTTTGCGATCCTTGCCACGGAAGGAGACCAGCAATGAAGTATTTCCTGTTCACCAGCCCCGCCACGCGCGACGTGTTCGAGCTGCTCATGTATCGGCATCGCGAGTGGGTGCGGCGGGCGCTCGAGGCGTGTCGGGCGGAAGTCGCCGAGTCGCAGGCCAGGCAGGGAGATTCCGTCAAGCCGCCGGTCGCCAGCGACGAGCGAGTTTGTCGGCGGCTGGCGGAGAAGGTCGAGGAGTTCGTCGATTCGCTGGTTTACACCCGCTTCAGCGGTCTCGACGATTTGGAGCCGCTCGACGGCATCGTGCTGGAGGCGTTCTCGCAAATCGACTATGGTGTCATCGCGCGGGCCATTGGCTGGGGGGTGGAGCCGGGCGATCCGACCACGGACGAAAACCCCGCCGCCCGCTAAGCGAAGATCGCGCGGCGACGAAATTGCTTCCGGGGGAGAGTAGAATTCAGGCATGGAAGAGCGCCGCCAACCGACCGCCGCCATTGCCGTCAGCATCGGCCTGCTGGTGCCGGCGCTGCTCTTGGCGGTCTATGTGGTGGGCTATTTCGCGCTCCCGATTCGGCATCCCGCGCATCGGCAGTTTCCCGAGCGCTGGCAGGCGGAGATGTATCGGCCCGCCGCGGCGATTGAAGAGTTTTTGACCGGGCAAGACATGAATACTTGCAGCGGCTAGCGGCCGCTCGCGATGGTTCGCTAATCGCCAATCCGCAACGCAATCAGCGGCGGCGCGGCAAGCGGCTGCGGGCCAATGCTGATCGACCGGGCGAGAGTGCCGCGAATTTGCGCCAGGCGGTCGGCGGGGGCAAACACGCGGACAAGGGGCTGGCCGCGGTCCACGCGGTCGCCGATGCGGACGAGCGTTTCGAGCCCCACCGCATGGTCGAGCTTGTCGGTCATCACTTTGCGGCCGCCGCCGAGCTCGATGATCACCAGGCCCAGCTTTTCGGTGTCGAACGCGGTGACGAAGCCTGCCTGCCCGGCGACGATTTCCGTGCCGGGCACCAGCGGCGGGAGCTTGTCGAGATCGCCACCTTGCGCGGCGATCATCTCGGCGAACTTGGCGAGGGGGCGGCCCGAAGCGAGCTCGGCATCGAGGACGACGCGGGCGGCGGGCAACTCGGCGGCGCGGCCGGTCAGCACCAGCAGCTCGGCTCCGAGTTCGCGAGTGCAATCCCACAAGTCGGCCGGCCCGCGCCCCGCCAGCGTCGCCAGCGATTCGTGAACCTCCACGAGGTTGCCCGCCATGCGCCCCAGCGGCTGGTTCATGTCGGTCAGCAGGGCCGAGGTTTTGACCCCCATGCGTTGCCCGGTCGCAACGAGCAGGCGAGCCAGTTCCTCGGCCCGGGGCTGCGTTTTCATGAAGGCCCCGCTGCCGAACTTCACGTCGAGCACCAGGGCATCGAGCGATTCGGCGAGCTTTTTGCTCATGATGCTCGCCGCGATCAGCGGGATGCTGGGAACGGTGGCGGTGACATCGCGGAGGGCATAGAGCTTTTTGTCGGCGGGGGCGAGGTCGGCCGACGCGCCGGTAATCACGCAGCCGACGCGGGCGACGACCGCTTCGATTTCGCGCAGGCCGAGGTCGCTGCGAAAGCCGGGGATCGCGTCGAGCTTGTCGAGCGTGCCGCCGGTTGCCCCGAGGCCGCGACCCGAGATCATCGGCACCGCCAGGCCGCAGCAGGCCAAAAGCGGGGCGAGGATGAGCGAGGTTTTGTCGCCAATGCCGCCGGTGCTGTGCTTATCGACTTTTGGCGGTCCGCCGGCGGGCCAGCCGAGGCGCGCGCCGCTGGCGAGCATTTCGTCGGTCAGGTGGGCCGTTTCGGCGGTCGAAAGGCCGCGCAGAAAGATGGCCATCACCAGGGCGGCGGTTTGATAATCGGGAATCTCGCCGCGGGTAAAGCCCTGGACGAAGGCCGCGATTTCGTCCTGGTCCAGTTCGTGGCCATCCCGTTTTTTGGCGATGATGAGGGCGGGAGTCAGGTCCATTAGGAAGCCGCCCCTAGCAGGCCGAGGGCGACTCCCACCACCAGGCCGATGACCGCGGTGACGCCGAAATAGATGGCGATGGCCGTATCGTTCGATTGGCCCGTTTGGCCGTGATATGCCTGGCCGCAACGCAGGCATTTGACGTGGTTCAGCATCCACGGGCCCAGAGCGCCCCCCCACCACGTGAAACCGACTCGTTTTCCGCCGGGATTGCCACAGGCGGGGCAAGGGGCGAACTGCTGCCCGCCCGGCGGGAGCGTCGCCGGAGCGGGGGATTGCGGGGCGGCATACGGATTGAGCGGCGATCCGGACATACGCTTTCTCCGGCGGTCGGCAAGCAAGCGGCATCAGTATTACCGCTGGGGGCGCGGCGAGCAACGATCGAAGCCGGTGCCGCGTGACCAGACTAGAGCGTATTTCAAAACCGTCCTAGGACGACGATGAGGCACGCAAGCTGGACGAATCCGTGAAAGAGATGTGCATGGTACTCGTAACGCGTGACAAGACGCCGAAAGTTCTGGAGCCAGCTTATCGAGCGCTCCACTTTCCAGCGGCGGCGATAGCGTCGCAGAGGACGCCCGTCCTGCGTCGGCGGCTTGGTCCGGTTGCTGCGATGCGGA
>JANRLS010000197.1:0-7400 GCA_033762315.1 Pirellulaceae bacterium
ACCGGCTATGGACTGCCGTGGGGCGCGGCCGAGGAAGAGTACATTCCCAATTCGCTGGTTCAGCAGGCGGAGTTTGAACTCGCCCGCCAGCAACTGAAAACGCAAACGCCACAGGCGCCGAACGATCCACACCGCTTGCCCCCCGTCGATGGCGCTCCCGGGAACGGCCCGCCGGTCGATCCGGCCGCCCCCGCGCCGCCGCAAGCGGCGCCTCCCGAGAATGTAACGCTTGCCAGCCACGGCGCGCCGGGCGAGTCGCCGCTGCCAGCGGCCAAAGACAGCGCCGCGCCGCTGGCGCACGCCAGCCCGCAACTGCCGGCCGATTGGCCCGATCCGCGCGGGTTCGTGCCGCCGCCGCCGAGTTTGGAGCGTCCCTCCCCGCGTCCTCAACACGACCCGATCATCACGCACACGCGGATTTATCACGGCCAGGACGGAGAGTTTACCGAGAAGCTGGCAAGCTATTACTTTTTTCGCGACGATGCCCGATTCGGTGGCTGGGCGGCTTATTTGCAACGTCCCGACGATTTCGTCCGGTTCTGCTGCTATCTGCATGTGACTGAAACGTTGGCGGCAAGAGGGGGGGCTGGCGAGGCCCGAGTTGTGTGGCGGTGGCCCATTGGCCGATATGACCAATGAGGGACAGAGCCGCGCGACTGGCGCGCCGCCCGCCCGGCAAGGATGCCCGACCCAGACGATGGAGTAGCCGCAACGTGACGCAGGACATCAATGTGCTGGCGCTAGTCAAAGGCGAAGAGCGCTATATCTTCCTGTTCGACGATCAGCATCGTAGCGACGCCTTGCGGACCCTGGGCAAATTCGCCAGCAACCCGGAGCTCAGCTTCAGTTGGTACGACGCCGCCGTGCTGAGCCAGCGCATCCGGCAGACCGCGCAAGAGACCGCCGCCGAAGCCCCCCTGCCGACCTCGCAGCCGCGTTTCAAGCTGCCGTTGCCGACCGATGAATAGAGCAGGAGTCAGGGGCCAGGAGTCAGGCGGAAGCCATGCAAGCCGCGATTACGCAGTTTCTGCGGTTTTTGTCGGTCGAGCGGAACGCGGCGGAGCTGACGATCAAGTCGTATCGCGAGGATCTCACCTCGCTAGCAGGCTACCTGAGCGATGCCTACGGCGGCCAAGCGCCGCAACCGGCCGAGGTGACGCCGCTTGATCTGCGGGGCTACGTCTCGGCCCTGCACGAGGCGGGGTACGCGAAGACTTCGGTCGCTCGGCGGCTCGCCTCGCTGCGAACCTTCTATAAGTTCGCCCAGCGCGAAGGGCTGGCGACCACGAACCCCGCCAAGCCGCTGCGCAATCCGCGTCCCGACCGGAAGCTGCCGCACTTCCTCTCGACGACGGAAATTGGCCAGTTACTCGATTCCCCTCCCGCGACCACGGCCATGGGGCTGCGCGACCGGGCGATTTTGGAGACAATGTATTCGGCCGGTCTCCGCGTGAGTGAAACGGTTGGCCTCAACGATGGCGATCTGGACTTGGCCGAAAATGTCCTGCGGATTCGTGGCAAAGGGCGTCGCGAACGGCTGGCCCCGATCGGCAGTTTCGCGGCCAAGGCGTTGCGGCGTTGGCTCAAGGAACGCCGCCTGTCGCCTCAGGAGCCACAAGACGGCAAGGCACCGGTTTTCACCAACAAATTCGGCCGGCGCTTGACGACGCGCAGCGTTCACCGGATGCTGCTGAAGCAGCTCAAACTGACGGGGCTCGATTTGCGCACCAGTCCACACACGCTGCGGCACAGCTTTGCCACGCATCTTTTGGATCGCGGGGCCGATATTCGGAGCGTGCAAGAATTGCTCGGTCACAAAAGCCTGGTGACGACGCAGATTTACACCCACGTCAGCACCGCCAAGCTGCGGGCCATTTATGAGCAGGCCCATCCGCGAGCCAAATCGGCCAAGACGATTCATCGCTCGTAGCCCCTCGGCAAGAAGGTCGTTCGATGCACCCCGCCACCGCATTCGTGCTCGGATTTCTGACTTGCCTTTTGACGCTGGTCCCCCTGGCCATGCTGTGGTGGCTATTCGGGCCGTGGTTCCGGGCCTTTCTGTCGGGGGGACAGGTCTCGCTGTTTAGTATTGTCGGCATGCGGGTACGGGGCTCGCCGGTGTCGCTCATTCTCGATGCTTATCTGGCCCTGCTGCATGGGGGGCAAAAGGTGCGGCTCGCGCAGGTCGAAAGCGCGTTTCTGGCCCACCGCGCGAAAGTGTTTACCTCGGCGGACCTGGTGGAGGTGGTCAAGGCGAATGTCGAGCAGGCAAGCGGGTGATTCCCAAATCCGGGCCGATCCGGGCCGGAGCATTGCTCAGAAGCCGGCGACTCAGCTTCTCCGCTGGCTTCGACCGGTATAATTCGGCAGAGCTTCGTGTCACTCCTCCAGGCGGCCTCTTCACGTGACTGCCGAAAACCTTTCAGTGGCTGGCACCGCGGACGACCTATCCGCCAACCAACTCATCGCGATCGAGGTGCTAACACGCACCATCGGCCAGCAGTTATTCGACAATCTTCGCCATAGCCGGCCGCAACTGTGGGAGCGGCGGTGGTGGGACGACCGCCTGCTCGCGTGGTCAATGCGCGACGAATCGCTCAAAGTGCAGATGTTTCGGTTTGTCGATGTGCTGCCCATGCTTCGCACGGCGGACGCGGTAATGGGGCATTTGCACGAGTACATGGACACGGTTCGCGATCAGTTGCCCGCGGCGGCCCGCGTGGCCCTCGGTGTGGCGCGGCGGATGCCCTTCACCCGCGCGGCGGTGGCCCGCGCGGCCAAGCTGTCGGCCACCGATTTCGCCAAGCGGTTCATCGCGGGGGAGAATGTCCGCCAGGTGCTGGCCTCGGCCCGCCGCGAACGCGACCAGGGGCGCGGCTTCACGCTCGATTTGCTCGGCGAGGCGGTCATCGCCGAAAGCGAAGCCGAGCGGCACTTTCAGGCCTATCTCGAGCTGCTGGAGCAGGTGACGCCGGAGGTCGCCGCCTGGCCCGCCGATCCGCTCATTGATGCCGACGATCGAGGGCCGATTCCGCGGATGAACCTCTCGATCAAGCTGTCGGCACTCGATAGCCAGTTCGACGCCATCGATCCCGCCGGCACGACCGAGCGGGCCGGCCGCCGGTTGCGCGAGCTGTTTCGCGCGGCCCGCCGGCTAGGGGCGTTCATCAACGTCGATATGGAGTCATACGAAAAGAAAACGCTGACGCTGCACATCTTTCAGACGATTCTTGCCGAGCCGGAGTTCCGCGCTTGGGACGGCGTGGGCATCGTGCTGCAATGTTACCTGCGCGAAACGCTCGTGGACCTCGTCGCGCTGCGTGATTGGGCCGCCCGGCGCGGCGCGCCAGTCTGGGTGCGGCTAGTCAAAGGGGCTTATTGGGACCACGAAACAATCCGCGCCCAGGCCAACGGCTGGCCGATGCCGGTGTTTCAGCGCAAGTGGGAAAGCGATGCCAACTTTGAACGTTGCACGCGGTTCGTCCTACGCAACACCGCGCATTTGCGGCCGGCACTTGGCTCGCACAACCTCCGCTCGCTGGCGCACGGCGTGGCGGCGGCTCGCATTTTGGAGATTCCCCCGACCGCGCTCGAAGTACAAATGCTCTATGGCATGGCCGATGCCGAGAAGCAGGCCCTCGTCGATTTGGGCCTGCGACTGCGGATTTACATGCCCTATGGCGAGCTGATCCCCGGCATGGCGTATCTGGTGCGGCGGCTTTTGGAAAACACCTCGAACGATTCGTTCCTTCGGGCCGGGTTTGTCGAAAAGGTTTCGCCGGATGAGTTGCTGCAAAATCCGGCCGAGTTCGCGCCTTCGGCCGGGAATCCCAATAGCCGGGAGCAAACTTGTTCCCGAGATGCTGCGCTGCAAGCGGTGAGCGACGGCACCGCCGTTACGCCCCACCAGCCCGCTGGAACGGACCGGGACCAGGTTTGGTCCCGACAAGAACATACGCCTGGGACTTCTCCGATGCCGACCTTCGCCAACCAGCCGCCGATTGATTTCGCCCAGGTCGCCAATCGCACGGCGATGCAGGAGGCGCTCGCCGCGGTTCGCACGCGACTGGGAAGGCACGCCCCGCTGGTGATCGGCGGGAAAACGGTCGAATCCGCCGAGCGGGCCGAGTCGCGCGATCCGTCGCAAAAGTCTCGTCTGGTGGGCACGTTTGCCTTGGCGACCGCCGAACATGCCGGGCAAGCGGTGGCCGCCGCGAAACACGCGCAGCCCGGCTGGCAGGCCATCGGGGCCGGAAAGCGGGGAGAATTTTTGCGCCGTGCCGCCGCCGCGATGCGCGAGCGACTGTTTGAGCTGGCAGCCTGGGAAGTTTATGAATGCGGCAAGGGTTGGCGCGAGGCGACCGCCGACGTGGACGAGGCGATCGATTTTTGCGAATTCTACGCCGCCGAGGCGATTCGCCTGCAAAGCGAGCACGGGGTCGATGTGCCGGGGGAGGAAAACCGGTTCGACTATCTTCCGCGTGGGGTCGTTGCCGTCATCGCCCCCTGGAATTTTCCGCTGGCGATTCTAACGGGCATGAGCGTCGCCGCGCTGGCCACCGGCAACACCGTCGTAATGAAACCCTCGGAGCAATCGGCCATCGTCGCGGCCCTCCTCATGGACATCTTCCGCGAGATCGACTTGCCGGCCGGCGTGCTCAACTATCTGCCCGGCCGGGGCGAAATGGCCGGAGCCGCCCTCGTCGAACATCCGGATGTGGCCTTGATCGCCTTCACCGGCTCACGCGGCGTCGGGTTGGCGATCAATGCCCGAGCGGCGGAAATTTCGCGCGGTCTCGTGAATGTGAAGCGGGTGATCGCCGAGATGGGGGGAAAGAACGGCATCATCGTCGATGCCGATGCCGACCTTGACGAAGCGGTGGCGGGAGTGATGAAAAGCGCATTCGGCTATCAGGGGCAGAAATGCTCCGCGTGCAGTCGGGCGATCGTGGTGGGGGATGTCTATGAGGCGTTCTTGTCGCGGCTGGTCGAGGCGACGAAGAGCTTGAAGCTCGGCCCGGCCGATGATCCGGCGACGAGCGTCGGCCCGGTCATTGATGAGGAGTCGTTTGTTCGCATCCGCCAATACATCGAGACCGGCAAAACCGAAGGGCGACTGGTGCTTGGCGTCGATCCGGGAACGCTCGCCAAGCAAGGTTGGTTCATCGGCCCGCACATTTTTGCCGACGTGTCGCCGACCGCCCGCATCGCGCAGGAAGAGATTTTCGGCCCTGTGCTGGCGGTGATTCGGGCCGCTGACCTGACCGAAGCCCTGCGAATCGCCAACGGCACCGACTATGCCCTGACCGGCGGCATCTTCAGCCGCAGCCCGGCGAGCCTCGACCGGGCGCGGCGCGAGTTTCTGGTCGGCAATCTGTATCTCAACCGCGCGATTACCGGGGCGCTCGTCAACCGGCAGCCGTTTGGCGGGTTCAAGCTGTCTGGGATCGGCAGCAAAGCGGGCGGGCGCGATTACCTGCTGCAATTTGTCGTTCCCCGCACGATTACCGAACACACCGTCCGCCGCGGGTTCGCCCCGCCGGTTTAGAATGGTCGGCTTTGCCACCTCCTTGAAAGATCACTCTATGAACGACGCGACCGGCCCCGATTTCTCCAAAAATGGCGGCCTTGTCGCGGCGGTTGCCCAGGATGCGGCCACCGGCGAGGTGCTGATGGTCGCCTGGATGAATGCCGAGGCATACGAGGAGACGTTGCGCACCGGCCGGGCGGTCTATTTCAGCCGCAGCCGGGGCAAACTTTGGCGCAAAGGGGAGGAGAGCGGCCACGCCCAAACCGTGAAGGGGATTTTCATCGACTGCGATGCCGACACGGTGCTGCTGAAGGTCGAGCAGGTTGGCGCGGCCTGCCACGAGGGGTATCGCACCTGCTTTTTCCGCGAGATCACGCCGGCCGGAGTGCGGATCGTCGGCGAGCGACTCGTCGATCCCGCGACAGTGTATAAGCACTAGCGCCGGGCCGTTTCGTGATTGGCGGCATGCCGGTATATTCACGGCCACGGTAGTTCCCTCCCACCTTGCAGGAATCCCGCCATGAGCGCCGAAGCGAAACTTGCCGAACTCCATCTGCAATTGCCTCCGCCACCAAAAGTGGGTGGTGTCTATAAGCCCGTGGTCATCGTCGGCGATCTGGCCTACGTTTCCGGGCATGTCTCGATCAATGCCGAAGGGTCGATCATCGCCGGGCGTGTCGGCTCGGAGGTCGATCAGGAGTTCGGCAAGAAGGCGGCTGAGGCGGCGGGCCTCGCGATCCTTTCGACGCTGAAGGCGAACCTCGGCAGCCTCGACCGGGTCAAGCGAGTCATCAAAACGCTGGGGATGGTCAATGCCGCGGCCGACTTCAAAAATCATCCCGAAGTGATCAACGGCTGCAGCGAGCTGTGGGCCAAAGTCTGGGGCCAAGAGAACGGCATCGGAGCCCGCAGTGCCGTCGGAATGGGTTCGCTGCCCCGCAACGCCACGATCGAGATCGAAGCGATTTTTCAGATTTGAGCGTTCATTGACGCCATCCCGATCGATCGCCCTCGCGCAAGGTTGGTTAAGTCATCTCCTGCGACGAGACTCTGTCGCCGCGCGTCCAATCGTTCGAGAAGTGATCTGGCGGACCCAGAACGACACCGCAATCGCTAGCGGTTCGGCACTCAAAGTATATTCATTTACTAGGGATTGAGTGGGTCAGGGATGCGGGAAGCCGCAACGCTGGTTATTATAGGGGCAAGAGGAGCGTGGACTGTGGCCCTGACCGCCGATCAATTCGCCAAGGCGATCATTACCGCCGAACTATCTTCGGCTGCTGAGATTAAGACATTCTGGAAGTCGCTGTCGGCGGTGGACCGTCCCAAGGATGGGGAGAGCTTCGCCAAACTGCTGGTCGCTAACGGTAAACTGACGGCCTTTCAGGCCCAAGAGTTATTGTCGGGATCGCAGCTTCCGCTCGTGCTGGACGACTACGTGCTGCTGGCCAAAATTGGCGCTGGCGGAATGGGGCAGGTATTCAAAGCCCGTCACCGCCGCATGAAGAGATTGGCGGCGGTCAAGCTGTTGCCCCCTTCGTTGATGCGAGACGAAGCCGCCATCAAGCGTTTCGAGCGGGAGGTCGAGGCTGCCGCCAAACTCTCGCATCCCAACATCGTTCAGACGCACGACGCCGGAGTGCAAAAGGGAATCTGGTATCTCGTGATGGAGTATGTCGAGGGGAGTGATCTTTCCAATCTCGTCGCCAAGAACGGACCGCTTCCCATCGCTCATGCGGTGGACTACGTTCGCCAGACGGCGCACGGGCTGGCATTCGCGCATGAGAATGGCGTGGTCCATCGCGACATCAAACCAGCCAACTTGCTGCTCGATCAGCGGGGAGTCATCAAGATTCTTGACATGGGACTA
>JANRLS010000198.1:0-26467 GCA_033762315.1 Pirellulaceae bacterium
GCACCTGGCCCACGAATTGCACCACGCCCAAACTTGCGCCGCCCTACCGGCGGGAATGGAGCTCGGGTACGACGGGCTGAGGATTCCACTGACGTAGCGATTTAGCCACCTGGCTGCACCGCGGGCATCAAGTCATTCAGTTCCTCGATGCGCAACATGCGAATGTCGCGCACCGAAGCCGAGAACCAAGGCAACTTCGCCGACAAATCGATGGCGGCTAGAACGCAGGTAACGGCATTGATGTTCTCGCCGCCGAAATAGACGCTCCCTGGCTGCCAATTGAATCCATGCGTTTACAGGATCTTGCGAATCTCCAGATAGGCGTTGTTGTAGGGATCGCCATAGTGGTGGCGGAGCGACTCGATGTCCATGTCGAATGCAATGGCATACATCGGACTGCGCGCACTCACCGAACCATCGAGCGGCAGCGCCGCTCGTGACGGCACCTTCAATTCAACAACAGCCATGTTCTTCGGCTTCAGTGGTGCCGTCAGTTGGCCTTCGCCACTTTATCTTTCCCCAAGAGCCGCAAGTAGTCGAGCGTGATGTTCAGGGCCTCGTTGAAGTAGTAGTCGCGCTTGACGACTTCCTTCTCATCCCCGTTGGCCTGATGCTCGAAGGTCTTTTCGTCCTCGGCTTCGGCATCGAGCTCGGCGCGGCGGGCGAGGAACTTCGCCTCGTTGAGCGGCACTTCCTTCTTCGCCTTCTGCTCGACATAGCGCTCGATGTCTCGATTGAGCTTTTTGAACTCTTCCGACTGGGCAATCCGCTGGCTCGACTTTTCCTTGAGCGTGCTGACCACGTTGGCGGTCACGTCGTCGTAGCGCTTGAACGGGGCGGCGGGAACCTTGTCGAACGCGACCGGATAGTCGAGGTCCGATTCGGAAACGTCCATGTGATCGGTGAGCGACGGGAGCGTGATATCAGCCAGCACGCCGCGCTGCTGGGTGCTGTCGCCATTGGGTCGATAGAACTGCTGCACCGTCAGCTTGAGCGAGCCGAGATCGGGTGGATTGGCGATGCGGAACATCTGCGGTCCCAGATCGACCATCGTTTGCACCGTCCCCTTGCCGTGCGTGGCCGAATCGCCGATCACGAGGCCGCGGTGATAGTCTTGAATGGCGGCCGCCAGAATTTCGCTCGCGCTCGCGCTAAACTTGCTCGTCAGCACCACGAGCGGCCCCTTCCAGAGCATCGCTCCGCGGTCGGTATCGTCGTATTCCTGCACGCGGCCATCGGGATCCTTCACCTGCAGCACCGGGCCATCTTCGATGAACATGCCGGTCAGGTTGATCGCCTCGGTCAGGCTGCCGCCGCCGTTGCGGCGCAAATCGAGAATCAGCGAATCAACCCCCTTCTTGTTGAAGTCCTCCAAGATGCGGCGGACATCGCGGCTGCAGGATTTGAAGTTTTCGGTCCCTTCGCGGGCACCAGACATATCCATATAGAAGCTGGGGAGATCGATCACGCCGACCTTGAACGGCGTGCCATCGGCCTTTCTCCCTTCCTCGAAAATCACGCCCCGGGCTTCGCTGTCTTTGAGTTCTACCTTGGCCCGCGTGATCTTGATGACCTTCAGGCCCGTTCCTTCGGCGGGAATGACCCCCAATCGGACCACGGAGCCGGCTCGGCCGCGGATCAGCTTCACCACGTCGTTCAGACGCATCTCGCCAACATCGACGATCTCTCCTTCGTCTCCCTGGCCGACGCTGACGATCCGATCCCCCGCCTTGAGCTCGCCACTCTTCGCGGCGGCACCGCCCGGAATTACCTTGTCGATCACAGTCTGGCCATCGACCAGCTTGAGCTGGGCGCCAATTCCTTCCAGTTGCAGCCCCATGATGATGCCGAAATTCTCGCTCGAAGCCGGGGCCATGTAGTTGCTGTGCGGATCGAACGACGTGGTCACGGCCGAGAGGAACAGCTCAAGCAGTTCGTTGCTGTCGGTCTGATGCATCCGCTTGGCGTAGCTGTGATACCGGCGCGACAGGCGGACCTTGGGATCTTCCTTGTTCGCTTCCTTGTCGGACTTCAGCAGCAACAGGTCATACTTCAACCGCTTGATCCAGCGTTCGCGGGCCTCTTCAGGAGTCGAAGGGAACGAGAGCTTGTCGGGATCGGTGATGAAAACGTCGTCTGTATTGAAATCGAGCGGCTGCTTGAGCAATTCATCGACCAGGGCGACCCGTTCATCGATCCGCTTGAGCAGACGCGAGAAAACGGTGTACGCGAAGGTCACATCTCCCTGGTTCACCATGTCGTCGATTTCGTTCCGCTTTTGGCTGAACTCGTCGATGTCCGACCGATAGAAATAGAGCTTCATGCTGTCGAGCGACTTGATGAAGTTGTCGAGCGAGCGGCGTGAGATTTCGTCGTCGAGCGGGTGCTTCGAGAGGTGCTCGCGGCGCATCAGCAAGGTGACGATGCGGGCCACGTTCCGGTCGTTCGCCTGCGGCCCGGTCAGTTCGACCACCGGACGGGCCTCGACCGCTCCGCTCGGCTTAGGGCCGGTCGGCAAGAGGCCCCCAGCGGCGGCCCACAGGCTGCCCACGAGCAAGGCCGCGAGAAACAGGTTCCTAGGCCGAAAAGCCGCCGCTGCAAACTGTTGAATGCCGCGCATTACAATCCCTTTGGTTGGTCGTTCCGCATAGCCGGAAAGTCGGCGCAAATTCCGTACCTGCCGCACTTTACCGATGGTAAGCCCCAGCCGGGGCGGAAGCAAGTAATCGGCGGAATTCTATCCCTGTCCCGAAGTTGCGACAATGCGAATCGCCGCCGAGTGATAGCGGCCGGCCAGTAATGCGACCAGCAATTCGTCGGCAGGGCCTCCCTCTCCCAGGTCGTCGGCCAAAAGCGGCGCAAGGAGCCATTCCTGTCTGGAATTCTTCGCCCGGACCGCCGCAACCTGGGCGGCAAGTCCTTCGGCCAAATCGCCGTGAAACAGCAAATGGGGCTGGACGACGATCCGCCGATACCGCGATGCCGCTAACCGGGCAATCACCTCGCCAACTCGCGGCTGAGCCATCGCGAGAAACGCGACTTCGACCGCCATATCCGCTTCGGAAAGCCCCCGCAACCGGGCAAACTGCCGCATCTCGGCCGTCGCTCCGTCGTCGGGGCTGCCACGCCCCACCAGCAGCAGGCAAGTGTCCGCCGCTGGCATGGCAGGCCGCTGTTGTAACGCCTCGGTAAATCGCCGGCGCGACAATTCGACCATCCCTTCGTCGCAACCCAAATGCTCTCCCAGACAAAACTCCAGCCGCGACCCGGCAACCGCCGCCGTCAGTGCAGCAGGAATATCCCGCTTCGCGTGCCCAGCGGCAAACAGCAGCAGGGGCAAGGCCACAAACCGCGCCGCGCCGCGGCGGGCCAGCGCCGCGATCCCCTGGGCAATCGTCGGCTCGGCGATTTCCAGAAAGGCCGGCTCGACCGGAAGGGGTGCCAAACGGGCCGCCAGCAACTCGGCCAGCTTGAGAAACGAACGCTGCCCACGCGGGCTATGCGTGCCGTGCCCCACCAGCAAAACTCCAGAATCTGCTTCCTTCATGACTTTATCCTACCGCTAGCGACCACCGGTTCGTTCCCGGCTCCAACTCGCAACTTTGTCAAGACTGCCCTTTACACCGCCGCGCGACATCCTCTACAAGCCAGCCTCTCATCTATCCATCCGCAACCGGGCTGCGCAAGCGGGAACTTGTCAGCCGGCCCGGCTGCCAACGCGGGAGAGCGGCCTGTGGGTCACTCAACGACGATTTGCTGCGCGCTGCTGTTCGCGCTTGCTGCCGATGCCGCCTGGGCACAATCGGCCAATTCCAGCATGAAAACGCCCGCCACGGCGGCGGCTGGCGGTGCCGCTCGCGTCGGTGCCCCGACGCGCCGACCAAGCGCGGTACAACCGGCCGCCTATCAAACCCCCGCCGCGCCGCAAGGGACGCCGCTGCCGGCCGAAATGGCCCCAGCGCCGGGCGAGCGCGTCTATTACGAAGGACAGCCCGGCGGCGATCCCGCCTTCGGCGATTTCGGCCTCGGCGGCCAACATGCCGACTATTCCAGCCCCGGCTATTGCGGGCCCGGCTGCTACTCGTGCGGCATGTTTGTCCGGGCCGAGTATCTGCTCTGGGGCCTGAAAAGCCTCGACCTCCCGCCGCTCGTCTCCACCAGCCCGCAAGGGACCCCGTTCGACGAAGCGGGCATCCTCGGCATCGACGGCACCCGCATCCTCTATGGTGGCCAAGGAGTGAACAGCGACGTCCAAAGCGGCGGGCGGCTGACACTCGGCTGGTGGATCGATCCCTGCCGGCGGCTCGGTGTCGAGGGAGATTACTTCGCCCTCGGCGAGGCCAAGGACACATTCAATCGCTCCTCGACCGGCGATCCGATTCTCGCCCGCCCGTTCTACGATGTGGTGGAAGGACAGGAAAACGCCCTGCTCGTCGCGTTTCCGGGAATCATCGGCGGGCAAATTCAAGCCGAAGCCACGACCACCTTCCAAGGTGCCGGCGTGCGGGCCATTTACAACCTCGCCTGCGGCGATGGCTGCGGCAACGGCTGGATCACCTGCGGACCAAGCCCCACCGGCTATCGATTCGATTGTCTCGTCGGCTATCGGTTTCTCCGCGTCGATGACCGGCTGACCGTGCGCGAAAACTCGGTCGCGGTTGATGGGGGCGATACTTTCCTCATCAGCGATCTGTTTGACACGGAAAATCAGTTTCATGGCGTGGATCTCGGCGCGCGGTGGAGCTTTTGCCAGGGATGCTGGTCGGTCGATATCCTCTCCAAAATCGCCCTCGGCAACACGACGAGCCGCATTCGCATCGATGGCAGCACCACGACCATCGAAGACGGCGACGCGAACACCTTCAGCGGCGGCGTCCTCGCCCAGCGCACGAACATCGGCAACTACGAATACGACGAATTCGCCGTCGTGCCCGAGCTTGGCATCACGCTCGGTTATCAAATCAACCCTTGCTGGCGGGCGACCCTGGGCTACACGTTCGTCTATTGGAGCCGCGTCGCGCGAGCGGGCGACCAGATCGACCGCGGGCTGAACACCGGCCTGCTGCCCCCGGAGGACGACCCGGTTTCAACCCACCTGCGCCCCGAATTCGTGCTGAAATACACCGATTTCTGGGCTCAGGGGATGAACGTCGGGCTCGAAGCGAGCTGGTAATCGGGCTCTTCAGCCCAGCCCCACGCTACGGCCCAGGCATAGCCGCCGAACAGCATCGTTCCGAAGAACAGGTCGCCGGCCAGCGTGTGCCGGAAAAACGGCAGGCCGTTCTCGTAACAGCGCAAGAGGCCGGCCCAGTTGTGCTCGTACATCGTGGACCAAGGCCACCAGGCAAAATTCGTCGCCAGGAAAAACAGCAGCGACGAAAGCAAGCTGCAGGCCAATAGCCCGCCGAGTGCCGCCACCACCTTGGCCGGCCGTCCCTTCTCGAACCGCAACCACCGCCGCAGCGGCCCGCGAAACGCCACCGGCAGCACCAACATTCCATACACGACGAGCATCATCTGCCACTCATAGCCGCCAATGAACAGGTCGCTGGCGAGCATCGCCAACAGTGGCGTCAGCACCGCCAGAACCGCCGAGCGGAAATAGTAGCCGGCGAACAGCGAAATCGCGGCAATCGGGGCAAAATTCGGCAGCTCGCGATAAAACACCCGCGCTCCCGCACCGGCCAGCACCAGCCCCGCGAATACCACCAATTCGATCCAAGCTCGTCGCGACATGATTCCTCTTTGCAGTAAAAACACGCACCAACCCAAAGCGCCAGCGTCGGAGGCCTCACACTAACCCGCCGCGCCAGCAAGGGTGTCGTACACAAGCCCGCCGCGGCGGCAAGGGTTCGGTTCGCCCCGATTCTATCGATACTCCCCAAACCGCCACAAGACAGCGTCCCCTGCCGCTAGCTCCCAAACTCCGCATCCTCGATCCGCCAACTTGCCGTTCACTTCGTAGGTCCAGTTGTTTCCGCGACCTTCGTTCTTGAGATCGTCGATTGCCGTCACCAGCAGCGTCGCTCCCTGGCCGCGATGGGCGATCTTGATTCCCCGCGGATGTTCGGCCGCGAGTTGCAGCGTTGCGAAGACCGTCTGCCCGTCCTTCCACGCCAGCTTTCGAAAGACCTTTTGCACCCCATCGCCGTAGTCAATCGTCAAGGCGACCGTCTTCTCCGGTTCGGCGGCGGTGAGCTCGAAACTCGTTGCGCAGGCCGCTACAACGACCAGCAACATCAGCCGACTGGCGGCCCATGCGGAACGATTCATGGCCCTCTCCTCAGTACAATCAAACACCAATCGGAGTATCCCGTCCAGCGGCGAATTAGTTATCAAATGCAATTTTGTCGGGGATTTGCCGGCCCCCTCGACTCGTCGCAAATCCAATACTTACCTTCACTTACGACTCGTCCGTCCGATAAATCGTCGTCTTGGCGCGATAAGTCGTCTTCACAATTCGCTCTCCCACACAACCTGCACTCCCACCCTCAATGATTCAATTGTACACTTTCACCAGATGGCTGTCAAGAGGCTCCCACCAAATTCTCGCGCGGGTCTGGATTTCGTCCCCACTCCGCTTGCAGAATGCAAGCGGCCGGCCGAGCGACCGCGCCGCGACCCAGGATCCATCATGGCCAAGAAATCCACCTCCACCTCCAAGCCGCACCGGAAGCCAACACCAACCGCCGCCGGGCCGGTCAAGCTCCTTTCCGGCGGCAATCCCCAAATTGCCAAGGGCGATGGCGACGCCCCCGTGCAGGCCTACATCGCCGCCATGCCCGGCTGGAAAAGAGCCGTCGGCCGCCGCCTCGACGCGCTCATCGTCCGCGCCGTCCCCAGCGTGACCAAAGCCGTCAAGTGGAACTCCCCCTTCTATGGCCTCGCGTGCGACGACGGCAAACCCGCCTGGTTCCTCGGCATCCACTGCTTCAACAAGTACATCAAAGTCGCCTTTTTCAAGGGAGCCTCGCTCCGCCCCCTTCCTCCCGGCAGCTCCAAGCAAAAAGAGGTCCGCTACCTCGACATCCACGAAAACGACCCCCTCGACGAAGCTCAACTCATCGATTGGTTCAAGCAAGCCAGCCAGTTGCCCGGCGAGAAGATGTAAGGCTATTCATGCCCATTCACCAAGACATTCGCGCCTACAACCAGTCGCAATCAGTCGATGGCATCCTAGCCTGAAAGGCTCCTTCCGTCAGTCCAGGGCGCAGCCACCACGAACGGCCCTTTCAGGGCCGAACGCTATCGTTGCCCCATATTCCCAGGCCGCCGGCCTGGGCTGGCAGAGCCCTTCAGGCCGCAATCAGCTGCCTGATTCCCGCGCATCGCCCCCGCCAATCGCCCGCTTACGCCGCCAACGACTCGGCAGTCCCCCACCATCCGCCAAATACCCCGGGCGGGATTCGAACCCACGACCCCCGGTTTAGGAAACCGGTGCTCTATCCCCTGAGCTACCGGGGCGGCGGCGGGCGGATACGATGGGGACATCCAAAACGTAGTTTAGGTTCCAGTGACGACTGCCGACACCCCACCTCAGCCCTTGATGCGCCACCGATGAACTCCAGCCACCCGACCGCCAAACGTTACGACTGCCTCGTCATCGGCGGAGGACACAACGGCCTGGTGGCAGCGGCTTATTTGGCCCGCAGCGGCAAAAAGGTGGCGGTGCTGGAGCGGCGGCATGTGCTCGGCGGATGCTCGGCCACGGAGGAGCTGTGGCCGGGATTCAAAGTCTCGGTGGCGTCGTATGTCATCAGCCTGTTTCGGCCGGAGATCATCCGCACGCTGCGGCTGGCCGAACATGGCCTAAAAATCCTGCCGCGGGACCCATCGTCGTTCACCCCGCTGCTCGACGGCCGCTCGCTGCTGATGGGGCCGGACGAGCGGGCCACCTGCCGCGAAATCGCCAAGTTCAGCCGGGCCGATGCCGAGCGCTATCCGGCTTATAACCGCCTGCTGGAGCGGGTGGCGGCGACCATCGAGCCGCTGCTGGCCAAGCCAGCCCCCGATTCCCTGCCGTTGCCGGCCGAATGGCGGAAAATCGGCGTCAGCAAGCGACTGCGCGATACCGGCCGGCTCTGGGAGATGTACCAATCGCTGGCCAGCCTGGGAAGCGACTTGCCAGCGGCGATGGAACTGCTGATCGGGGCGGCCCGGCCGATTCTGGAGCGCTGGTTCCAGTCCGAAGTGCTGCGGGCCACGCTCGCCACCGACTCGGTGATCGGGGCCTTTGCCTCGCCGTCGTATCCAGGCACGGCCTACGTCTTGCTGCACCATGTCATGGGCGAAGCGGGAGGCGCGCGGGGCGTTTGGGGCTATGTCCAAGGGGGGATGGGGGGCCTGGCCGCGGCGCTCGCCGGCGCGTGCCAGGATTTGGGCGTCACGATCCTGCGCGAAGCGGCGGTGAAACGGATTCTGGTAAAAAACGGTCAAGTTGCCGGCGTCACCCTCTGGGACGACACGCTGCTCGAAGCGCCGATTGTCGCCAGCAGCATCGACGCGAACCAAACCTTCGCCCGGCTGCTCGATCCGGCCGAGTTGCCCGCGGAATTTCGCGAGAGCGTCGCCAAGATCGACTATTCCTCGGCCTCGGCCAAAATCAACCTCGCCCTCTCCGAGCCGCCGAATTTCACCTGCCTGCCGACCAATGGCATCGGCCCGCACCACCGGGGCACGATCCACATCAGCCCCACGCTCGACTATATCGAGCGAGCCTTCGACGACGCCAAATACGGCTGGCCCAGCACCGAGCCGATTCTGGAAATCACGCTCCCTAGCAGTGTCGATTCGACCATTGCCCCGCCCGGCCAGCACCTGATGAACATCTTCGTGCAATATGCTCCCTACAAATTGGCTGACGGGCAAAGCTGGGACGGGATCAAGGAGGATTTCGCCGACCGCTGCGTGGAACTCCTGGCCCGCTATGCCCCCAATGTGCCCGGCGCGGTGCTGCACCGGCAGGTGCTGTCGCCGCTCGATCTGGAACGGACCTTCGGCCTCACCGGCGGCAACATCTTTCAAGGGGCGATGACCCCGACGCAGCTCTTTGCCCTTCGCCCCGTCGCCGGCTGGGCCGACCATCGCACCCCCATTAAGGGCCTCTACCTCTGCGGTGCCGCCAGCCATCCCGGTGGCGGCGTCCTCGGTGCCTGCGGCAAGAATGCGGCGGAAGAGATTTTGCGGGATGGGTGAGGACGTGCGGCGATAAATTGGGCTAGATCGCTGCAATGCGCTTTCGACTCCTGATGTCGATTGCCGGCTGAGCGCGCAACGCAAACTTCTCTGACCATGTTGGGCGATTTGGTATAGAAACGAACTGTTCCTAAATATCGGGAGGATTCACCCATGCAATTGGAACGCATTACCCACGATCCGGCGGTCATGGGGGGAAAGCCATGCATCCGCGGGCTGCGCGTCACGGTCGGCACGATCCTGGGGCTGCTCGCGACCGGCAAATCGCGCGAGCGAATCCTCGCCGCCTATCCCTACTTGGAAAGCGAAGACATTGACGCCGCGCTAGCTTATGCGGCCTGGCGACTGGAAGAGCGCGAGGAACCGCTGGTGGTCCAATGAGCCTCCGCTTCTTCATCGACATGAATTTGTCGGTCGAATGGGTCGCGGAGTTTGCCCCGCAGGGTTGGTCGGCCGTTCATTGGTCGCAAATCGGGAGTCCCACTGCAGCCGACCGAGAGATCATGGCCTGGGCCAGCGGCAACCAGCACGTCGTTTTTACTCACGACCTCGACTTTGGCGCAACTTTGGCTCTCACGCACGCGATGGGGCCAAGCGTCGTCCAGGTTCGCAGCCAGTTGGTATTGCCGGAAGATATTGGAACGTTGGTCGCTCTGACGATTCGCCAACATGAGACGGAATGATTGGCCGGCACGCTCGTTGTGCTAGAGCCGCGCAAGTTCCGCGTGAGAATTTTGCCTCTCTAGCTTGGGTCGCTAATGCACCCGCATGCCGGGCTGGGTGCCGCTGTCGAGGTAGAGCTAGAGGACTTTGGGGCCGGCGGCGGCGTCCTCGGTGCCTGCGGCAAGAACGGGGCGGAAGAGATTTTGCGCGACGGGTGATGGCGCGGATTGGCGGCGAGCAAGCCAAAGCGGGTGCGGCCACCCCCACGGTTGACCCAGCTTTTGGCCCCCGTCAAACTAGTGGTATCCCCCTCGGTCTCTTCCCCTGCGAGTCTCTGCCGTGCCTGCCCCCGATCTGCTCGCCGCGCTGCGCGAAGCGCTGCGACTATCGCCCGACAACATCCCCCTGCGGCAGCATTTGGCCGAATCGCTGCTTGGCACCGGCCAGCCCGAACAAGCCGAAAGCGAGTTTCGCGAGGCGCTGGCCCACGCGCCGGAGAATACCGCGCTCAAGCTCGGTCTGGCGCGAGCCTTTTTCGCCCAGCGCAAGCAATCGGCGGCACTGGTGATTGTCGAAGACCTCGTCAAATCCCGCACCGCGCCGGGGCTGGCGCACGTGCTGTATGCCCGGCTGCTGTTCGCCCGTGGCGAGGTGCCGGCGGCGGTGGCCCAATACAAGCTGGGCATTGAAAAGGACGCCGACGCGGCCGATGCCGAATTCGCCGGACGCCTGGGGATCGACGCTGGCTATGAAGACGCGGAGGTTGTTGACGGCCGCGTGCGCGCCGGTTGGGAAGACAAAGGCCCCATCGCTGGCGAGATCGAGCGGCCGAAGATCAAATTTCAAGATGTCGGCGGCATGGAGAACCTCAAGGACGAAATCCGGCTCAAGATCATTCATCCACTCAACCACCCGGAACTCTACAAGGCTTATGGCAAGCCAATCGGCGGGGGGATTTTGATGTATGGGCCGCCAGGCTGCGGCAAAACCCACCTGGCGCGGGCCACCGCCGGCGAAATCCAGGCCGGCTTCATTTCGGTGGGGATCAACGACGTGCTCGAAATGTGGCTTGGAAACAGCGAGCGGAATTTGCACGCCCTGTTCGAGCAGGCCCGCGACAATCGCCCCTGCGTGCTGTTTTTCGACGAAGTCGATGCCCTCGGGGCCCGCCGCAGCGACATGCAGCACAGCGGCGGCCGGCATCTGATCAATCAGTTTCTGGCCGAAATGGACGGCATTCAGTCGAACAACGACGGCCTCTTGATCCTCGCGGCCACCAATTCGCCGTGGCATCTCGATCCGGCCTTTCGCCGGCCAGGGAGGTTCGATCGCGTGCTCTTCGTGCCGCCCCCCGATGCTCCCGCCCGAGCCTCGATCCTGGGCATCTTGTGCCGCGACAAGCCGGTGCAAGACATCGATTATGCCCAGCTCGCCAAGAAGACGGATCAATTCTCCGGGGCCGATCTGAAGGCGGTGCTCGACGTGGCGATCGAAGCCAAGCTGCGCGACGCGATGAAGGCGGGGATTCCCAAGCCTTTGACCACCGCCGATCTCGCCGCCGCCGCCGCCCGCCTCAAGCCGACGACCAAGGAATGGTTTTCGACCGCCCGCAACCACGCGCTCTATGCGAATCAAGGGGGCATGTATGACGACATTCTCAAGTATTTGAAACTGGCGTAGCTCCAATCGCGGAAGGGCATATGCATCAGAAGCTAATACAAGGTATTCAGATTGCACACAGCCAGTCGCGCTTTGAAGCAACGATCAGAATGGCTCGAGAGTTGATTCAACTCGATCCAGAATGTGCCTTGGCGTACCGTGCGCTCGGCTCATCTCTCGCAGATTTGAATCAACTCGATGAAGCAGTTGCTGCTGGTTTCGAGGCTGTTCGACTTGATCCGCAGGATGGGTATTCGCACTTCACGGTAGGCCGGGTTCTCCACCTTGCCGAATGCCCTCAAGCCTTAATTCCGCTCACTGAAGCCGTGAAACTAGTCCCTGAGGAAAGTGGTTTTTGGTGGGCGATCTCGGCCACCCATTTCGACAACGGAGATGGTCCGCAAGCGCTGCAGGCGGCGGAGCAGGGATTGTCAATCGATCCTGAGGAACCGGATTGTTTGAAACAGCGCGCGATGGCGCTTGCGCTAGTTGGGGATGCAAAGGGTGCCATCCAGGCAATGGAATTAGCTTTCGCGCGGCGTCCAACGTTTCGCTTCAATGACGGAGCCGCGGGATGGATGTATCTTCAACTGAATGAACTCATGTTAGCTGCGACACATCTGCGACAGGCATTGACTATCGATCCTCATGCGGCCTGGGTACACGAGGGGTTGGGCATGGCCTTGGTCGGCCTGAACCAGCTAGACCAGGGTCTGGAGCATCTCTTGGAGTCGGTGCGACTAAATCCCTGGGCTGGACGGCGCGCTCGTGCGGGCCTGCGGAAACTCAACATCGCCGTACCACCACGGCGCACGTTGCGTCTGCCGACGCACCTCTGGCGGTATTCTACAGCACTTACGTGTATTGCTAATTAAACTCTCCTGCCGACCACATGAACTCACATTTCAAGCGCGGTGCCTTGCTCCTCGACCAGCGGCGATACGAAGAGGCGATCGGCGAGTTTCAGTTGCATTTGGGGCAGGTGGCCGACGACCCCACGACGCACGCCATGATCGCGCTCGCGCTGGCCGGCTTGGAGCGGCTGCCGGAAGCGACCGAGCACGCCCAGCGGGCGATCCATCTCGGGCCGGACGACCCCTTCGGTCACTTCGCGCTGGCCCGGGTGCTGCTTGACCGGAATCGCTATCCGGAGGCGCAAACCGCCATCGAGGAGGCGATTCGCCTCGACCCCCACGATGCCGACTATTTTTCGCTCTTGTCGTCGCTCCAACTCCTCCAAAGCCGCTGGCGCGAGGCGCTGGCCGCCGCCGAGCAGGGGCTGGCGATCGACCCGGAACACAACGCCTGCATCAACCTGCGGGCCCAGGCCCTGGTGAAGCTCGGCGATCGGGCCGCCGCCGCCCAGACCCTGGGAGAGGCCTTGGCTCGCCGGCCGGACGACGCCTTATCGCACGCCAACCAGGGTTGGACCCTGCTCCATCAGGGCGATCCTTACAAGGCACTGGAGCATTTTCGGGAGGCCCTGCGGCTGGACCCGGAACTGGAATTCGCCCGCGCGGGAATCGTCGAGGCGCTCAAGGCCCGCAACTTCGTTTATCGCTGGCTGCTGGCCTATTTTCTGTGGATGGCCCGGCTGCCTCCCCAAGTGCAATGGGGCCTGGTCATCGGGGCCTTGGTCGGCAACCGCGTGATCCGAAGCATCGCCGACAAAAACCCGCCCCTGGAGCCCTATCTCGAGCCGATCTTGTATGCCTATTTCGGCTTCGTGGTGCTGAATTGGCTGGCATCGCCGTTTTTCAACCTGCTCTTGCGGCTGGATCGCTTTGGCCGGCACGCCCTGTCGCGCGACGAAATCCAGGGGGCCAATGTTCTGCTCGCGTGTTTGTTCGTCACGCTGGGGCATTTGTTCTGGGCCATCGCAGGGGGCAACGGTGAAGTGTGGTACTTCGTGCTGATGTTCGCCCTGCTGAGCTTGCCAGCCTCGGCCATTTATCGCTGCTCGGAAGGATGGCCCAGGAACGTCATGCTCGCGATTACGCTGGTGCTGCTGGCCGGCATCCTGGTGATTTACGCGCCCCTATTATTCGTTCCCAAGGAATCGCTCCACCCGCTGCTCGAGTTGTTGCTCTTGCCCATTATCTTGGCGCTCCCCTGGGCCATGCTGGCTTCGCAATTCGCCGCGAATTATCTGGCCAGCGGGATCCCCAAGCGATGAACACCTAATGCACCCGCATCCCTGGCTGGGCGCCGCTGTCGAGGCCGAGGAGGAAGACCTCGGTGCCGCCGGGGCCGGCGGCGGTGACCATCCCTTCGGAGAGGCCGAACTTCATTTGCCGGGGTTGCAGGTTGGCGACGACGACGACCAGGCGGCCGACGAGCGCTTCGGGCTTGTAAGCCGCCTTGATGCCCGCAAAGACTTGCCGCCGCACGTCGCCGCCCAGGCTGAGCGTCAGCTTGAGCAGCTTCTTGGCTTCCGGCACTTCCTCGGCCGCGACGACACGGGCCACCCGCAGATCGACCTTAGTGAAGTCGTCGATCGAGATCAGATCGGCGACGAGCGGTTCGGCGACGAGGGGGGCGTCGGAATCCAGAGAGGGAGAGGGGGAGAGAGGGAGAGGGGGAGAAGGACTTGCGGCTCCTGTCTCCTGCGGTTTTGACTCTTCGATCATGGCGTCGATGTCCTTTCGTTCGACTCGTTTCATCAGGTGGGTGAAGGGGGCGACCGGCGTGCCGACCAGCGGCTGCTGGGATTGAGACCAGCTGGTGAGGGGGTCGTTCAACAGCGCGCCGGCCTGTTCGGCCAGCTTCGGCAGCACGGGGGCGAGGTACACGGCGATCTGCCGAAACAGATTGAGCGCGATGGTGCAAACATCTTGCAACTCGGCCGCGCGGGCTGGGTCTTTGGCGATCTTCCACGGGGCCTGCTCATCGACATACGGATTGGCCCGGTCGGCGAGCTCCATAATGAGCCGCATGGCGCGCGAATAATCGCACGCCTCATACGCCTCGGCAATCGCCGCGCCCGCCGCGGCCCCTTGGGCGAAGAGACCGCCGTCGTTGGGATATACTTTTGATAAGCCGCTGGTCTGCACGAATTTGGCCGTTCGGCTCGCCAAGTTCACCACTTTGCCGACCAAGTCGGAGTTGATCTTGTTGACGAACTCATCCGGGTTGAGGTCAAGGTCGTCGAGGCGCGGGCCGAGCTTGCTGGCGTAGTAGTACCGCAGCCAGGCGGGGTCGAGATGCTTGAGGTACGTCGCCGCCATGACGAACGTCCCCTTGCTCTTGCTCATTTTCTCGCCGCCGACGGTCAAAAACCCGTGGATATGCACCTTCGTCGGCAGCGTAAAGCCCGCCGTTTTGAGCATGCCGGGCCAAAACAGTGTGTGAAAATAGGTGATGTCCTTGCCGATGAAGTGATGGATTTCGGCGCTTGTCGATTTCCACCAGTCGTCGAGCTTCTCGCCGGTTCGCTTCGCCCATTCCCAGGTGCTGGCGATATAGCCAATCGGGGCATCGAACCAGACATACCAGTAATTGCCGGGCGAATCGGGAATCTCAAAGCCGAAGTACGGCGCGGGGCGCGAAATGTCCCAATCGCGGAGCGGCTCGCCGAGGAAATGCCCTTGGAGATAGTTGGCGACTTCGTCTTGCAAGTGCTCTCCCGATTGCGACCACTGCTCCAAAAACGGATGCAGCTTTTCGAGTTCGACGAACAGATGCTTGGCCGACCGCAATTCAGGCTTCGCGCCGCTAAGGGTGCTGACGGGGTCGATCAGATCGGCTGGCGTATAAGTCGATTGGCACTTATCGCAGTTATCGCCGTATTGATTCGGCGATTTGCATTTCGGGCAGGTTCCCTTGACGAACCGGTCGGCCAAAAAAGTGCCGGCGACCGGGTCGTAAAGCTGGCTCACGTCTTTCTCGGCAATCAGGCCGGCGGCGCGCAATGCCGTCCAGAATTGGCCGCATAGCTCCCGGTTTTCTGGGCAATTGGTGCTGCCATAGTTATCAAAAGCAATCTGAAAGCCGGCGAAATCGCGCTGGTGCTCGCCGTTCATCCGGGCAATGAAGGCCTCTTCGCTGACCCCCGCCTTCTTCGCGCTAATCATGATCGCCGTGCCGTGCGTATCGTCGGCACAGATATAAATGCAGCGATTGCCGATCAGCTTTTGAAAGCGGACCCAGATATCGGTCTGGATGTACTCGACCAGATGGCCGATATGGATCGGCCCGTTTGCATAGGGCAAGGCGGAGGTCACCAAAATGCGTCGAGAAGCGGTCATGTGCCCAGGTCAAGTGGCGAATGGGATAGCCCGCCGGCTTGCGGCGGCGAAAGGGCCGATTGTAGCCCGCAAGGGCGAAAGGAGGGAGGGAACGGCGAGCGCGCTGGTTCACGGCCCCTCTCCAAGCAGCCGTCAAACCTTGAAATGCAAAGGCGCAAAGATCGCAAAGATCGCGGAGAATTAGCGAAACTGCTTTCGATCCTCGGCGACCCTCGCGCCATGGCGGGGTGGCGTTCAATGACCAGATGCCTCGATGCCCTGGCGGGCCCTTAGCGAGTGCTTTGAGGCTGCCCACCGCCGCCCGCGCCCGCCTTGGCGGCAACTTTACTGCAAAGCTAGCCACTCGCCACGCCGGCTGGTTACACTAAAGGGACGGTTCCCAGGCGGATTTTGGCAAAGCGAGAAGCCATGACGATTGTGCAATGCCCCCGTTGTCGCGACGAAGTCACCGTGCCGGCCAAGGCGTCGCCGCGGGCCCTCGTTCGCTGCCCGCTTTGCCTGGAGGAATACACCCTCCGCGAGGCCCTGGCCGAGCTGCCGCCGACCCTGATCGTGATCGATGGCAGCCTCCCCGCCGACGACGAATACGAGCCTGCAATGGCGGGGGCCGCGGCCGCTCATGCCGGCGGCGACTTGGGAGGGAGCTACGAGCTTTCCGGCGGCGGCTTTCCCACGGCGGCGGTGCTCGATTCGTCTCCGGCGGCCGACGGGGCGGTCACTACCGCGCAGCCGCGCCTCAAGGGAAAAATTCGCAAACGCAAAGAGAAAAGCGCGATCGCCGAGATGATCAAGGTGGTCATGGGAGGGGTGGTCGGCCTGTCGCTCGCCATTGTCGGTCTATGGTGGATTCCCAAAGGCTGGGGAGGGGCTCGCGATCCGGCCAACCTCGGCCCGACCGTGGGCAAATACGTCCCCTGGATCGTCCCCGCCGAATATCGCCCCCAAGAGAAAGGGGCCGGCGGCAATGCCGCCGGTGGCAACGGCCCGACGCAGATCGCTCAAAACAACACCCCGCCGGCACCCGCGCCAACCCCCAAGAAAACGAAGGCCAAGCCCGCCCCGGCGGATCAACTGGTCGGCGAACTGCCGGGCGAACCGGCCCCGATGCCCAATCCGCTCGATGTCCCCTCGTTCGACCTGACTCCGACGCCCACTCCCACGCCGACGCTCCCCACGCTTCCCGCCGTCGATCCTCTCGCGGTGCCGATTCCGGAGCCTTCGCCGACACCAACACCTTCGCCGATGCCCGCCCCCATGCCGGCGGCCAGCCCGATTCCCGCGGCTCCCGATTTTCAGAAGGCGGTGCTGGCCGCGACGGAGAGCCTGGCCAAGGTGACGAACTCCGCCGGCAAAACGCGCGACGAAGTGCAGCAGGCCTATACCGACATGCATCTCGCGGCGAGCGAGATGGGGCGCGTCATCAGCTATTTGAGCCCGTCCGATCCCGATTTGTACGAGCATGTGCAGACAATGCGCACCTTCCTCGGCTCGCTGGCGGGAGATCCGCGGCGGATGGCGGCGGTGCGGGCGATTACCGACCTGCAACTTCCCACCCGCAAGGCGGATGACGGCGTGTTTCTCGCCGGTTCGGTCAAGGATTTTCAGGCGGTCGGCTCGCTTTTCGAGTGCGTCATCGAGGCCGGCAAGAAGACGGCCCCCACGCCGATCGTGGTTGTCTGCAACCAGAATCCGCAGGACTTTTTCCAGGTGGGAGACGAAGTGCTGGTCGTCGGCCGGCTCATCGAAAATCCCACGAAAAACCTCCCCGGCTACGAAGGTTCGCAGCCCCGCGTCGTCCTCTACGGCGACGGCCTCGCTGCCCCCAAAGCCGCCCCGTAGGGCCGTAGGATCGTAAGGTGGGCTCCGCCCACCTTTGTTCCCCGCGGGCACGGCCCGCCCGCCCTACGAGCAACGCTACACCCCCGCTTCGCGGAGCATCATTTCGGCCCGCCGCCAGCGCACGCTGAGCCGCCCGGCGAAAAAGGCCAGGATCGTCGAAACGCTGACCATGCACAGGCACCACAGCGCCGCCTTGCCGCCGGCCAGCTTATCGGCCAGTTGCAGCCCGTGCTCGCCGACGATCCACCCATCGGCCCCCGAAATGAGCACCAGGCCCAAGGTGCCCGCGTAAATCGCCGCCATCAGCAGCGAATACATCGTGACCACCCACACGCTGGTCCAATCCGGCAGCTGAAACAGATAGACCGCATAGGCCAGCTGCACGACGCCGAGAAAGAACAGCACGAGCGCCCAGCGGGCCACGCTCGGAGCATCCACCGCGTCCAAAAACTGCACATACTCGACCACGTCCCACACGGCCGGCGCAAGGCTAAACAGTGCGGCCACCACCAGCGCCGCCGCCAGCTGATACACCACCAGCACCTTGGCCGTGTCGGCCGCCAGGCTGATCGTCACCGGCGCGGGGCCGGCAGGCGCGGGCGCGGCGGGCAAAGGCGGGGGTGGAGCTTCGCTGGCGGCATGCTCCTCGATTTCGCTCCCCGGCGATTCGACCGGCGGAGCGGCGGGGGCCAGCGCTGGCGGCGGTTCCGGCGGCGATTCGACCGGCGGAATCACCTCGGCCGCAACTGCCGGCGGCGCGCCATCTTCCAGAACAGCGGCAGGCGGCTCGATGGTTGATGGATCGATGGCTGGCGGATTATCGCGCGGCGCCGGCGGCACGATGGGGGGCGGAGCCTCCACAACTGGTTCCGCGGTCGGCAGCGGCGGAAACGGTGGTGCAGCCGGGGACGGGGCCAGCGACACAATCGGCGGCGGTTCGGGGGCGAACGTCGCGACGGGCAAATCGACCGGCATCGCCAGCGGCGGCGCGGATTCGATTGGCGTCCCCCCAGCGAACGCCGCGGGTTGGGGTGCGTCACTGACGACCGGTGACGCCGGCTCGCGCGGTGGCAGGGCCCGGCTCTTTGGTTTGACGACGGGGCGCGCGGGTGGCGGCGGGCGATTTTTGATCGGTGCGGCGGAGGCGACTTTCGCCACGGTCGATGCGGTCACGGTCGCCGTTGTTCCGACCCGTTTGGCCTCTGGCAAGGCAACCTCGCGGGGGGCGGCCTGCCCTTCGCCGCCGGGGACGACCACCGCTTCGCCGCAACGGGGACAGCGCAGCGTGCGGCCGGCCCGGTCATCGGGAACGATCAGCGTGTGGCCCGTCGGGCATTTGATCCGCAGCGGCATGGATTCAGTCTGCCTGCGGCGAGGCCGCTGGTCAACTTGCGGCAGGTCACGCCGCCGGGTTTTGCTCGTGGAGCAGACTCCTGTTGTGCGCGGGTCCCCTGTTGTGCGCGGGTCTCCGACCCCGCACCCTTCAATCCCCTGTGGTGCGCGGGTATCCGACCCCGCACCCCTTGATGAATCGGACCCGCGGCGAAGCCAACCGCTCAGCAAACTCCTCCCAACCCGCAAACGCTAGCAGCCATCTTTGCTGGCAATTCATACGACTTTCATGGTCACTGAGCGCGACTTCGTAAGATTTTAGTAAGGAGTGCTTGAGAAATCGGCCTCCAGCGGACGCGGCCCGGAACGAGTCCCAGCCGCCCCGCTCGACCCCAAACCACCGAGGGCCGCCATGACTGTAAGCCACGGAGGGCTGACCCGCACTACCCGCCAGCGGGTCCGCTCGGTATTCATCAGCGATACGCACCTCGGCTGCCGCTACTCGCAGGCCGAGCCGCTGCTCGCATTTCTCAGCGAAATCGAGCCCGACTACCTCTATCTGGTCGGCGACATTCTCGATGGCTGGCGGCTCGCGCGGCGCTGGCACTGGCGGCCGGTGTTCAGCAAGGTGCTGGCCCGGCTGATCGCCCTCGGCCAGCGGGGGACGCAGCTCCGCTATGCGGCCGGCAATCACGATGCGTTCCTCCGCGATTTTCTGCACGACTTCGGCTTCCTCGAAATTGCCGACGAATTCGTCCACTACACGGCCGACGAGCGGCGGCTCCTGGTGCTGCACGGAGATCGGTTCGACGACGTGGAAATCCGCGCCCAGTGGCTGTCGGTGGTCGGGGCCATCGCCTACGACTCGCTGATGTGGACCAACTCGCTCGTCAATCGGCTGCGTGGCCTCGCGGGTCTTGGGCCGTGCCAATTCGCGGGCTACGTCAAGCGGCGGGTCAAGCGGGCGGTCACCTTCGTCAGCCGCTTTGAAGAGCGGCTCGCCCAGCATGCCCGCCAGCGGCATTGCGACGGCGTGGTGTGCGGGCACGTCCACACGCCGATGGTCGCCGAGCGGTCGGGCCTGGCGTATTTCAACACTGGCGACTGGGTCGAAAACCGCACCGCCCTCGTCGAGCTGCGCGATGGCCGGCTCGAACTGTGGCATCTCCCCGCGTCGGATACCGAGTTCCGCCGCGTTCCGCTGGTGACGCCGACAAGTGTCCCCACAAGTGTCGAGCCGAGTCAAGAATCGGCACCGGCGAGCGAACTACTCGTCGAGGCTTAATCCCTATCAAGGCTGTGCCCGATGGCCAAAATCTTCTACAGCATGGCGGGCGAAGGACGCGGCCACGCGACCCGCGTCCGCTCGATGGTCGAACGCCTGCGGCACGAGCACGAGCTGATTTTGTTCGCCTCGGACGACGCCTACGAGTTTTTAGCCCCCCGCTATCCCAGCAGCAGTTCGAACGTGCAAGTGCGGCGGATTCCGGGGCTCAAATTCCACTACACCCGCGGGCGGCTCGACCTGACCCGGTCGGTCGCTTGCGGCCTAAGCTATGTCACGAAGTTGCCCGGCCTGGTCCGCGAGCTGCGCCTCCAAATCGATGCCGAGCGGCCGGACCTAGCCATCGTCGATTTCGAGCCGGCGCTCCCCCGGGCCGCACGGGCTTGCGGCTTGCCCCTGGTGAGCCTCAACCATCAGCATTTTCTGGTCGCCTGCCAGCTGCGCAGCCTGCCGCCGCATTTACTGGCGTATGGCCAACTGATGCGGTTCATTGTCAACCAATACCATTCGTGGCAGGACGCTACGATCGTGTCGTCGTTTTTCCGTGCGCCGCCGCGGCGCGGCTATCATCACGTGCTACAAGTCGGCCCCCTGCTGCGGCCGGAACTTTCGAAAATCGAGCCGCAATCGGGCGATTATCTGCTCTCCTATCTGCGGCCCAATACGCCGCCGCGCGTGCTGGAGCTGTTGCGTGCCGCCGACCGCGAAGTGCGGGTGTATGGCCTCGGCGAACGCGAGCCCGATGGACCGCTGAAGTTCTTTCCGCTGAGCGAGCGGACCTTTGTCGAAGACCTGGCCGGCTGCGCGGCGCTCGTCGGAGCGGCGGGAAACCAGACCCTGGGCGAGGCGATTTATTTCGGCAAGCCGGTGCTGGCGTTGCCCGAAGCCCAGCATCACGAGCAGCTCATCAATTCGCATTTCCTGCGGCAAATGGGGGCGGGCGATTTCACGACGGTCGAAAACTTTCAGCCCCGCCACCTGAGCGACTTCCTGCGGGACTTGCCCGCCTTGCAAGCGGCTGCCGATCGCTATCAGGGGCGACTCGATGGCACCGCCGCCGCGCTCGCCGAAATCGAGCGCTTTCTCCCCGCCAAAACCCAGCGGCCTATGCCCACCCTGGCAACCGCCTAGCGAGCGGGCGACCTCACTAGCCTGGAACCACCACCGTTGGTAGGTCGCCGTTGGGCGAGCACAATCTGTAGTGGACATATTGACATATCACTGAACATCCACTACCATTCACCCGCGTCAGCGGATGGCCTGCCACGCGCGGATAAGGCCAATCCGAAAGGGCATGCACCACGAATGTCGCGGAGAACACGGATCCGTCGGACGGAATCCGCCCCTTATTTACCCTTATCGGGGCGAAATCGGGCTGATCGTTGCAAGTGCTTATAGTGCAACGACTTGCAGCATTTATTAGGCCCCAAAAATCCGCGCGAAAGATCAAAATAATAAGCAGTACGGCCGAGCCGACCAAGACCAATCAACAGTTACCTATCGGTCCGATATTTGACAATGCCGGGCGCTTTCGGCGAGAATGTCAGCCGCTGTTCGAGGCGAAAAGCCAGGCCTCGACCGTTCGCACTGCGCCCACCTGATCGCTCCATCCGGAGTCTCGCCTGATGAATCGGATGCTTCATCCCACCGTTATCCCCGCTCGCTGCGCTGGTCCCGTTAGCCGCCGGTCGCTGCTTTCGGCGGGCGCGGCCGCCTTCACGGGGATCGGCCTCGCGGACCTCCTACGGTTGCAGGCCCAGGCGGCCCAGACGCCGCAAGTCGATCAGGACACGGCAGTCATTTTTGTGTGGATGCCCGGCGGCCCGCCGCACATGGAAACGTTCGACATGAAGCCGAACGCCCCGGAAGATTATCGCGGGCTCTTTCGGCCGATTCATACCAACGTGCCGGGCATCGACATTTGCGAGCACCTGCCGCTGCTCGCCAAACGGGCCGATAAGTACACGCTGATTCGCTCGGTGGCCCATGGCTTTTCGGACCACGGCGGCGGCCACAAGCGCTTCATGACCGGCCGCGACCCTAAAGAGCCGACCGGCTTCGTCAACGATTACCCCGCGGTCGGCTCGATGATCGCCAAATCGCTGGAAAAGCGGAATGTCGGCGTGCCGAACTACGTGCTGGAGGTCGATGCGGGGCGGCAGAACATCGACACCTTCAGCCTCGGCGCGGCGTATCTCGGCAGTGCGGCGGGGCCGTTCGTCGTCCCCGGCGATCCGAGCGAGAGCGGCTTCAGCGTGCAGAATTTGGCTCTGAATAAAAGCATGGAAGAGCGGCTGGAGGATCGCGGCAGCTTGCTGGCGGGGCTCGACAAGCTGCGGCGCGACATCGATCAAAGCGGCTCGCTTGGCGCGGTCGATACGTTCAACCAGCGGGCGATCAACCTGCTGACGAGCGCTCAGGCTCGCGATGCCTTCGACATTACCAAGGAAGACCCCAAACTCCGCGAAGCCTATGGCATGCATCCGTGGGGGCAGCGGGCGATCATGGCGCGGCGGCTCGTCGAGGCGGGGGTTAAGTTCGTCACGATGGTGATCGAGAATCCGTACTGCAAATCGGTGCCGTTCCTCAAGGCTGGCACCTACAACTGGGATTCGCACGCGGTCAATTGCCATTTGTTTGACGACGCCCTGGTTCGCCTGCCGATTTTCGACCGCACGATCAGCGCGCTGATCGACGACATCTACGCCCGCGGCCTGCACAAGAAGGTGCTGGTGGTGGTGACCGGCGAATTCGGCCGGACGCCGCGCATCAGCAACTCGATTGGCACGCAAACGGGCGTCATGCAGCCCGGCCGCGACCACTGGCCGGGGGCGATGTCGATCCTCACCTTCGGCGGCGGCATGCGAACGGGGCAGGTCGTCGGCGCGACTAGCACCAAAGGCGAGTATCCCGTCGATCGCCCGCTCACGCCCAACGACCTCTGGGCCACTGTCTTCCGCCACCTCGGCATCGACTACACCAAGTCGTTCCTCGACCTGCACGGCCGCCCCATGCCGATCTTGCCGTTTGGCGAGCCGATTAAGGAGCTAGTGTAAGCCTGGGAGCGCTCAATCATCATGGGTCTGCTGTTTGAGTGGGATCAGGACAAGGCTTCATCCAACGAGGCGAAGCACGGCATCTCCTTTGACGAAGCGCAAACCGTATTTGCCGATCCGCTTGCGAGCACGATTTACGACCCTGATCACTCGGACGACGAAGATCGCTACTTGTCACTCGGCATGTCGGGTCGAAGCCGCATCCTCGTGGTATCATTTACGGATCGGGACGACCGGATTCGCATCATTAGCGCTCGCGTGGCGAGCCGCAAAGAACGTAAGCAATATGAAGAAGCCAACGAAACGTAAAGCTGACGATGAGTTGCGTTCGGAGTACGATTTTTCCGCAGGTGTGCGGGGAAAATACGCGAAGCGCTATGCAGAGGCAACGAATGTCGTGTTGCTGGAGCCCGACGTGATGAAGGTTTTTCGCGACTCGGAAGCGGTCAATCGAGCCCTGCGTGGCCTCATCGAAATCGCCTCACAAGCCACCAAAGTGAGTGCTAGCTAGGAGTTTTCCCCCTCGCGGGAAACTGCTATCGCCTGCTAAGATGGACCCTGGTCGAGGGATCGGCCAGGAAGGACCGGCAATGCACGACACGGACGTTGGCGACTGGGTGCTCTTCGGCGGAGCGGCGTTTATCGCCCTCACTTCGCTGGTGATCATCATGCTGCGCCGCCGCGACGAGGTGCTGACTGAACTCACCAGGGAAGCCCACTCCGAACGCGAGCGCAAGAAACAAGCCGAATTGGCTGAAAAACGAAAAGCGAAGAAGTCGAAGCGGGCCGCGTAAAGTGGGGCAGGCGTCTCGCCTGCCAAGAAAGTATTAGGCAGGCGAGACGCCTGTCCCACGACGGACATGACCAAGCGCCTCTACATCGAAACCGTCGGCTGCCAGATGAACGTGCTGGACAGCGAAATGGTCGTGGCCGACCTCCGCAAGCGCGGTTACGAATTGGCCCACGATCTGGACGCGGCCGATGTGATCCTGTTCAACACCTGCTCGGTCCGCGAACAGGCCGAAAACAAAACTTACTCCGCCCTTGGCCGACTCCGCACGTTCAAGAAAGAGCATCCCGAAAAGATCATCGGCGTGATGGGGTGCATGGCGCAGAAAGACCAGCAGCTCGTCTTCACTCGCGCCCCCTATGTCGATCTGGTCGTCGGACCGGGGCAACTCGCCCGCATCCCGGACCTGATCGACGAAGTCGGCGCGGGCAAGGGGCCGCAAATGGCGGTCAGCCTCGGCCGCAAGGATGGCCCGCTCGACGACATCAAGCGGAGCCACGAAACGTTCGACCCGCTCCGCGATCCGACGATGCGGCCCACGCCGTTTCAGGCGTACCTCCGCATCCAAATTGGTTGCGACAAGTTCTGCACCTATTGCATCGTGCCGATGACTCGCGGACCCGAGCAAGGGCGCGATCCCCGGCAAATTCTGGCCGAGGCCCGCATTTTGGCCGATCAAGGCTGCAAAGAGATCACGCTGATCGGCCAGACCGTCAACAGCTACAAGCACAACAGCGGCGGCCAAACGACGCGCCTCTCCGACCTTTTGTATTCGCTTAGCGAAGTGGCAGGCATCGAGCGGCTGAAGTTCGTCACGAACTATCCGAAAGACATGACCGACGACCTCTTGCAGGCGATTCGCGATTTGCCCAAGTGCAGCCGCTATTTGCACGTGCCGGCCCAAAGCGGCAGCAATGCGGTGCTCGCCCGGATGAAACGCGGCTATACCGTCGAGGACTATCGCGAGATGATGAGCCGCATTCGCGGCACGCTCCCCGACGCGGCCGTCACCAGTGACTTCATCGTCGGCTTTTGCGGCGAAACCGACGACGATTTCCGCCTCACCTACGACCTTGTCGCCGAATGCCGCTTCAAAAACAGCTTCATCTTCAAATACAGCGAGCGGCCCGGCACCAAAGGGGCCGAGCTCTTGGCCGACGATGTGCCGCAGGACGTCAAGAACCGCCGCAACAACGAGCTGCTGGAGCTGCAAAACCGGATCAGTGAGCAGGACAACCAGCGGCTACTTGGCCAGCGCGTTTACGTCCTGGTCGAAGGCCCCAGCGACCGCGCCAAAAGCCGGGGCGAGGACCACGGCGAACTGCTGCAGCTCACGGGCCGTTCGACTTGCGACCGAATCGTGGTCTTCGATGGCAATCCGCGGCTCGTCGGGCGGATTGTTCCGGTCGCGATTTACGATGTCAGCCCGCACACGCTGTTCGGCGCGGTGGTGACGGAGCATGTCCACGGGTCGGGCGTCGCACCGGCCTTGTCCATTGCCTAGCAAACGCCAAGCAGGCGGCCCGCTGGCCCCACTCATCCGGGCGCTCGTGGCCATCGCCCACGAGGTGCGCGACCGCGTTCCCCCCGGCCTTGGCCCGGACGACGCCGCGGCCCAATCCGTGGCCTGTGCCGTCCCTCTGGCCCAGCTGCATCGCCAGGAATTGGAGCGTGCCCTCCCGTGGCTGCACGCGCAGCTTTCCGACTGGGAACAATGGTCGCTGCAGGAGTCTCTCCGTGACTCTCACCCTCTCGCCCCCAATTGCGCTCTCCACCTTTACGACACCTTCCTCCACGCCTGGCAGCGCGACCGCCGCCAACGCAGCGGCGTCTTCTTTACGCCACAGCCCATCGCCGACTACCTCATCGCCCAAATCGACCGCACGCTCCGCGCCGAATTCGCTCTCCCTCAAGGCATTGCCGCTGAATCCGAAATCCACTTCCTCGATCCGGCCCTCGGCACCGGCGTCTTCCTGCTTACGGTGCTCGACCGAATTCACCGGCAACTAACGGACCAATGGTCCGCCGCCGGGCACGACGAGTCAGCGCGGCGGCGACTCTGGAACGCCTTCGTCCCCCGCCTCTTGCCGCGACTGGCCGGCATCGAAATCCTGCCGCCTGCCGCCCTCCTCGCGAAGCTGAACCTCGCCATCAAGCTCGCCCAAACCGGCTACGACTTCGCCGCTCCCACGCCGCTGAACATTACCTGCGGCGACGCCCTGCAGGAAAAATCCAAAATCCGAAATCCGAAATCCGAAATAATGATCGTTCTCGGCAATCCTCCTTATTCGGCCCTCTCGACCTCCGCGAATCCTTGGATCAGCCGCCTGGTTCGCGGCGACGACGAAATTCGCGGCTATGTCTGTGCCAGCGACGAGCGCCTGGGAGAGCGCAAGACCTG
>JANRLS010000199.1:0-41481 GCA_033762315.1 Pirellulaceae bacterium
ATTCTGGAGGGGATCGTGACCACGCTGCAGGACGACGGCTCGCCGCACTTTTCGCCGATGGGGCCGCGCGTGGATCGACCCGTAACGCGACTGATGCTGCGTCCTTATCGCACGTCGCAGACCTATCGGAATCTGAAGTCGCGCGGCGCAGGGGTGTTTCACGTGATCGACGATGTCGAGCTGATGGCCCGCGCGGCGATTGGAAAGCTCGAATCGGTTCCGCCTGTGGCTCCCGCCCGCTGCGTGCCTGGCGTCGTTTTGGCCGATGCCTGCCGCTGGTTTGAGTTCCGCGTGACCGAGCTTGACGACGCCGCCGAGCGGACGACGATTGCCTGCGAGGTAATCGCCACCGGAGCGGGGCGCGACTTTTTCGGATTCAATCGGGCCAAGCACGCTGTGCTCGAAGCGGCGATCCTCGCCACCCGCGTCGGCATCTTGCCGGCCGAGCAGATCCGCGCGGAACTGGCGCGGCTGGTGCCGCTCGTCGAAAAGACCGCTGGCGAGCAGGAGCGCCGCGCGTTCGACTTGCTGCAACGGCATTTGGCCGACGTTCTCCCCCCCGTTCACTAACCCGCGTCCCATGCGATCGCTTCGTGTCCTTGCTCCGAGCCGCTTGCACTTTGGCCTGTGGTCGCTGGCCGGGGCCGAGGGTCGGCAATACGGCGGCGTCGGCGCGATGGTCGAGCGACCGGGGCTCGCGCTCGCGATTCGGCCGGCGGACCAATTTGCGGCCGGCGGCGAGCTCGCGCCGCGCGTGCTAATCTTCGCCCAGCGGTGGGCCGAATTCCACCGCCTGCCGTTGCCCAATTGCCAGATCGAGGTCGTCAGCAGTCCGCCAGAGCACGCGGGGCTGGGCACGGGTACGCAGCTGGCCCTCGCCATCGCCGCCGGGTTGAATGCCTGGTGCGAGCTGCCACCTCAGACGCCGCGCGAGCTGGCGCTGTCGGTTGGGCGCGGGCTCCGCTCCGCCGTGGGAACCTATGGCTTCGTGCTCGGTGGGATGATCGTCGAACAAGGCAAACTCCCCGGCGAGCCAATTTCGCCCCTCGATTGCCGGCTCGATTTGCCCGCCGAGTGGCGATTCGTACTCGCGCGGCCGACAAACCTCGCGGGCCTTGCCGGCGACGAAGAGGCGGCCGCCATCGACAGCTTGCCCGCCATCGCGCCGGAGGTGACCGCATCGCTCGTGGCCGAGGTTCGCGAGCATCTGGTTCCCGCCGCGGCGACCGCCGACTTCCCGGCATTCGCGGCGAGCCTGTTTCGCTATGGGTTGCGGTCGGGGCAGTGTTTCTCGGCCCGCCAAGGTGGACCCTACAACGGCCCCGTCCTGACGCGCCTGGTCGATGTCATTCGCGAGCTGGGCGGAGTCGGCGTGGGGCAAAGTTCCTGGGGACCAACGCTGTTTGTCGCGCAGCCCAGGCAGGCCGCCGCCGAGGAGTTCGTCCGGCGGCTGGGCGCGGCGGCCGCGCCGGGAGCAATCGACCTCACGATTTCTTCCCCCGCGAACCACGGCGCGAAGATCATTGCTAGTTCATAAGTCGAACCTATACCGCGCGCCACGCGTACAACGCCCATGTCAATTCCCCTTCATCCTGCGACCATCGTCCTCGCGCTGGCGGCGCTCAGCGTGGCTGGCTGCGCGACGCAATCCGCCGCGCCTCCGGTTTCGCCCCCCGCTGCCGGCGGCGAGGCCGCGCCGCTGCGGGTGCTCGTCGTGGACGACGCTCCCCTGGCCCAGGCGATTGGCCGCGAATGGAAATCGCGCACCGAGACCAGTCTCGCCATTCAGAACATCGACCTTGCCCGCTTGCTGTCGGCTAAACGGCTGCCGGCGGATGTGGTGGTGTTTCCGGCTGGACAGGTCGGCGAGCTGGCCGAGCGCGGCCTCATCGAGCCGCTCCCCGAAACCACGCTCGACCGGCCCGATTTCGACCGCCGCGACATCTTCCCCCTGGTCCGGCTGCGGGGGATCGTTTGGGGGGAGCGAACCTGCGCCGTGCCTCTGGGGATGCCTCAATTGCTGCTTGCCTATCGGGCGGACCTGCTCGAAAAGGCGGGCCTCGCGCCGCCGCGAACGTGGGCCGAATTCGCCAAGGTCGCAGCGGCCCTCGCCGATCGGAGTACCCTCGGCGAACTCGCGCCGCCGGAAGGCGAACCGTGGCAAGCGGCAATCGCGCCGCTCGCGCCGGGCTGGGCCGGTCAATCGCTGCTCGCCCGCGCGGCGGCTGCCGCCACGCATCGCGACCAGCTTTCGCCCCTTTTTCACTACGAGACGCTGGAGCCGCTGGTGGCCGGTCCGCCGTTCGTGCGGGCTTTGGAAGAGGTTGTCGCGGCGAATCAGGGCGAGCTGGCGAAGCGGCGATTGACTCCCGCCGAGGCACTCGACGAGCTGAGTCGCGGGCATGCCGCCCTCGCGCTCACCTGGCTGCCGGCACGGCCAGCCAGTGGCGCGACGTTGGGCCACGCCCTAAGATTCGCCCCGTTGCCCGGCTCGGACGACTGCTACAACGCCGCGTCCCAGGCGTGGGAAAACCGCGCGGCGGACGAACCGGCTCGGGTGCCGCTCTTGGCGGTGGCCGGTCGGCTGGCGGCCGTGACCACGAGTGCCGCCAGTCCCACCGAGGCGCACAACTTCGTGCTTTGGCTGGCGGGGCCGCGGGTCAGCCTGGCCATCGCGCCGCACAGCGCGTGGACCGCTCCGGTGCGGCAGTCGCACCTCTCTGACGGTGGCCAGTGGGCCAGCCAGGTCGAAGCGGCATCGTTCCAGTCGTATGGCGAGGCACTCGCCGAATCCGCCGCACTGCCGCGACCACTGACCCTCGCGCTCCCCGGCCGCCAGCGCTATCTTGCCGCTTTGGATGTGGCGGTCGAGCAAGCACTGGCAGCCGAGAAATCACCCGCCGAAGGGCTCGCGGCCGCGGCCGAAAAATGGCGCGAAATCACCGCCGACATCGGCGTCGCCAAACAGAAGCAAGCCCTGCGCCGCGAACTGGGAATCGAGCCGCTTCCCTAGCGATTCGGCCGTGGCTCAGAAGTCGTCGCCACTGGGGGGCGCGTCGCGGTGAATGACATCGGGTCCCTTGCCGGCCCGCTTTTCATAGACGCCATCCCCCGATTTGACATACTTCGTGAAGCCAAGCCGGTCGAGCTTCTTGTCGTCGGCGACGCTTTTGCCCATCGCCGAGTCGGACCATTTCCCCCCGATCGCTGGCGGCAGAAAGACCCTCCGCACCGGCTCGCCCGTTTCGGGATGCTTGGTGAGGGGCGGATCGGACATCGCCTGGAAAAACTCGAACCGCGCGCCGGGCGAATCGTCGGCGGTGATAACTTCGTACTCGTAGAGCGGCATGGTGCGACCCTCCCCTTCCTTGTACTCAAGGCCGCGAATCGAGGCAAGCACGCGCGGCCGCGCCACCGCTCAGCCGGTGACCGGCAGGAGCTTGGGCCGCGGGACCTTTAGTCCCACAATCCGTTGGTGCCGGCGGGCCAGATCGTCGAACGAGCCGACGAGGAAACTCCAGAGCACTTCGGGGGGCTGGCACGAAAGCCAACGCTGGGCCAGCACGTCCATGTGGGCGTCGTATTCCTTTTGCGAACCGGTGTGGGCAAAGCAGCGGCCGGCATGGCGGCGGATGTCGCCATCGAAATTCGGACTGATGTGCCACAACTCATGCACGATGGTGATTAGCTTCTCGCGAAAGTCGAGATCCATGAACCGGGGGAGGTAGAAGCTGAGGACGTAGAGATATTCGTCCCCGGCCGGACCGAGCAAGCGCTGGACGGTATAGGTGCGGCCGCGGCGAATCGTCGTCTCCGACCCGCCGGCAAAGCGGAGCGGCAAGAGCGAGGCAAACAGCCCGTGCGAAACCCGCTTGCGAGCCTGGCAAAAGCACACGGCGACGCGGGCCAGGTCGATGTGGGCCAACTCCGGAAGGCGGCCGATCATGTCCGCGCAGATGGCCCGCATGGCGGCCGAGAAATCGAACGGGGCGAGCGTGCTGGCGGCGATTTCGCTGGTTGGCGGCATGGGGAATCCGTTCACCCCGCCCCGGCGAACCGGGTCAGGCCTTGGCGGTTTCGGCGGTCTCGTCGCTGAACGAGGGCTTCTCGCTCTTCTGCACTTGCCGGTCGCGAACGCCGACGAACTCGATGATCGCCCGCGTGCCGGAATCGCCGAGCCGCGGCTTGGCGAGGCGGACGATGCGGGTGTAGCCCCCCTTGCGGTCGCGGAAGCGGGGCGCGACTTCGCTCAACAGGACGCGAATGGCGAGCTTATCCCCCAGCATCTGTCGCAGGCGGCGGCGACCGGCGACGGCCGGGGCCATGGCGGCGGCCCAGCTTTTCCACTTGGCGCTCTTCCGCCATTCCTTCCACGCCGCGGAGTTGCGCTCAGCCGAGGTGCTGTGCTCGGCGGCGGCATCGATGTGCCCCAGCGTTTCGCAGGCCAGCGTGATGCTCTTCTCGACGAGCGGCCGCACTTCCTTGGCCTTGTGCAGCGTAGTGACGATGCGCCCCTTGATCTTCGGCGGATTCGGATCGTCCTCGGCGTTCCGCTCGGTCAGAAACAGAGCGCTGGCCAAGTTCTTCAGCAGAGCCTTGCGATGGCTGGGTGAACGGCCGAGAACGCGGCCTTTACGACGGTGACGCATGGCGAACTTTCGGGCGAAATGGCTGGTGAGTGGTTTTGATTGGCCGGTCCCAAGACCGCGACCGGGCTCTTTTGCTTAGCGGGCCAGCGTGGCCGGCGGCACGCGCATGCCCAGGTACATGCCCAGGTCGTGCAGCTTTTCCTTGACTTCGTGCAGCGTGGTATCGCCGAAATTGCGCACTTCCAGCAGCTGATCTTCGGTCTTTTGCACGAGATCGCGGACGGTATGAATGTTCTCACTTTCGAGGCAATTCATGGCCCGCACCGACAGCTTCAGCTCGGCGAGGCTCATGTTCAGCTTGGCGTCGATCGCCCCATCAATTCCCGCCAGGGTGCCGCCGCGGGCCGGAGCATGAACCCGCGGGCCAAGCTCGGCATATTGCGCGAACGGGTTGAGGTGCTTGCGCAAAATCTTGGCCGCCTCGACGAGGGCCATCTCGGGATGGACCGAGCCGTTGCTCCAGATTTCCAGCGTGAGCTTGTCGTAGTTGGTCTTCTGGCCGACGCGCGTCTCTTCGACTTCGTAGCGGACGCGGGTAATCGGGCTATAGACGGCGTCGATCGGAATAATGCCGATCTCGTGGTCGCCGGTGCTGTGCTCCGACGAGGGAACATAGCCCCGGCCGTTCTCGACCACCATTTCCATCATGAAGGGGACATTGTCGGTCAGCGTCGCCAGCACATGCCCCTTGTTGATGATTTCGACATCGGAATCGGTTTGCACGTCGGCACCGGTGACGAGGCCGACGGAGTTCTTTTCGACGGTGATGACGCGAGTCGAATCGCTGTGATTCTTGACGACCAGCGACTTCACGTTGAGGACGATGTCGGTCACGTCCTCCAGCACGCCCGAAATCGTGGTGAATTCGTGCTGAGCGCCCCGAATCTTGATTTGGGTGATGGCGCTCCCCTCCAGGCTGGAAAGCAAAATCCGCCGGAGGGCGTTGCCGATCGTCACCCCCATGCCGCGCTCGAACGGCTCGGCGACGAACTTGCCGTAGGTGCTGGTGAGCGTGGCGGCATCGCAATTGACCACGCTCGGAAGCTCAAACCCGCGCCAACGAATGTGCATTTTGTTGATCCTTGCTGAACCGTGGCCGACTTTGTCCGAAAAAAACTCGCCCCCAAAAACCGCTAGCCTGCTAGACGCGCCGCCGCTTCGGCGGGCGGCAACCGTTGTGCGGAATGGGAGTGCAATCCTCGATCGTCTTGACCGTCATCCCCGCGGTTTGCAGGGCGGTGATCGCGCTTTCGCGCCCCGAGCCGGGGCCCTTCACGCGGACTTCCAGTTCCTTGACGCCATACTTCGACGCCTTCTCGGCCGCCTGTTGGCCGGCACATTGCCCGGCGAACGGAGTGCTCTTGCGGCTTCCCTTGAACCCGCAGGTGCCACCACTGGCCCAGCAAAGGGTGTCCCCCTTGGTGTCGGTGATCGTCACCGAGGTGTTGTTGAACGTGGCCCGCACATGGGCGATGGCCACGGTAACGTTCCGGCGAATTTTCTTCTTTTTGACGACTGCCACTGCTTGGATGCTCCCCAGCAAACGGATTGGTGATCGACTTGGCCAGGACCGCGCGAACTAGCGCAGATCCTTGACCCCCTTCTTGCCGGCGACGGTCTTCTTCGGACCCTTGCGGGTGCGGGCGTTGGTGCGCGTCCGCTGGCCGCGGACCGGCAAACCAAGCCGATGCCGCATGCCGCGATAGCACTTGATGTCGCGCAACCGGCTGATGTCTTGAGCCACTTGCCGGCGGAGCGGGCCCTCGACCGTGTAGTCCCGTTCGAGTAGCGTCGTCAGCCGAGCGATTTCTTCCTCGTGCAACTCACGGGCCCGCTTTTGCGTATCGATGCCGGCCTTATGGCACAGCTCGCGCGCGACTTTGTCCCCCACTCCATATAGATACTGGAGCGAGAACAAAATCTGTTTGTCGTTGGGAATGTCAACACCCAGAAGACGTGGCATATTCCAAAACTCCGCGAGAACAATTCGCCGTGGCGGGAAAAAACCAGTAGCCCAATCGGCACGCGCCGCTAACCCTGCCGCTGCTTGTGGCGGGCATTGGTGCAGACAACAAACACACGTCCCTTGCGGCGGACGATTTTGCAGTTCTCGCAAATCTTCCGGACGCTGGCGCGGACTTTCATGGCTCGGCCCAGTTCAGTTTAGGGAAAGCGACTTAGTATAGCGGTCTTTTGCCGCGACCATCAAGGGGCCGAAAGGGCGGGAAAACAAAATTCCCGCCCAACGCTTCGTCGGCCAAAATGCGACGAAAGGCCAGCTTGCTAGTGGGGTTTCGTCGGCGTGTCGCGGCGGGCCTCGTCACGCCGCGAATCGACGGCGGCCTGAATGCGGCTGAAAACCTCGTCGGGCGAACCCATGCCATCGATCGAGACCAGCAGCCCTTGCTTGCGGTAGTAGTCGAGGAGCGGAGCGGTTTGCCGCTTATAGACGTTCAGCCTTTCGGCAATTGTTTGCGGATTGTCATCGACCCGCTTCTCGGCGGCGGCTCGCTTCAGCATTCGCCCAATGAGCTCCGTTTCATCGCACTTCAGTTCCAAGGCCATCGTGAGCGGGGTGCCGCGCGCCGCGAGGGTTTCGTCGAGCGATTGGGCCTGCTGAATGGTGCGTGGAAAGCCATCGAACAGACAACCATCGGCATATTGCGGCTGGCCGAGCTTTTCGCCGACCATTTCGAGCACCAGGGGATCGGGCACGAGGCGGCCGCCGTCCATATATTGCGCGGCGAGGCGGCCGACCTGGGAATCGGCCGTTTTGGCGGCCCGCAACAAGGCCCCAGTCGAAAGGTGGGGAATGCCCAGATAAGCCAGCAACCTCTGGCACTGGGTTCCTTTTCCCGCTCCGGGGGGCCGATGAAAACAAGCAGCATGGCAGCCTCTCTCGCTGACGCCCCCGCCGGCTTGGGGCGTCGCGAGGTTCGTCCAACAATCTGCTCTTGAATCATGGCTCGAGTAGTCCGCGGTAATCCCGCATCACCAGGTGACTGTCAATCTTCTGGATCAAGTCGAAGGCGACGCTGACCGCAATGAGCAGGCCGGTTCCACCGTAAAAGCTAGCGACATTGGGCGGCACCTGCAGAAAACCCGAAATGACCGTGGGAACAATCGCGACCAGAGCCAGAAACGCCGCACCCACGTAGGTAATGCGAATCATGACCTTCTCAAGATACTCAGCCGTCCGCCGGCCGGGGCGATAACCCGGAATAAAGGTGCCAAAATCCTTGAGGTTCTCGGCGATCTCCTTCGGGTTGAAGGTAATCGCCATCCAGAAATAGCTGAAGAAGTAGATCAGCCCGATATAGCTGAGATTGTAAATCAGCGACGTTTGCGAGCCGAATATCGCCGCCAGATTGCCGAGTTGGATGCCGATGCCACCGCTGATCGTTTCCGGATCGGCACCGCCGCCGACCCAGGACGCCAAGGCCCCAAACAGCATGGCCGGCAGCATGAGCAAGCTGCTGGCGAAAATGATCGGCATGACGCCCGACTGATTCAGCCGCAGGGGGAGATATTGGCGATTGCCGCCATATACCCGCCGGCCGCGCACGTGCTTGGCGCTTTGCGTGGGAATTTGCCGCTGGCCGAGCGTGATGAAGACCACGCCGCCGACGACCACCACGAACAGCACCAGCAAGATGACCACATGCTCGATGCCCAGATCGTTAAAGCCCGTCAAGGTCCAGCGGAAGGTCTTAGGATCGAAAAACTCGAACATCGCGTTCGGCATTTGGGCCAAAATGCCCGCCATGATCAAGAGGCTGATCCCGTTGCCGATGCCGGATTCGTCGATTTGCTCGCCGAGCCACATGACGAACAGGGTGCCGCAGGTCATCATCAAAATGACCGTGATGTGCCAGCTCCAGTGCAGCGGTACCGACTGGCCAGCCACTGCCGGACCGGAAAGAAACTCCGCCGCGACGGGCGATTGCCCCCCTTCGCCGGTCTGGATCATCGCTCCGAGATAAATCACCCCCTGCACCAGGCACATTAGCACGGTGAGATAGCGGGTGTATTCGTTGATTTTCTTCCGCCCCGTTTCCCCCTCCTTTCGCAAGTCCTCGAGCGGCTTATAGACGCTGCCGAGAAGCTGCAAAATGATCGAGGCCGAGATATAGGGCATGATCCCCAGGCCGAAGATGGTGATCCGGCGCAGGTCGGCCGCGCTGAATACCGACACCTGCTGCATGAATTGGAACATGGAGCTTTGCTTCTGCGACTCCATGTTCTCCTTGATCTGCTGCTGGTCGATGATGGGGAGCGGAATCTGGTATCCGACGCGAAACACCGCCAGCAAGATCAGCGTGAAAAAGATCTTGCGGCGCAGCTCGGGGATGATGAAGATCGCGCGAAACTTTTCCCACATGGCAGTCGAGATCCGTCCTGGTGAGTGGTTGCTATCCCTATCAAACGCCTGGCTTGGCTAAATTACCAAAACTTCCGCGTCCCCGCCATGCGGAAAGCAGCCGGCCTCGCGGGCTATTTCTTCTTCGCTGCTTTGGCCTGGGCCCTTTTCTCCGCAACCGTGACTTTTCCAGGCAGAACCGTGGCGGTTCCCCCCGCTTTTTCGATTTTTTCCTTGGCCGCGGCGCTAAACCGGTGGGCCGAAACGGAGAGCTTCTTGGTCAGTTCGCCACTGCCGAGCACCTTGAACACGTCGTACCGACGCTTCAGGATGCCGCTCGATTCAAGCACTTCGGGGGTGATGATCGCTCCGGCTTCGAACAACTCCTCCAGGTCACCAACGTTGATTTCCGCCACCGTGGGGGCGAAAATGTTGGTGAAGCCGCGCTTGGGGACGCGGCGCACGAGAGGCGAGCCACCCCCCTGAAAGATTGGCAACGCCTTCCAGCCGGCGCGGGCGATTTGACCCTTGTGCCCCTTGCCGGCCGTCTTGCCTTGGCCCGAGCCAATGCCGCGACCCAGGCGCTTGGGCTTTTTGTGGGTGTGAACGTCCTTGTGAATTTCGTGCAAGCTCATGTGAGGGCGACTCCGCGAAGGCGTTCGATGTCTTGTTGCGTTTTCAGTTGGCTGAGGGCCTTGATCGTCGCCTTGACGACCGTCACCTGGTTGCCCGTGCCGAAGCTCTTGGTAATGACGTTGTGAATACCGGCCGCCTCGCAGACCGCACGCACGGCGGCACCGGCGATCACGCCGGTACCGGCATCGGCGGGCATCAGCATCACGTCGGCCGAGCCGAACTTGGCCCGCACGAAATGCGGAATCGTCGCCGAACCGACGAGCGGCACGCTGACGAAACCACGGCTGGCCTGCTTCTGGGCCTTTTCAACGGCGGGGGGAACTTCGTTCGCCTTGGCATAGCCCCAGCCGACGCGCCCCTTGCCATCTCCGACGACGACCATGGCGGCAAAGCTGAACCGCCGGCCACCCTTGACGACGGCGGCGCAGCGCTTGATCTGCACCGTTTTGTCGATGAACTCACCGCGTGATTCGCTTGCCACGTGTGCCGCACTCCCGAATGGAAACTAATGTCCGCCTTAGAATTTAGAAGCTCAGCCCCGCCTCGCGGGCCGCGTCGGCCAAAGCGGCAACGCGACCGTGATACCTGAAATGACCCCGATCGAAGCAAACTTCCTTGATCCCCGCGGCGAGCGCCTTTTCGGCCAGGGCTTTGCCGACCGCTTGGGCCGCTCCCTTGTTGCCGCCGTAGGCGAGCTGCTCGCGGAGAGCCTTGTCTTGCGTGCTGGCCGAGACCAGCGTCTTGCCGAGCGAATCGTCGATGATTTGCGCCGCCACGTTTTGATGGCTGCGATGCACCGACAACCGGGGCCGCGCGGTGGTGCCGCGAATACTTTTGCGCACGCGGAACTTGCGCCGCGTCCGCTGACCACCGAGATAACGTTGTTTGTCCATGATTAGTTCTCCGCTGCCGAGGGGCCATCCGCAATAGGAGAGCCAACAGCGATAGGAATGACCAAATCTCAAGCAACAAATCACAAACAAATCTGAAACACCAATGAAAAGTGTTCCAAACCGTCCGTTTCGTGCCTTGCTCCTTTGGTCCTTGGTTATTGTTCGAGATTTGGTGCTTGTTGTTTGGTGCTTTACATCCGCTACTTGGTCGCTGCTTTGCCGGGCTTGAGCTTGATGTGCTCCCCTTGGTAGCGAACACCCTTCCCCTTGTAGGGCTCGGGCTTGCGGAGCGAACGCAACTCGGCGGCGAATTGGCCGACCAATTGCTTATCGCAACCTTGAATGACGATGTGCGTTTGATCGGGGACGGTGACGGTCAGCCCGACCGGAATGTCGCGGTGCAGCTCGTTGGCCAAACCAACGCGGAGCTGCAGCACCTTTCCCTTGAGAGCCGCCAAATAGCCGACGCCGACAATCTCCAGCTTCTTTTCGTAGCCGTTCTTGACGCCGAAGATCATGTTGTTGAGCAGGGCCCGCGTCAGGCCATGATAGGCCCGCGAGGCTCGCTCGTCGTCGATCCGTTTGACGACGACCTGCTTTTTGGCGGAATCCACCTCGACCGCCACCTCGCGGCGATGCTCGAACTCGAGCTTCCCCTTGGGGCCTTCGACGTTGACCTTCCGGCCAGTGACGGCGACCTTGACGCCATCCAGCACGGGAATCGGTTTGTTTCCAATACGCGACATGGCTAGTGCCAACCTTCTGTTAGTAAACCTCGCACAGCACTTCGCCGCCGACGTTCTTTTGCCGGGCTTCGCGGTCGCTGATGACGCCGCCGGATGTGCTGATGATGGTGATGCCCAGCCCGTTGAGCACGGGGCGCAGCTCGCGGGCCTGGCGATAAACTCGCCGGCCCGGCGTGCTGACGCGCTTGATCTGCTGGATCACGTGCTCGCCGTTCGGGCCATATTTAAGCTCCAGCCGCAGCTGCTGGACCGGCTCGACTTCGACGAGCTGCCAGTCCCAGATGTAGCCTTCGCGCTTGAGCACGTCGGCCAGGCCGCGTTTGACTTTGGATACCGGAATATCGACGTGCGGCCGCTCGACGCGAATCGCGTTGCGGATGCGGGTCAACATATCGGCGATGGGGTCGGTCAACATGTTCGGCGGATCCCCCTTACCAACTCGCTTTGCGCACGCCGGGGATCAATCCCTGGTCGGCTAACTTACGGAAACAAATGCGGCAAATGCCGAATTTGCGATACACGGCCCGCGGCCGGCCGCACATCTGACAACGCCGCTTGCGGCGAGTCGAGAACTTCGGTTCCCGCTTCGCCATCGCGATCTTCGATTTACTTGCCACGTGAACTCTCGCGCTAATTACGAAAAAGGTTTACTTCCTCTTGCCGGGCTCGTCCGCCTGGAACGGCATCCCCATCTGGGCCAACAGCTCGCGGGACTCGTCGTCCGTCGCGTTCTTGACCACGAACGTGATGTTCATTCCCTGCACCCGCAGGAATTTGTCCGGGTTCAGCTCCGGAAACACGAGCTGCTCGGAAAGCCCCAGGCTGTAGCTGCCATTGCCGTCGAACGCCTTGCGGCTGATGCCGCGAAAGTCGCGCACGCGGGGCAAGGCGAGCGAAATCAGCCGATCCATGAATTCATACATCCGGCGGCCGCGGAGCGTCACCTTGCAGCCGATGGGCATCCCCTCGCGGAGCTTGAAGGCCGAAATGGCCTGCCGCGACTTGGTGATGATCGGCTTTTGGCCGGTAATCAGCCCCATCGCCTCGGCGGCGGTTTCCAGGTGCTTCTTTTCCTGTGTGGCGGCCCCGACCCCCATGTTCACCACGATTTTGTCGAGGCGCGGCAGGGACATCGGGTTCTTCCGCGTCAGCTTGCCGGCCAAGGCGGGAAGAACCTCTTTCTGGTATTTCACGAGCAAGCGCGGAGGCGGGACGGGCAGGTCTTTGCCTTCCGTCTCGGCCGCGGTTTCTTTTTTCCCTTTTTTCGCCATTTGGGCACCTTTACTTCTGCTTCACCGGCTACTTCTTCTTCGCCGGCGAAATCACGCCGAGCGACGCGCCGCACTTCTTACAAAACCGCTCCTTACCCCCGTCGGCCGCCACCCGCGAGCCGGTGCGCACCCCTTGGTTGCACTTCGGGCACAGGAGCAACACGTTGGAAATCTGGATCGCCATTTCCTTGTTCAGGCGGCCCCCCTGCGGATTCTTTTGGCTGCGGCGAACATGCTTATAAACCTTGTTCACCCCTTCGACGACGATCTTCCCCTTCTCGCGGTCGATCGCCAGCACCTTGCCGCGGACCCCTTGGTCGTCGCCGGCCAGCACCTCAACTTGATCGTTGGTTTTGATATGCATCACACCACCTCGCTCGCCAGGCTGACGATTTTCATGAAGTTCCGGTCACGCAGCTCGCGAGCCACCGCTCCGAAAATGCGCGTGCCGCGGGGATTGTTCTCGGCGTCGATAATCACCACGGCATTGGCGTCAAACTTGACGTAGCTGCCATCCTTGCGGCGGGCGGGGGTTTTGGTGCGGACCACCACCGCCCGCACCACCGCCTTCTTCTTGATTTCGCTGCCGGCGATGACGCTCTTCACCGAGCAGATGATGACATCTCCCAGGCCCGCGGTACGGCGCTTCGAGCCCCCGAGGACCTTGATGCACATTACCTCTTTGGCACCGGTGTTGTCAGCCACCGCCATGCGTGTTTCTTGTTGAATCATGTTGCACCTGTGTGTTGCGCGCCGCGCTGGGCATCCCTCAACCGCGCCCGCGGGCTAGGTTGCCGCCTCTTCGCCCGCGACTTCCACGCCGGCTTGTTTGGCCTTGGCGACGATCCGCTTCAGCGTCCACCGCTTGAGCTTGGAAATCGGAGCCGATTCCTCGATTTCGACCGTGTCCCCGATGTGCGAAATGTTCTCGGCATCGTGGGCGTAGCAGATCGTGCGGCGGCGCATCGTCTTGCCATAGACGGCGTGCCGGACCAGGCGGGGAATCTCCACGCGACGGGTCTGGGTCGCCTTATCGCGGGTGACAACGCCGATAACTACTCGTTTGGGCATGGCTGGCTACTTTGGGCTGCATTCCCCGCCATCGCGCGGGGCGGGGTTTAGTTGGCTTTCGACTTCTGCCGCTCGGACTGCAAGGTTTTGACCCGGGCGATCAATCGCCGCTGCCGGCGAAGCTCGCTCGGCGCGTCGAGGATTTGCTTTTGGGCCTGCATTCGGAGGCGGAACAGGTTTTGTTCGGTTTCGCGAACGGTGAGGACGAGTTGCTCGTCGCTCATTTCGCGGAGTTCTTTCATCTTCATGGCAGCACTCGCTGACTCGGACTCGGCGGCAATCGAAAGGGCACGGACAAAACAAGCCAGGCTCTAGGCCGGGCGACGACGAACCATGCGGACCGGAATCGGCATCTTGTGGGCGAGGCGGGCAAAGCAGAGCTTCGCCTGCTGCTCGGTCACGCCCCCGAGCTCGAACAACACCGTCCCTTCGCGAACCACCGCGACCCAGTGATCCGGCTCCCCTTTGCCGGTACCCATGCGGGTTTCCAGCGGACGAGCGGTGACCGACTTGTGGGGGAAAATGCGGATGTAGAGCCGCCCCTCGCCGCGGACGTATTGCTGAGCGGCAATACGCCCCGACTCGATGGTGGTGGCCTTGATCCAGCCCCCTTGCAGTGCCTGCAGGCCGAAATCGCCGAAGACGACGCGGTTGCCCCGTTGGGCCTTACCTTTTATACGTCCTCTTTGGTTTTTTCGGTGCTTCACTCGTTTGGGCATCAGCGCCATTGGCTTCTTCTCCCCCGTGCATACCTTGATTGACCCACACTTGCACGCCGATATTTCCTTGGGCGGTAGCGGCTTCGGCGAATCCGTAGTCGATCTTCGCCCTCAGCGTGCTCAGAGGGAGCGAACCCGCCACCCCTTTTTCGCACCGCGCCATTTCGGAGCCGCCGAGGCGGCCCGCGAGTTGAATCTTGATTCCCTTCGCGCCGGAGTCCATCGTCGTTTCCATCGCCCGCTTCATCGTGCGGCGGAAACTAGCCCGCTTGGCGAGTTGCTGGGCAATGTCCTCGGCGACGAGCTGCGCCATGATCTCGGGCCGCGCGACCTCTTCGATCTTGAGGTTCACGCGGCGGCCGGTCAGGTTTTGCAGCTCTTCCTGCAGGATTTCGACATCCTGCCCCTTCTTGCCGATAATCAGACCGGGCCGAGCGACATGCAGGACGATCTTCACTTCGTCGCGCGTCCGCTCGATCTCGATCCGGTCGATGCCGGCCTGGGCGTAGTTTTTCTTCGGGTGCTTCTTGATGAAGTTCCGGATCTTGAAATCCTCCAAGAGCAGCGGTCCGAACTCCTTTTTGGAGGCGTACCACCGGCTCTTGTGCGGAATCATGATCGCGGTGCGAAACCCGACTGGATGTACTTTTTGTCCCATAGGTTTTTGTTCCGCTCTGGACAGAACCGGGCTGCCTGGCGAAGCACCAAAACTCAAATTCCAAATCTCAAACGAATCGAAAATTCAAGATTCCGAATGAGATCGATTTGTGACTTCGTGCTTGTTATTTCGTTTGTGATTTGTGGTTTGTGGTTTGTGATCTGATGCTTGGGCACCGGTGCTTCGCAACCAGCGCCTACATTTCATTGATGTCTTCGAGCGTTACCGAAATGTGGGCGGTGCGGCGCTTGATCATGTACGCCATGCCGCGCGACACGGGCTTGATCCGCTTGAACATCGGCCCCCCATCGACGCGGGCATCGACCACCACCAGATCGTCCGCCCGCACGCTCTTGCCGGGGTTCTGGTCGGGGTCCTGAGCGTTGCCCAGCGCGCTTTTCAGCACCTTTTCGAGCAGCCGAGCGCCGCGCTGCGATTGGTATTTCAAAATGTCGAGCGCCTCGTCGGCGAACTTGCCGCGAATCAGGTCCGCGATCAGCCGCACTTTGCGGGCGCTGATGCGAGCGTGTTGATGGGTGGCTTTGAAGGGCATGGGACACCTTGCTGTTTACTACTCGACTGGCGACTCGCCGGTACAACCGCCTCGTGACTATTTCGCCGCCGGAGCCGGAGCGGCCCCTTCCTTCTTCGCCTTACCGCCATGCCCCTTGAAGGTGCGCGTCGGAGCGAACTCTCCCAGGCGATGACCGACCATGTCTTCTGTCACGAACACCTTCATGTGCGTCTTGCCGTTGTGAACCAAAAAAGTCAGGCCGACGAACTCGGGCACGATCGTGCAGGCACGCGCCCAGGTCTTGATCGGCTCTTTCGAACCCGAAGAAAGGGCGGCTTGCACCTTCTTGAAGACCTTGAAATCGACAAACGGACCTTTTTTGCTCGACCGGCTCATGGGATTCTGCTTGCTGGCTATGGACCTACTTCAACTTGATTTGGCCATACCGCCGCGACTTGCGACGGCGAACGATGGCTTTGTTCGTGGATTTCCGCCGCTTGCGGGTGCTGCCACCCTTGGCGGGAACGCCCGTCGGGCTGACCGGATGGCGGCCACCCTTGGTGCGACCCTCACCACCACCGTGTGGGTGGTCGATCGGGTTCATGGCGGTGCCGCGGACATAGGGACGAATCCCCTTCCAGCGATTGCGACCCGCCTTGCCGATCACCACGTTCATCGCGTCGGCATTGCCGACGACGCCAATCGTGGCCCGGCACTTGACCGGAATGCGGCGGATTTCGCCACTCGGAAGCGTGATTTGGGCCCATTCGGCCTCGCGGGCCATCAGGGTGGCATTGGCGCCGGCCGTGCGGCACAGCTTGGCCCCATGACCAGGAGCCAGCTCGATATTGTGAATCTGCACGCCGAGCGGAATGCGGCTGAGCGGGAGGCAATTGCCGACGCTGGGAGGCGCATCGGGGCCGTTCTCGACCGTTTGGCCCGCCTTCAACCCTTCGGGGGCGATGATGTAGCGTTTCTCGCCATCGACATAGTGCAGCAGAGCCACGCGGGCATTGCGATTCGGATCGTATTGAATCGAATCGACGCGAGCCGGGACGCCATCCTTCTCGCGAATGAAATCGACCATGCGGTAGGCCTGCTTGTGGCCGCCGCCGCGATGGCGAACGGTTATCCGCCCCTGATTGTTGCGACCACCCTTTTTGCGCAAGGGACGCAGTAGCGACTTTTCGGGCTTGGCACCGGGCGTGAGATCGGCGAAATCGCTGACACTCGCGCCGCGACGCCCCGCGGTCACCGGATTGTATTGCTTGATTCCCATAACACTGATTTTTCCGTTAGCCGGGAGCTTTTGGCTTCCGGAGGACCGAGGCGAAGCCAGGCCCCGCCGCTGCGTTGTTTAGAAGAAGTCGATCCGATGCTCTTCGTTGAGAGTCACGATCGCCTTCTTCCAGTTTTTGGTCATTCCCTGCTTGAACCGGTGACGGCGGTGCTTGCCGTGACGGGTTTGGGTGCGAACCTTTTCGACCTTCACATTGAACAAATCTTCGACCGCGCGACGAATGTCGTCCTTGGCGGCGGCGGGATTCACCTCGAACGCGTATTGATTGTTCCGCGTCGAACGGTGCATTCCCTTTTCGGTGACGAGCGGACGCAGAATCACCTGATACGATTCCAGTTTCGGCTCGGTGGCAATGGCTTCAGTCATGGTTCAGTCCGTCAGGCCGAGGCCTTTTTCTGAGGGGCCTTGTCTTTGATCGCGTCGAGTGCCGCCTTGGTGACAAGCAGCTTTTTGGGAGTCAGCACCGCCAGGGCATTGAGCTCGGCAACGTGCGACACGGTCACGCGGTCGATATTGCGAGCACTCTTATAGACATTGGCATCGAGCCCGGCCGTGGCGACGAGCGTGCTTTTGCCGCCGAGACCGACCGCCTTGAGGATGCCCGCCATCTCTTTTGTCTTCGGCTCGCTGAACGACAATTCGTCGATCACGACGATGTCGGACGAGTTGAGCTTGCTGGCGATGGCCATTCGCGTGGCGGCTCGGACCGCTTTCTTCGGCAGGCGATAGGAGTAGTCCCGATTGGCGAGGGCGAAAGCGTGGCCGCCGCCGCGCCGAATCGGAGACCGCCGCGAACCGGCACGGGCGTTGCCCGTCCCTTTTTGGCGATACATCTTCTTCGTGGTGCCCGCGACTTCGCCACGGCTCTTCGACTTGTGCGTGCCCATCCGCTGGTTGGCCTGATACATGACCACCACGTCATGCAGCAACTGCTGGCTGACTTGCGGCGCAAGCTGAGCGAGGTCGATCTCGTACCTGCCGACCTCGGCACCCAACTTGTTGACGATTGGAAGACTGACCATTACCCCACCTTGTTCGTTTCGCGAATGACGACAAACGCCCCATTCGGCCCTGGAACCGCGCCGTGAATGAGCAGCAGGTTGTTTCCCTTATCGACGCGCGCCACGGGGATATTGCGAATCGTCACCTGCTCGGTGCCGTATTGGCCGGGCATCTTTTTGCCCTTCTTCATGCGGCCGCCACCGCGGTTGGCCGCCAGAGCGCCGGTGCCACCCATGTGGCGATGGACCTTCTTCACGCCGTGCGTCGCCCGCTGGCCTTTGAAATTGTGCCGCTTCATCGCGCCGCTGTAGCCGCGACCCTTGGTGAGGCCAGTGACATCGACCGCCTTCACCCCTTCGAGCACATCGACCGTGACACTTTGGCCAACCTTCGTTTCGCCGGCGGGGCCGCGCAGCTCGCGAATAAATCGTTGCGGCTCGGCATTCGCCTTTTCGGCCACTTGGACGCCGGCTGCGGCGAGCTTTTTGCTACGCTTGCTTTCAAGCTTGGCAACATGACCACGTTCACTGCGACTGGCCAAGCGGCGGGGCTTATCGAGAAAGCCGAGCTGCACCGCTTCATAGCCATCGCGCTCTTTGGTGCGAACCTGGAGCACGCGACAAGGGCCGGCGGCGACAACGGTCACGGGAATGCAATTCCCGGCCTCGTCGTAAATCTGCGTCATCCCGACCTTGCGGCCGAGTATTCCCTTGGTCATCGCATTATTCCCGTGATCGGTTGCCGACGGGAGCTTCGGAGCCTCGGCTCGCGAGCTTACCCGGCAAGCTTCCAGTCGATAGGTTGATTCCTAGTCGATTTTTCGGAAGCGGCGAGCATTCGGAGCGGGCTACTTGCACCACTCATCACTCACCACTCACCCTGCACAACTACCTCGCCGACGCTTTAATCTTGATATCCACGCCGGCCGGCAGGCTCAGCTTGTTGAGAGCCTCGATCGTTTTGGCGGTCGCCTGCACGATATCGATTAGCCGCTTATGCGTGCGAATTTCGAATTGCTGGCGAGCCTTTTTGTCAATCGTTGGTCCGGAGAGCACGGTGTACCGCTCGATCCGCGTGGGGAGCGGAATCGGCCCATGCACTTCGCTATGCGTCCGCTTGGCCGTATCCACGATTTCCAGAGCGCTTTGGTCCAGAATCGCGTGGTCGTACGCCTCCATGCGGATGCGAATAACTTCTTTCGTCGCTGCCACTGGCTTGCAAACTCCTCGGGAAATTCAGCCGAATTGCCCGCTCAGGAGGTGATCGCTTCGGTACTTTCCCTCAAGGGGAAACTCCAGATCGTAATGGAGCTTCGCGAAGCCGTCAATGGGCGGTGAAGGGGGAATTGCGCAGGATTTTTTTGTGGGGGGAGTAAAGGCCAGCCGATGCCTGGAAGATTGCGAGGCCAGCGGTCGTCCGCATGTGTCGAGTGCTGCCGCTGGCGAGCGATTTTCGCCCCACGGGCCAGCATTCGGATTCCGAAAATTGCCCAGGAGTCGGCAGCTCGGCCCGCAAGGTTTCGCCAGTCGTTGCGCTTGTCTTGGCGGCGGTGGAAATCGCCGAAAATCGCCACGGAAAGCGTCGAGATTTTCTTGCCCTGCGAGGCGAATCGGGGATACTTGACGCGTGGGATGCATCCTCCAAACGCCATGAAACCTGAAACCCTTTGCGACAGGAGGGGCGACATGCAAGATCCACCTGGTCGGCAACTTTGAGGACGGCCATCCGGCCAGTCCTCGGGCCCGGCGTCGTCATCTTTATTTCCATCCATCGCCGCTCGCTGTGGCCTCTGCCGGCCAGAGCGGGCGGTTTTTTTTTGAGGTGCGACCATCGCATCCTGGGACGGGATTGCCGTCGTCGGGTAGTCGTCAAGGCGTGGATTGCCACGCCTCTAGTGACGGATGCTTTCCTTCGTCAGCAGCGACCTGCTGCAAGTGGCACGGTGGCTAGAAAAATCCACGCGCCAGACTATTGACAAATGATGTTTTGTATAGTATATTGAGGATCAGGAACTTAGCAAGCTCAGGAGCTTGTTCGCTGGCGAGGGTAGTGCAGCGGGCGAGCGTCTCGGTCCTGTTCGACTTTGGCGAACACCAGCCGACTGAGCCACATTGAGCCGAAGAATGGGTGTCGGACGTGACGCTGAGGATGACAAGATGGGCGCACGAAAAGGGGGCTGATGAATGTGAAGATCACTTATAGCGCGCCGGGTGATGTTATTTCCGCAAGTCTTTGAACAACAAGCACTTAGAGTCGATAATTGGGGCAAGAAAAGGTCGTGCAAAATGCCTTTTGATAACTAATTAACCACGCCACACCACCCGCAGGAGGGGGCATTGCAGAGGGGCGTGAGCTCACTGAAAACCGCTCCCGCCGCGGTGGAGTGGCCGCGTGCCCACGGAGGGTTGGCGAGGTCGGGTTGCGACAAGGCAACCTGCCGACAATTGCAACCGCGCTCCCCACGGTCCTACAATCACGCTGCTTCGTCTTCTCCTCCGCCGGAAAGCCCCGCCCATGGCCCTTGCCGAACCGCTTGCTCCCCCTGAACTCAATCGCACCGGCTCCCCGCCCGCCGCCGACGCTGGCAAATGGATGGCCCTGGCGGCGGCGCTGCTCGGCTGGATGTTCGACGGGGCGGAGATGGGGGTGTTCTCGCTCGTCGGCGGCAAAGCGATGGAAGCCTTGATGCCGGGCGTGGTCAAGGGGGACCGCGACATGTGGTTCAACATCATCATGGCCAGTTTCCTGGTCGGTGCCGCGACCGGTGGCGTGCTGTTCGGCTGGCTGGGGGACCGGATCGGCCGGGTGCGGGCGATGACGCTGAGCGTACTGACCTATGCCCTGTTTACGGGCCTCTGCGGCTTTGCCGGGGCGGCCTGGCAAATCGGCGTGCTGCGGTTCATCGCGTCACTGGGGATGGGGGGCGAATGGTCACTGGGCGTGGCCCTGGTGATGGAGGTCTGGCCGAACAAATCGCGGGCTTTCATGGCGGGCCTCATCGGAGCGGCCGCCAACGTGGGATACTTGCTCGTCGGCTTTGTCGGGCTGGTGCTGCTCGACTGGCTCGAGTCGGTCCGGCAGACGCTGCTGCAAGTTGGCACCTCGCCGGAAACGGCCGAGTCGCTCGTCGGGTTCAGCGGCTGGCGGCTGATGATGATCCTGGGGACGTTGCCGGCCTTGCTCACGTTTTTTATTCGCATCTTCGTGCCGGAATCGGAGAAGTGGAAAAAGGAGCAGGGGACGGGAAACACGTCGATGTGGGCCACGCAAGATTTGCTGGCGGTGCTGATCGGCCTGGCGGGGCCGGCGCTGATCGTCGCTGTTTGGGGCTGGCCGGTGAAAGAGCCCTCGGCAACGTGGACGGCGGTCCAAATTCTCGCCACGCTGGTGGGCCTGGCCATCGCCACCGCCGGCTATACCTATCCGGTCATCCGCTATTTCCAGCGGCACGCGGCAGTCGGCGGCGAGCAGAACTGGAAGCCAACGCTGAATCGCATGTTGCTGGCGGCGTGCCTCGCCGGCGTCGCATTGCTCGGCACCTGGGGCACGACCCAGCAAGCGCCGACCTGGGCCAGCGATGTCGCCGAAGCCGACCACAAGGCGAAACTGGCCGCGATCGACGCGCCGCCCGGCTTTGTGCTTCCCAAGCCCAAGGCCAAAGAACACACGCTGATCTGGCTGTCCGTGGGAGCCATCGTCGGCACGATCCTGGCCGCCTTCGCGGGAGATTGGCTCGGCCGGCGGCCGGCTTATTTCGTGCTGTGCTGCTTGTCGATGGCGTCGGTGTGGATGCTGTACCTGGGGAACACCACGTATGGCTCGGGCCTCTTGTTCTGGGCCTTCGTGGCGGGCACATGTACCGCGTCGTTTTATGGCTGGCTGCCGCTCTACCTGCCGGAACTCTTTAGCACGAACGTGCGAGCGACGGGGCAAGGCTTTGGCTTCAACTTCGGCCGGATTTTGGCAGCGGTCGGCGTGCTGCAAGTTGGCAACTTGCTGAAAATCTTCACCGAAGACTGGCACCTGGCCGGCTGGACGCTGCCGCACGGGCGGCCGCTCGCCTGCTCGATCATCGCCCTGGTTTACCTGATCGGAATGATATTGATTTGGTTCGCCCCCGAAACGCACGGCAAGCCGCTGCCGGAATAGGAGAAGCCTTGCACGATTGGGGAGGGCGAAGCCTGAGCTATAGTTGCACGGACCGCCCCGCCACCCGCCGGCATAGCCGCTATGTTCCGCCTGATTGATTTCATCCTCAAGTTCGACGAGCACCTGAAGGCGTTCGTCTCGGATTACGGCGCGTGGACCTACGCGGTGCTGTTCGCGATCATCTTTTGCGAAACGGGCCTCGTGGTGATGCCGCTCTTGCCGGGCGATTCGCTGCTGTTCGCGGTGGGGGCGTTCGCGGCTCAGCCCGACCAGCCGATCGAAATTTGGACGGCGATGGGGCTGCTCACCATCGCGGCCATTTTGGGGGATACGGTCAATTATCACGTGGGCAAGTTCCTGGGGCCGAAGGTGCTGAGCGGCAAGCTCTCGCGGTGGCTCAATCCTAAGCATCTGGAGCGCACGCAGCGGTTCTTCGAGAAATACGGCGGCAAGACGATCATCATTGCCCGCTTCGTGCCGATCGTGCGGACCTTCGCCCCGTTCGTGGCCGGCGTTGGCTCGATGAATTACGGCCGGTTCCTGGCTTACAACGTCATTGGTGGCGTGATCTGGGTCGTCGTTTGCATGCAGGCCGGTTATTGGCTCGGCAACATTCCGATCATCAAGCACAACTTTGAGCTCGTGGTGCTGCTGATCATTGCCGTTTCGCTACTGCCGGCGGTGGTGGAGTTCGTTATTCACCGGTTCGCCAAAAAGCCGGCGACGGATGGGGCCGCGTAGTCACTGCCGCGACCAGCAAAACTGCGAGAAAACGGCCAAAGCATCGACTTTCGCCCATTCGCGCCGCGGCCCGTCAGCGCCTAGAATGAGTGGACAGTGCCCCCAGGAGCGAGCGCCGGCAATCGAGGCCGCGCGGATTCCTCGGCGGGAGTTCGCCCTCATTCAAAATGCAGCACATGCTGGCGTCTGTCGCGGGAAGCGGCGACGCATCAATTCATCGCCATGTCTGGGCAAGATTTCTCGCTGCCGATGTTCGATCCGCAGGCTGGCCGCCTCGGAACGATGCTCGAAACCGTGGGACAAATGTCAGTGGGACAAGTGGCCGCGGGACAAGTGGCCGCGGGACAAGCGTCTCGCCTGCCAGGTGCCGATCCACGCGGCAGGCGAGACGCCCGCCCCACGTCAGAAGCCCTCCCCATGAGCATGGACGAGGCTCGCCGCCGCGGCTGGGACGAACTCGACGTGGTGATCGTCACCGGGGATGCCTACATCGACCATCCCAGCTTTGCCATGGCCATTTTGGGCCGCGTGCTGGAGGCGGGGGGCTATCGCGTGGGAATCGTCAGCCAGCCCGATTGGCGGCGAGTGGACGATTGGCGGCGATTTGGCAAGCCGCGGCTATTCTTCGCCATTTCGGCGGGGAACATGGACTCGATGATCAACCACTACACCGCCAACAAAAAGGTGCGCAATGCCGACGCCTATAGCCCCGGCGGGCGAATTGGCTTGCGGCCCGACCGGGCGACCCTGTCGTATTGCCAGCGAGCGCGAGAGGCTTTTCCCGGCGTGCCGGTAATCGCCGGCGGGGTCGAGGCCAGCCTGCGCCGGTTGGCGCACTACGACTATTGGTCCGACAAGGTTCGGCGGTCCATCCTGCTCGATTGCAAGGCGGACCTCGTCGTGTATGGCATGGGGGAAGAGGCGATTTTGCAAATTGCCCGGCGGCTGAACGCGGGAGAGTCGGTCAAGGATTTGCGCGACATGCGGGGAGTGGCGTATTGCTTGGGCGCGAGCGAGGCGATTCCGAGGTGGGAAGGGAGTCCAAAGTCCAATGTCCAAAGTCCAAGGTTGGATACGGACCTTGGACCTGGGACTTTGGACCTTGGACCCGACACCCTCGTCCTTCCCAGCTACGAGCAAGTTTGTGCCGACAAGCCGACCTTTGCCGAAGCAACGCGGATGATTCACAACGAAACGAATCCGTACAACGCGAAGCGACTCGTGCAGTGGCACGACCGGCAGGCGGTGGTCGCCAATCCGCCGGCCCTGCCAATCTCCGAGAAGTCGATGGATGTGATCTATACGCTGCCCTACACCCGGCGTCCGCACCCATCCTACAAAGAGCCGATCCCGGCGTTCGGCATGATTAAGGACTCGGTCACGATCATGCGGGGCTGCTTTGGGGGCTGCACGTTCTGCTCGATCACAGCTCATCAAGGACGAGTGATTCAGTCGCGCAGCAAGGAGTCGGTCATTGCCGAGATCGAGCAAATGACGGCCGACCCGAAGTTCAAAGGAACGATCAGCGACATCGGCGGACCGACGGCCAACATGTATCAGATGAAATGCACTCGGCCCGAAGTCGAAGCCGTCTGTCGCCGCCAGTCGTGCGTCCATCCGACGATCTGCAAGCTGCTCGGAACCGATCACGGTCCGCTCGTCGCGCTGATGAAAGAGGCCCGCGAGGTTCCGGGGATCAAAAAGGTGCTCGTCGCCAGCGGCATCCGCATGGACCTGGCCCGCCGCTCGCCCGAATACATGCGCGAGCTGGCCCGGCATCATGTTGGCGGGCATTTGAAGGTCGCCCCGGAGCATACCGATCCCGAAGTGCTGATGAAGATGCGCAAGCCTTCGGGGGACGACTTCGAGCGCTTCGCCGAAGCGTTCGACCGCGAGTCGAAAAAAGCGGGCAAAGAGCAGTTCATCGTGCCCTATTTCATCGCCAGCCACCCGGCCAGCGACCTGGACGCGATGATCCACCTCGCCGTGTTCCTCAAGCAAAGCGGCTATCGGCCCGATCAGGTGCAAGACTTCATCCCGGCTCCGTTCGATGTGGCTACCGCCATGTATTACACCGGGATCGACCCCTTCACGAAGAAGCCCGTTCACATCACCCGCAATCTGAAGGACCGCAAGCTACAGCGGGCCCTCATGCAGTTCTTCAAGCCCGAGAACTACTTCGAGGTGCGCGAGGCCCTGCAGCGGGCCGGCCGACAAGACTTGATTGGGGACGACTGTGACAGCCTGATTCCCAGCCGGCCGCCGAAAGAAGCCTTGCAGCGTCGCCGCGAAGACGCCAACCAGCGGTTTGCGGGCAACTACGTGCATACGCCGCCTGGCACCGGCGCGGGCCAACCGCCTACCACAGGAACAGGGCCGCGCCCGAACAAACCCTCGCGCGAAGATAAATTGCCCCGAGCGCGCCAAGGGAGCAAACAATCACGCCACAAACCGGGCCGCGGATATCGGCCGAAAGGATGACCAGGACTGTCAGGGGCCGAGTCGTGACCAGGCCGACCTCGCCCACGGGCTGATTTCGGCTTGACCCTGCAAATTGGCCCCTGCTAAATTTTGGTTCAGGCGTGGTTGTTCGGGTCGTTCACGGAGGGTGCTGGGATGGCGAAGACACTGGCTGTTGTCGAGTTGCGTCCGTCGGTCGAGCAGTTGCGGTCCGATTCGCCCCTCGCGGGGATCGCCCGCCGGCGATTTGGCGGCAAGACGCTGCTGGAGTGGGTCGTCCGCCGCGTCTCGGATGCCGAGCGGGTCGATGGCGTTGTTGTCTTGGCCGGTGAGGACCGTCTGTCGCGGGGATTGGTCGAGCATTGTCCTCCCGATGTCCCCGTGTTTCACGCTCCGGAGGCCGATCCGCTCGGCCGTTTTGCCGCCGTGGTCCGCCGCATGGGGTGTCAGGCGGCGATTCGCCTGAATGTCAGCCACCCCTTTGTCGATCCGGCGCTGCTCGACCGCCTGATCGCCGCCGCCACCAGCGGCGGAACGTGCGACTATGCCGGCTATGCCCTGGCCGATGGCAGGCCGGTCATGCAGTCGAAGCTGGGGGTCTTTGCCGAGTGGTGCCGCGGCGAGGCGATTTTGCTAGCCGACCGAATGGCCAAAACGCCCGCGGATCGAGCCGACGCGACGCGGTTTCTTTATTCGCATCCGGAGGTGTTTGCTCTCAAGCTGCTCGCCGTCCCATCGCAACTGGATCGCGACGATCTGCGCCTGGCGATTCACGACGAGGAAGATTGGGAGCATGTGCAGCTCATTCTCGACGCCCTTGGCCCCGAATCGCTGGATTGGCAGGTGATTGCCAATTTGCTCGACCGCCAGCCCGACATCCGCGAGCGGATGGCCCGCCTTAACCAGGCCGAAGCGGCAGCGTATTAGAATCATGGAATGCCGCTAGTTGACGCCGCTTCCGAAACCGAAGCCACGAGGCCGCGGTTTCGTCGACTAGGCCAAGTCGGTCGTCTGCTGATCGTGGCGACTGCAATCTTCGCGTGTGTCGTCGCGACTGTCGCGTGCGTTTGGCGGCCAGACCAATTCGCGGCACTGACGCTTGTTCCGGCCTGGTTTTGGTTGCTGGCCGGAGTTCTGTCGGCAATTCCGGTTTGGCGAGTCGGAAAACCTCGACTGTCAGTTGTTCTTGCCATTTTCTGGCTTGTGTTTGCCGGACTTTGGGTCGAGGAGCTTCCCGCCCTGGCGAGATTGGGGTTGCCGTCGAGCGCAGCCACCAATGGAACTGGAATTCGAGTCATTTCGCTCAATTGTGCGAACTCCGAAAAGTGTTTGGCCGACCTGCAACCCTTGAAGCCGGATGTCGTCCTGTTGCAGGAGGCGCCGAGTCGCGAGGCGCTCGCCCGAATGACAACTGGGCTATTTGGCGAACAGGGAGCGTTTGTTGCCACCGGAGACGTCGCAATCCTAACACGCGGAACAATTGGCGAACCATTCGGCGAACGAGGCGGCGACTATATCGGTGCGAATGTGCGCCTGCATGCCGGATGCGAGGTGCAATGCATCAGCCTGCGACTCGCGCCGCCCCCACCAAGATTTGACCCTTGGAGCTGGCAATTCTGGACGGAACACCGGCACTTGCGAGAAACACATCGTCGCCAATTGGGGCAACTCCAACAGGCCCTCGCGAACGGAGAGAGTCACTCCGCCGTCATCCTTGGGGGAGATTTCAACACCACGCCACTGGATGCGGCACTATCCCAGTTAAAGCCGGAATTTGCTGATGCTTTCTCGCGCCGGGGTGTTGGTTGGGGCGCGACGGGAACCAATGACTGGCCCCTCTTCCGCGTCGATCAGATTTGGACCAACTTAAATTGCCAGCCAATGCAAGTCTCGGCGATCAAGACCGCCCGTTCCGACCATCGCCTGGTGGTTTGTGATGTGGAGGTTCGGGAATAGATTCAATGCCCGACAAGCCATTCGGCGTAAATTCACAGTTCCAGTGCCTTGCGGAGGCAATCGTCAATCTGCCGCATCTGAGTTGCTGATAGGCCGCCAATTCTGGCAATCACGAGGCCCTAATCGTAGGTCAGCAGGTTTTCGCACTGGATCATCGAACTTTGCCGCAGTCCGGTTGCTAATCCGTCGGGCGTCGTCAAGTCGATGAATAACTGCGTTGCCGAAGCTCGATGCGTTGACCGGCTGATGGCCGCCAGGATGGTGTCATCGATCCGGTGGTTCAGGGAGTCCGTTTGCACCACCAGGGCTGGCCGAACCTTGCTCCCAGTTCCGTCGCTGAACGGGTAATCGACCAGCACGATGTCGCCGCGCGAAACCTTCATGGCTGGCGGCGCGGGTCAAGATCGGCGTAAACGTCCAGCGCGGGGTCGTCCCAGCCGGCTCGTCGGCCAAACTGTTGCAACTGAAACTGCCGTTCCTGAGCAGTGACGGGATCTTCTTCGAACAGCGACTTAAAACGCTCGTAAACGTCGGCCCGCACCAATACAAACGAGGCACTCTGGGCTGGATCGCTCACGCGAACGGGCTGATCGCGCTCCTGCTGGATGTCGGCCCATTGCTGGGTAGTCAGTTGAATTGTCACGCGAACTGGCTCCGGACTCGCGACCGCAGAAGGCTAATCCAATTCTAGCTCCGTCCTGGCGGCTCTATCAACGCATGTTGCGCGAAACACTCTCGCATCGACTGCAGTTGGGCTAGGCAAAAGTCTTCCCCGTCAATCGTTCAAACGCCTCCACGTATTTCGCGCGCGTGCGGGCGATCACTTCTTCCGGCAGCGTGGGGGGCGGGCTGTTCTTGTCCCAGCCGGTCGTTTCGAGCCAATCGCGCACGAACTGCTTGTCGTAGGAAGGCTGCGGCCGGCCAGGCAGATACTGATCGGCGGGCCAGAACCGGGAGCTGTCGGGGGTGAGCACTTCGTCGATCAAGATAAGCTGCCCGTCGTGCCAGCCCCATTCAAGCTTGGTGTCGGCAATGATGATTCCTCGCTCGCGAGCATATTCGGCGGCCGCAATGTAAACGTCGAGCGAGCGGCGGCGCAGTTCGTTTGCCGTGCCCGCGCCGACGATCTCCACCATCCGCTCGAAAGGGATGTTGATGTCGTGCCCGCTTTCTTCCTTGGTTGCCGGCGTGAAAATGGGCTCCGGCAGGCGCGAGCATTGCACCAGCCCGGCGGGGAGCGGAAGGCCACAGACGGAACCGCCGCGCTGATACTCCCTCCAGCCTGAGCCATCGAGATAGCCTCGGATGACGCACTCAATCGGCACCACCTGGCACTTGCGGACGAGCATGCTGCGGCCGGCCAGTTCGTCGCGGGTGGTGCCGGCGGGAAGACTTTCGGCCGAGAGGTCGTCCGAGAGCACATGATTGGGCACGCCGAGCCGATCAAACCAGAAGCCGCTAATCTCGGTGAGCAGCCGCCCCTTGTCGGGAATGCCGTTGGGCATGACCCAGTCAAAGGCACTGATGCGGTCGGTCGCGACCAGGAGCAGCTTGTCCCCCAGGTCATAAACATCGCGGACTTTGCCCCGCCGCACCGGCAGGCCGGGTAAATTCGTCGTCAACAGGGCGGGCATGATCGGCTCCGGCGAAACGAGACGGCACGGACGTTGTTATATCGTTCCAGACGGCGGCGGAAAGGCTGGCTCTGGCGTCGCGCCGTTGCCCCCCATGCCCGGCTCGATTAGACTCCCGAAGCGGCGACTATTGCACAACCAGGGCCAGCGCGGGAGCGCTGCACTTGCGGATTTTGGCCTGCCCTTCCGGGCGGGTCTTGCGCCAGGCAATCAACATGGGCCTCATGCGATTGGTGATCCCGCGGCCCGAATTGCTGGTGGCCCAGGCCGCCGAGCAAGCCTATCTGGCCGGTGCCGAGGGGGTTCCCTGGGAATGCCGGGTGACGATCGCCGGCAATTCGCTGGCCATCGAGCGCGATACGCGGGAGTCGGGCTATTTGCATTTTCCTTGGCTGGTGCCCGAGCGGGGGCTCGTGATGCTCTCGTCCGGGGCGCTCATGGAGCGGCAGCGGCCGTATCAATTGCCGGTCGAGCTTGCCCGCGGCACCTTGAATCGCCTGCGAAATCAATCGGCGCTGTGGCAAACGGCGGGCATGGTCTTGCCCGAGGCGTTTCAGAAGCTGCTGCATCAAGCGACGGCGGCCTTCGCGCTGGCGGCGACCGGGCAAGAGGATCCGCTAGTCGCGGCCCGTCACAGCGATGAGGCGATTACCGTCGGGCTCGCCGCGGCCGACGTACTAAGCCGCGACTATTCGCAGCAGGTGGTGGCGATTCGCCGCGCGCAACATGCCTCCCTGGGAACCTTGGTTGCCGGCCGGCTGCACGCTCCGCTCGCGGGCGAGGCGGCAGCGCACTACCTTGCCGCTTTCAACACGGCCGCCATCGCGCCGCAGTGGAGCGAGGTCGAACCCCAAGCGGGCAAATACGAATGGGCCGCGCTCGACGCCCAAGTGCAATGGTGTCGCGACAACAACCTGCGCATCATTTGTGGGCCACTCTTGCAGTTCGACCGCCATGCCCTGCCCGATTGGCTGTTCATGGACGATGACTACGACGAGGTGCAAACCGCCGCGCTGACCTACCTCGATGCGGTCGTGCAACGCTATCGCGGCAAAGTGCAGCTCTGGAATGTCACCGCCCGGATGAATCAGGACGGTGCCTTCAAATATTCCGAGGAACAGCGATTGAGGCTGGTGGTCGAAGCGGTTGATCGGGTGCGGAACAGCGATCAGCGGACCCCCGTGATCGTCAGTTTCGACCAACCTTGGGGGGAGTACATCGCTCGCCAAGATCAGGAACTGACGCCGCTCAACTTTGCCGATACCCTGGTGCGTGGCGAGTTGGGCCTCGCGGGCGTGGGACTCGAAATCAACTACGGCTATTGGCCGGGGGGAACGCTGCCGCGCGATCCGCTCGAAGTCAGCCGGCTGATTGACCGCTGGGCACAGCTCGGCGTGCCGCTCGTGGTTTCGCTCGCCATTCCGGCGGCCGCGGCGCCTGATTCGCGCGCTCAGCATCCCGGCCGGCCCCTCGCCGATCTCGCCGCCAGAGGCCTCTCTCCCCAGTGGCAGCAGGAAACGGCCGATTGGCTGGTGCCGCTGCTCGTAGCCAAGCAGTCGGTGCAGGCCCTCGTGTGGAATCATTGGCAGGACGATCAGCCCCATGAATTTGCCCATGCGGGGCTGTACGATGAAGCCGGCCAACCCCGGCCGAGTTTGCCCTTGTTGGCCCGCATTCGCAAAGAAATCGTGGGTTAATTGACTCTCTCTCCTCAGGATACTCCCATGTTTCGCAATTGGTTCTCCGCCGTGCTCGCGCTACTGTCCGTTGGCACTTCGCTCCCGGCCGCCGAGCCGATTCAGGGCATCGGTCCGACGGGCGAGGTGAAAAAGGTGCAAGGGAACTTCATGTTCACCGAGGGGCCAGCCTCCGATGGCCTAGGAAACATCTATTTCAGCGACGTGGCGGGGAACAAGATTTTCAAGGTCGATTCCAAGGGAGACTTGACGACGTTTCTCGATCCGTCGAACCACACCAACGGGCTGATGTTCGGCGGAACGGGGAAGCTCGTCGCTTGCGAAATGGATGGGCGTCTCGTGGAAATTGATCCCGCGACGAAAAAAGTGACTTCCCTCGCCGACGGTTACCAGGGAAAACGCTTCAACGCTCCAAACGACCTCGTCATCGACAAAGCCGGCGGCATCTATTTCACCGATCCTCACTTCCGCGCTCCGATGCCGTTGCCGCAAGGAGTGCGGGCGTTTTACTACCGCTCTCCGGATGGAAACGTAACGCGTTTGGGCGAAGTCGAGGGGGCGCCGAATGGGGTCATCCTCTCGCCCGACGAACAGACGCTCTACGTCATCCCCTCGCTGCAGGCCGAGATGCTCGCCTACTCGGTCGAAGCTCCCGGCAAGCTCGGTCCGCAACGGGTGTTTTGCACGCTCAAGCAGGCCGAAGGGCAAACCGGCGGCGGTGGCGATGGCCTCACCGTCGATACCAAAGGCAACCTCTACATCACCTCGAAGCTGGGGGTGCAGGTGGTGGACCCCGCCGGCAAATCGCTCGGAATCATCGCGTTTCCCGAGCAACCCGCGAACTGCACCTTCAGCGGACCTGACAACAAAACTCTCTACGTTACTGCCCGTACTTCGCTGTATTCCGTGCCGATGGAAGCGGCTGGGCATGTTTTTCCGGCGGGCAAGAAATAGCTCTTTGGCCCGGTCCGATTCGCATTACGGTTGTTCCGAACGTATGCTTTTGCGCATGCCATGCGAGCGCCCGGCATCAGCCGCTGGCGGCCAGCCCCTTCGTACGACACCCAGGCGGAATCCAGTCATGCGTCAGTCCCTCTCCATTCTCTCCGCACTCCTTGCCCTCCACTTTGGAGCCGCCACGCTGCTCGGTGCCAATCCACCCAAGCCAGGCAGCAAGACGGCGGTGATCGACCCCGCGCTCGCCGATGCTGACTTTGCCATTCAAGGCGAATACAGCGGCTCGGCCAACATTGCCGGCCGGGGATATGAGCGGGTCGGCCTGCAAGTGGTGGCCTTGGGGGATGGCAAGTTCGACGCGGTGCGCTTTCGCGGGGGCCTGCCCGGTGGAGGCTGGGACCAGCAATCGAAAGTGAAGCTCACTGGCCAAAGTGAAAGCGGCTCGGTGTTGCTCACCGGTGAGGACGGCAAGATTTCGCTCACCGGGCCAGTCGCCATCGTGCAAGATGCCAGCGGCCGCGAGATTGGCCGCCTCGTGAAAGTTGAACGGACGAGCTCCACGATGGGTTTGCCCGCTCCCGCCGGCGCGACGGTCCTCTTTGCCGGCCAGGCGACTCCCGAGTTGCCAGGCGCGAAGCTGACTCCCGATGGCCTCCTGCTCGCCGGCGTTCTGACCAAAAAAACGGTCGGTCCGTTTCGGCTGCATTTGGAGTTTCGCACGCCGTATATGCCGTATGCCCGCGGCCAGGCTCGCGGCAACAGCGGCGTCTATATCCAACAGCGATACGAAGTGCAGATTCTCGATTCGTTTGGCCTGGAGGGAATCGAGAACGAATGTGGCGGCCTCTATCGCCAGCGTCGGCCCGATCTGAATATGTGCCTGCCGCCGCTGACGTGGCAAACCTATGACATCTGGTTCACGCCGCCGCAATTCGCCGCCGATGGCAAAACGAAGCTCGCCAACGCCTGGATTACCGTGCTGCACAACGGCGTCACGATTCACAACCGCGAGATCATCGCCAAAACGGGGGGCGGCAAGCAGGAAGGGCCCGACCGCCTGCCGATCAACCTGCAGGACCACGGTAACCCGGTCACGTTCCGCAACATCTGGATCGTCGATCTGGCCCAGCCGCAACCATCGGCTTCGTCCGGCAGCTGCTGCGAACCGCGCTGCCAACGAGGCTGGCTTCGGCGACATCGCCGCTGCCGATAGCTCGGCGCGGTAGCGTCTGGCGACCGCCGCTCGCCGCCGACGATTTTCCCGATTTTCCGCCCCGCCTAGTTGGATCGGCCGCAAAATTCGCGAGAATCGCTCGGCATGTCCTCTCCCACCGAGCCGCTTGTTTCCCCCGCCATCATCCCTCCCGGCACGTTGCCCCCCCTGCGCGAGCGCGACCTGCCGCCGCCGATTTCGCTGCGGCACATGATCGGCCCCAGCATCATTCTGGCGGGTCTCGCCCTCGGTAGCGGCGAATTCGTTCTCTGGCCCTACATCACCTTCCAAAGCCGGTTCGTCTTTTTCTGGGCCTGCCTGCTCGCGGTGCTGATGCAGTATTTCCTGAACCTGGAGATCATGCGCTGGACACTCGCCACCGGCGAGACGGCAATGACCGGCATCATCCGGGTGTGGCGGCCGCTCGCGGGAATCTTCCTGCTGCTCAACATCATTCCGTGGATGATTCCCGCCTGGGCGACCGGCGCGGCCCAACTGCTCGGCTGGCTTGCCGCGGCCCCCGTCATCGGCGCGGATGGCAAAATTCCCTCCGGACCCTATGACACGTGGATCGCCCTCGGTAGCATCGTCCTCTGCGGGGCGATTCTCACGGCGGGGCCAGTCGTCTATGAAACCGTGGAAAAAGTGCAGCTCGTTCTGGTGACGTTCATCATCCTGATTGTCGTGGGCTTGGCCCTGTGGCTGTTGGCGGGCCGGCCGGATGCCCTCGCGGCCCAAGCGCAAGCCGTCATCACCCTTGGCGCGCCGGAGTTTGCCCCGCGGCTCGATGCGGGATTGACCCCCATCGTGCTGCTCGGCGCGCTCGCCTTCGCTGGCGCGGGGGGAACGATGAACCTGTCGCAAAGCAACTACATTCGCGACAAAGGTTATGCGATGGGCAATCACGTCGGCCGCATCACCAGCCCCCTTACTGGCAAGCCCGAACCGATCACCGAGGTTGGCTTTCATTTCCCACACACGGCGGAAAATCTTGGCCGCTGGGCCGCATGGTGGCGCGGGGCCTGCGTCGAGCACCTGTTCAGTTTTCTCTGCACCTGCCTCGTGTGCCTCGTCCTGCTGACGCTCATCGCCTATATCTGCACCTACGATGCGACGGGCCAGCGGCTGCTCGATCCGGCAAAATACCGCGAAATGGGCTTTGTCTGGGCCCAAGCCAATCGCCTGGCGGAGCTGATCGCGCCCTCCGCCAAATGGCTCTATTTGAGCATGGGAGTGGCGATTCTCTTCACCACCGAATTTGGCGTGCTCGACGCCTCCAGCCGCATCTCGACCGACATCGTCAAGGTTGCCTGGCTCCGCGAAAACACATTCTGGACCGAAGGCCGGCTTTATTTCGCCTTCCTCTGGGGTGAAATCGCCCTCGCCTGTGGGCTGCTCTTGCTTAAACGCTACTGGATCGACGTGGGGGCGATGTCGCTCTTCGAGTTCACTGCCGCCATGAACGGCGGCGTGATGTTTCTCTACAGCATGGCCCTCGTCTATATCAACTATTGGCGACTTCCCGCCGCCGTTCGCATCAGCCGCTGGCGCTTGGCCGTGCTCGTCGCGACCGTGCTGTTCTTTGGGTTTTTCAGCGTCTGGGCCGGGTACGATGCAGTGCGAAAGATTGTCGGTTGGAATGCTTGAAATTTCTCTCCGTTGCTCTGAATTTAGGAGACTCCCATGTCCCGCGCCGCCACTGAATACCGCTACGAAAAACTGACCTGGCCGGAGATCAACGACGCGGTCGATCTGGGCAAGGTCTGCATCGTGCCGTGCGGCGCGGTCGAGCAGCATGGCCCGCACTTGCCGCTGGATGTCGATCTGGTCTGCCCTGGCGGCATCGCCAAGGGGGCGGGGCTGGCGATTCCCGACAAGCTCCTGGTGCTGCCGATCGTGGCCTATGGCTACACGGGGCATGTGATGGATTTTCCCGGCACGATCAACAACGACTTCGAGCACTTCATGCACCATGTGCTCGATATCACCAAGTCGCTGGCTTATCACGGCTTCAAGAAGATTATCCTGCTCAACGGTCACGGCTCGAACATGCCGAACCTCGACCTGGTGGCCCGCCGCACGAATCTCGAAACCGATGCCGAGTGCATCTGCACGGCGTGGTGGCAACTGCTGACGGTCGATAAGCAGTTTTTGCCAAGCTGGCGCGAGAGCAAGTTCCCCGGCGGCTGTGCCCATGCTTGCGAACTCGAAACTTCGCTTTATATGTACCTCGACGGCGACAATGTCCGCACCGACAAAATCAAGAGCGGCACGATCTCGTTCAACCAGGACGACAGCCCCTTCATGTGGGTCGATCTGTTCGGGGCCGGCCCTTCGACCGTCGTCTCCTGGACCAGCAGCTATTCCGAAACCGGCGTCCTTGGCGAGGCCGAGCTGGCCACACCCGAAAAAGGGCGGCGGGCCTACGAAGAAGCCGTCAAGCAACTCGTCCGCTTCACCAGTTGGTGGAAAGGCCGCCCCAAGGACCAGCGCCGCGACCGCCATCGCAAACCGCCGACGATGCCGATCCCGTGGGGTCAGCGGCCGGTGCGCTAGCTCCCCTGGAGTGCCATCCGCCATTCAGCGCCAGCGCGGCTCGCAAACGAGTCGCACGGTGGGGCTGGGCCGCAACGTGACCGAAGGGTGCGGAACAATTGTTTGCCCAGGCACGATTTGCAAGCGATAGCGGCTGGCGATCGTCGCAATCACCAGCGTTCCTTCGAGCATCGCAAAGTGGTTCCCAACGCAAACTCGCGGCCCAACGCCAAATGGAAAATAGGCGCAGTGCGGCAACTGCTTTTGAAATTCCGGCGCCCAGCGGCTAGGGTCGAATTCGTTTGGACGCTCGAAGAAACGCCCGTCGCGATGTGTCAGCCATTGGCTCAGCACGACATTCGTTCCGCGTGGAATTCGAAAGCCCCCCAACTCGCATTCGGATTGTGCCTGCCGACCGATGCCATAGGCCGAAGGGTACAGCCGTAAGGTTTCGCGGAAGATGTTCTCGGTAAACTTGAGACGCGGATAGTCCCCCGCGGTCGGCATTCTTCCCGCCAGTACTTCGTCGAGTTCCCGGTGTAGCTGGGCCTCGACCGCCGGATGCGTGGCGAGCAGATAGAAGGCCCAGGCGAGCGCGCTGGCGGTCGTCTCGTGGCCGGCGAAGAGGAAGGTGAGCGATTCGTTGCGGATCTGTTCGTCGGTCAGTCGCTGGCCCGGCTCGCCGCCAGCCACGAGCAAGCTCGACAGGACATCCGGCCCGGAGTGATTCGAGCGCCGGCGCTCGGCGATCAATCGATCCACCAGGCCGCGGATTTGCCGCTGGGCGCTAGCCATGCGCAAGTTGCGTGGCGTGGGGAGCCAGCGCGGAGCGGTCCACACGCTCTCGACGCGGCGGTCGAACTCGGCACGGATCAGGTCGTGGGGCTCGTGAATCGCCGCGATGTCGGCCGGCAAGTGCAATCCGAGCAACGTCTCGGCCGCGATGGCCATCGTCAGGCGTTGCATTTCGGCGAGCAGATCGCGCTCGTCCCCCGGCTGCCAGGCGGCGACATGATCCACCGTCTGACGGACCATCGCCGGGGCGGCTGCCGCCAGTTGCGCGGTGGCGAACGTGGGCTGGATCATTCTGCGGCGTTGACGCCAGGCGTCTCCTTCGCTCGTGAGCAGGCCATCGCCAAACACCTCGCGCAGCATCGCCGTGATGTAAAACTTGCCAAACTGCCGGTTGCGCGTGACCAGCACCTCCTCGATGACCGCCGGTTCGCTGACGACGACGAACGGATGGTGCCCCAAGCGATAGGACGCGAGCGGTCCATATTCGGCTTTCAGGCTTTCGAGAAAGCCGAGGCGATCTCGGCGATACTCACGCAACTGCCCATAGAGCCAGTGGCCGCGCGGTCCAGGTGGAGTTGTCGCCGCACGGGGCAGCGCGGTGGCGGCAGTTGCCGCGACGGCGGGAGACGAAATCACGGGATAACGGTTCATGACAAGTCCTTTCAAGAATGGTTCAACAAGCGAGTGAAGCGACTATTGCGACCTAGAATCGCGGCATGTGTGGCGCGATGAAGTGGCGATCGTGGGGCCAGTGATTGCCCAGCCATGACTCGCAACTGGCGGAAAGGCAAGCCTCGTCTGGCGGAGCAAGTTTCTCGGCCAAAAAATCGCGAATCGCTTTGTCGGCTTCCGGCGAGCGAGCCAAATGACCGGCACCCTCCACGACGTGCAGCCGGGTGTCGGCCTGGACGGCATGGAGGATCGCGATCGTTTCGCGCGCCGATTGGATTGGCACGATCTCGTCATGCTCACCATGTACAAAGAGCGTGGGCGGAAAGCCTGGCGTGAAATCGGTGGTGGCGAACTTTGCTCCCCAGTTCACGACCACGGCCCGCACATCGGAGATTGTGTCGCTGGCAAGGGCCTGTTGGGCCGCCGTGAGCGCGATGAATCCTCCCAGCGAATAACCGCTGATCGCGATTCGTCGCGAATCGACCTCGGGCCGCTTCGCAAGCTGTGTCACGGTCGCCACGACCGCCGCGATCCAATGTTCGCTGTCGCGCAGGCAAGCCTCCTCGATCGCTCGCGTGTCGAGGCGGCCATCCGCCGTGAACTGCCACAAGTCGTCGTAGTCCACCGCGTCAAAGTAGTGAACGACATAGACCGAATGCCCTTGTCGCGCGAGGTCGCGCGCGACGCGAAAGCGACTGCGCCGGAAGCGATTGGCCCCCTCCACTCCATGCACCAAAACCACCGCCGAGCCGTCCCCGCCAACCGCATGGAAGGCCTCGATCTGGATTTGTCGGGTTTGACCATTGATGACGGCCGCCACCTCGAAGTGCTCGTCCGGACGCGGTTCGAGAGCGGTCCAACCTCCCCAGCCGCCAACCAGCAACAGCGGCACGGCGCATCCCGTCGCCACCAGCACGCGACTACGAAGTGGGGAACGGACCGGCGAGGCAATCGGATTCGACCGCATGGCGAAGCTCCGGCAAGCGTGGGGATCGGGCACATCCGGCAAGTGCCGGCATTTCCCCCTTAATCACGTTGCGTGCCACGTTCGGAACAAAGCCGTAAGTTGTTTCAGTAATTGAACTTAGGGATTCACGCGAGATTATTGCCGAAGCGATGATTGCTAAGATTTGTCGCTTTGTGCCATAATTTGACTATCACATTGTTGTTTTTTTGGCACTAATTTTCATGCTCATCGACCCTCGCGAGCGCGAATTCACCACCGCCTGGTCGCGCTGGGTCTATCTGAACCCGTTTGACCATCCCGAGACGCGATCCCTGCACGAGCAATTGCATCGGCCAGGTTTGGACATCGAAGAGGCCGCCCAGCGACGGCCACCGGTCGCCACGCCGCGGCTTTTCGTTGATGGGCTGACGAGGCGAGTTGAAGCGCTTCTGGCCCGACTCAACGAGCGCCTCCGCGCCGGAGCGCGCCCCGACGACCAAGCCGAAATGCATGCGTATGAAGACTTGTACTTTGCTCCGATCTACTTCCGCTGGTTCGATGGCGACGATCTGTTGCAAGCCGCCGGAGATGGCACGGCGCGAATCGCCGCGTATCCGGCATTTGTCGCCGCGTGCCGTGAGTGGACCGACGTACCGGTGGAGCTCGGCCAGTTCTTTCGCGACCCCGCGCGGATGTTCGCGATCTTGTTCCAATTGCGGCGCAGCTTTGCCCTGGTCAGCACTCTGCTGCAGGGAAACTCGCGACCGGCCGCGCGGCTGCGCGGGGCCGTGTGGAACTCGATCTTCCCCCACGAACGGCGTCTCTATGGCACTTTGCTCTTTGACCGCATGCACGAGGTGACGACGCTCATCCTCGGTCCTTCGGGGACGGGCAAGGAATTGGTCGCCACCGCGATCGGCCTGTCGCGATTCGTGCCGTTCGATGCCCGCCGGCACTGTTTCACCGAGGCGTTCGGCGGAGCGTTTCATCCGATCAACCTTTCTGCTTTGCCGGGCGACCTGGTGGAGTCCGAAATGTTCGGGCACTGTGCCGGTTCGTTTACCGGTGCCGTCAAGGATCGCGTGGGGTGGTTCGAGCGCTGCGCGAGCGGACATAGCGTGTTTCTCGATGAAATCGGCGAGCTCTCTCCCGCCGTGCAAGTCAAGTTGTTGCGTGTTCTGCAAAGCCGCGAGTTCTACCGCGTCGGCGAGACCGACCCGCGCGGCTTCGCGGGGCGCATCATCGCGGCCACGAATCGCGACCTGGGGAACGAAATTACCGGCGGTCGGTTTCGCGCCGATCTCTATTTCCGCCTCTGCTCGGATGTGGTGCGCACCCCGTCGCTGCGCGACCAACTAGACGATTGCCCCAGCGATCTGCCGGTGCTGGTTCGGCTGATCGCCCTGAAGTGCCTCAGCTCCCGAGCCTGGCCCGAACAGATCGACTGGCTCACCGACCTGTCGGTCAATTGGATCGAGAATTCTCCGGAAGTCGGAACCACCTATGCCTGGCCCGGAAACTTTCGCGAGTTGGAGCAATGCGTGCGGAGCATCATGGTGCGGGGCGAATATCATCCGCCGCTCGCGCCGCAACAGCTCGCGGCGGCAACGAATCGAGCGCAGTCTAGCGCACCATCGATGACACCGGGCGGCGGAGCGCTCAACCGTTTTGTCGCCCAACTCCGCGCCGGCGAACTTTCGCTCGATGAAGTTCTAGCGGGCTACTGCTCGCTGATCATGGCCCGTTCGCCGAATCTGGCGGCGGCGGCTCGCAAGCTGGGCAAGCACCGAGCCACCGTGCAGGAGCGGATTGATCCGAAACTCGTCGCTGATTTTCGCGCGGGCTAAGGGATTGGTTCGTTGCTATCCGAGTGCCTCGCGCAGTGCCGCGGCGATTTGCTCGTGCGCCTGGCGGCCATCTTCGTACGACGCCGCTTGCCGCAAAAAGCCGTGGTTCATGGCCGTGTAGCGCGTGCAAGTCACGGGGACACCGGCCTGCGCGAGACGGGCGGCATAGGCCTCTCCTTCGTCGCGCAAAACGTCGAAATGGGCAGTGATGACGAGCGCCGGCGGCAGCCCGGCCAGGTTGCCCGCTTGCAGGGGCGAGGCGAGCGGATGCAAGCCCTCGGCTGGATCACGCAGATAGTCGCGCCAGAAGGCTTGCATGCCAGCCCGTGTCAGGCCAAAGCCGGTGCTCATTTGATGGTACGAGGCGGAATCGAAGTTGTAGTTCGTCACCGGATAAATCAGCACTTGCAACAAAACTCGCGGGCCGCGCTCGTCGCGAGCACGAATCGCCACCGCGGCCGCCAGGTTGCCGCCGGCACTATCGCCGCCGACCGCTAAGCGCCGCGGATCGCCGCCGATCTCGGCCGCGTGCTCGGCGGCCCAGACGAGCGCGGCGTAACAATCGTCGAGCGGGGCTGGGAACCGATGCTCCGGCGCGAGGCGATAATCGACCGAAACGACGATCACCCCCGCGCGATGGCAAATCGACCGGGGAACTTCGTCGTGCGTGTTGATGCTCCCCAGCACCCAACCGCCACCGTGATAGAACAGCAGCACCGGAAACGGCCCGTTCCCGTGCGGAGCGTAAACACGAACCGGAATCTCGCCTGCCGGACCGGGAACTGTCCGGTCCACCGCACTCGCCACCGGTTCGCTCAGCTTGGGATCGGCCGCGGCGCGGCGCTCGAACTCGGCTCGCCCTTCGACGGGCGGGTAATCCATCAAATCACGCAGCATCCCGCCAGCCGCCAAGCGAGCCTTGAGTTGCGGATCAAGGACGGGAAGCGGAGCGGCAGGGTAGGTCGGGAAGTCGTGCATAGTGGTGACCGGGAGAAACTTAGCGGGGGGGCGATTCCGCGCGGGGGCGTCACCGCCATGTTGAATCGCCCGCTGTAGTCTCGCCGATTGTCGTGCGCGGTCCAGTCCGGGGGGCCTACTTGGCACTTACGCTCTCGATCCGCAAGGTTCTCATATTTGGTTTCCAGTGAAAATCGGGAATTGGAGCCAATTTGTGCTCTTAAACGATTGTCCTGTCGAGACTTGCGCGTGGTTGCCACGATTTCTTGGTCGTGGTAACCTGCGCCCGCTCAAATCCGCAAAAACGCCGGGAAAATCGAGTTTTCACGCGCTGCCAGGTTACCAAAAACCGGCACCACGGGGGTTTCTGGAAACCTGGTAGTTTTGCCCCCCACAAGAGCGTGTCTTGAGGTCGCCCAGATTCGCTAAATTGTCAAAGATTACTTTGTGAATGCCAGTACCTTAAGATATGGTATTCTGTATAGATAGAACGCTTGGGCCCGCCGAAAGGTTCCAAGAAAATCTCTCGGCGGGCCATTTTTTTCCAACTTTTTTCGCGCCCAAGCGAGAGCCGCGACAGCGGGCTGGCGATGTCGTCCAGGTCGCCGGCAAAGATCAGGTCTCGCGCGCTGGGGGGAGCCCTTTTCAGTGGCGTGGCAATCGCCGTTGCAGCAGGCGGGGGGTGGCGGACGTGGTCGTCCCCCCCCGCTCCTCGTCGGCTTGGTGGGCAAGGGCAATGGCTAGGGAGTAGAACGACGGGCGAGGGGCTTCGGCAGCTTGTTTTGCGGCGCGGTCGGGGATCGGAGTCGAGGGGGGCTCGCATGTTGAGCGAGCTTTAGTGGGAGTGGGAATTCAATCGTTGCGGGACAGTCGATTCAACCCCAGGCACCCACCGGAACCCCAAGCAAGGACCAGCGGACATAACGCGGCAATCGTGCGAGGCTGGCGTCGGCCACCCGCCGAATCACATCGACCTTCAACCGGCCTCCGGCCACCCTTGCGCCGTGGCAGCGGGAAAACGCGACTTCGCCGTCGCCCCAACTTCTCGCCAGACATGCTGGACGACGCGGCAAGCGGCATTCTACAATCGGGTCTTCTCTCCA
>JANRLS010000200.1:0-60158 GCA_033762315.1 Pirellulaceae bacterium
GTCGCGGGCACAGAGCGCCCGAAAGCCATCCACTTCGACGGCTTGGAAATCGCGAGCCGCCTGCCCGGCCAAATGCGAAACTTCGGAGCAGACCGCCCGCACCTCGTAGCGATCCGAGAGCGTGCGCAAGGCCGGCTTGTGCCGCGTTTCCCAGGCAGCACCAAGGCCGATGATTCCGACCCGAAGTTTCATGGCGAATCGTGACTCGGTTTGGAAATGTCGCGCTGGATTATAGGCGGATATCGGCAGCGCGTGGCGTCGATGTCGTAAGTCGTTGGGAGATAACGGTTTTGGCGAATGGACAGGGCGCGCGATGGGGTGTCCACCCGTTGGCACCGAATTCTTCGTCAGGGGGTTACAAGCTGGCGCGATTTTCCTATACTCTCCGCTTTCCTTAATTCCCCCATTTTGACTTGGTATTGCCAGCAGCTGTTTCCGATAACACTCTCGGCAATCCCGGCGAGGAATCCGCAATGACCGCTCTGACTTTGTGTGCCCTGGCCCTGACTCTGGGCGTGCAGCCTTACGACAAGGCTTTTGACGACGCTCAGGCCAAGGGGCAGCCGCTGCTGGTGCTGGTCGGCGCCGAGTGGTGCCCGGGGTGCGTCACGATGAAAGAGCGGGTGCTGCCGAAGCTGGAGCAGGCGGGCAAGCTGGGTCGGGTGAGCCTGACCGTGGTCGATGCCGACGCCGATGCCGACCTGGCGGGTCGGCTGATGCGCGGCAACGCCATCCCGCAGCTCATCGTCTTCAGCAAAAAGGCTGACGGTGGCTGGCATCGGGAGCAACTCACCGGCGCGGTGGCGGGGGAGCAAGTCGAGGCGCTGATCGACCGCGCGATTGGCCAGCAAGCACAGGTGGATGCGCCCGCCGCCACGACTGCGCAAAAGTAACGCCACGCCCTGAATTGGCCTGCCGCTCGGCTCGCATAGTTGACGCCGCCCCCTCGCTTTCGCACGATGTTGGTGTTCAGCCTGTCGGGCGGAGGACCAATCATGTTCAGCGTCGGGAAGCGGGTGCTCGCGATGTGGCCGGTCGAAGTGGAATGGTGGTATCCAGGCGTGGTGACGCGCATCGCCGGCGACCAATTCGAGATTCAATTCGACGACGGCGACCGGACCACCGTCTCGGCCGGGGAGATTTTGCCGCTGGCGATTGGCGTTCACAGCCGGGTTTGGGGGCGGTTCAAGGGTGGACCGTACTACTACCCCGGCACCGTGTCGCAACAACAGGCCGACGCGATTCACATCAACTACGACGACGGTGATCAGGAGTGGACGACGATCAGCATGGTCCGCGTTCACGAAGGGGATTTGCCACAGCCCGGCCGCTAACCACTCCCGTCCGCGAGGTGCCGATGTCCAAGCCCGCCTGGTTCACTTGGAAGGACCCGACGACGATGCACCGCGTGCTGTCGGTGCGGCTCGCGCATGTGAGCTCGTTGGAAGAAAACACCAAAGACTATTGCCGCGTTTATACGATTGGCCTGACCGAGGCGCTCCCCTTGAGCAAAGAGCAACTCGAGCAGCTCAAACGTTTGCTGGGCGTCGATGCGACGGAATAACAGAGTGCTGTCGGCCTAGAGCAGATCGACCGGATCGACATCGACCACCCACTGAATTCCCTCGATCGGTTCGAGCTTCTCGAGTACGCCGCGAACGGCGGAGCGGAGCACGTCGCCAGCAACGCACGACATGAGTACGTGCCACCGAAAGAGCCCCCGCAGCTTGGCGATGGGGCAGGGGGCGGGGCCAAGCACTTTGTGCTCGCACCCGGTGGCTGTGATCGCGTCGCGCAGCTTTTCGCCGGTTGCCTCGATGAACTGTTCGACGGCGGTTTCGCTTTCGCCGCGCACGATCAGCCGGACTAGCGAGGCATACGGCGGATAGAGATGCTCGCGGCGGCTGGGCAACTCGGCCGCGGCGAAGCGGGCGTAGTCGTGCTCGATGGCGGCCAAGATGGCATAGTGATCGGGCGAAAAGGTCTGCACCAGGACGCGGCCCCCTTTGTCACCCCGCCCGGTGCGTCCGGCCACTTGGGTGACGAGCTGAAACGTTCGCTCCGCGGCCCGCAGGTCGGCGAAGTGCAGCGTCGTATCGGCATTGACCACGCCGACGAGCGTCACGTTCGGAAAATCGAGCCCCTTGGCGATCATTTGCGTGCCGAGCAGGATTTTCGTTTCTCCCGCCCGAAACTTGGCGAGCGCTTCTTCGTGGCTGCCGGGACGCTGCATGGTGTCGCTATCCATCCGGACAATTGGCACGCCCGGAAAGCGAGCCTTGATCTCACCCTCCAGCCGTTCGGTGCCGAAACCGGCATAGCGGATGCCATCAAAGGCACATTCCGGGCAACGGACGGGACTGGCCTCTTCGAAATCGCAATAGTGGCAAATGACCTTTTCCTCCTGGCGATGGTGCGTGAGCGATAAGTCGCAGTGCGGGCACTTCACCACGTGGCCACAGGCCGGGCATTGAATGTGCGTGCTATAACCGCGGCGATTGAGCAGCAAAATGACTTGCCCCTCCTCGGCCAGCGCCTCGCCAATCGCCCGGTGCAGCGACCGGCTGACCGCGCCGCGGCTGGCGCGATTCTGAAACTCGGTTCGCAGGTCGATCGTCGCCACCGCTGGTAACGGCCGATCTTCGACCCGGCGGGGCATGTCGATCAGCGTAAAGGGAGAGTTCGAGGTTCCTCGTTCAAGGTTCAAAGTTGCAACAGACCCCGTCTCGGCAACCTTGAACGTCGAACCTTGAACCTTGAACTCCGGTCTTGTCCGCTGCCACGATTCGAGCGATGGCGTGGCGCTGCCGAGCACGAGCGGCACCCCCTCCATCGCCGCCCGCTCGAGGGCCACGTCCCGCGCATGATAGCGGGGCTGCTCTCCTTGCTTGAACGACGCGTCGTGCTCCTCGTCGATTACGATGAGCCCCAAGTGCGGCACCGGCGCGAAAACCGCGCTCCGCGCTCCCACCACCACCTGCACCTCCCCCGCCGCGATCTGCTGCCAGTGCCAGTGTCGCTCGGCATCGGAGAGGTGCGAGTGCAGCACCGCCACGCTGCCAAAGCGCGAGCGGAAACGCTGCCGCGTTTGCGGGGTGAGGCTGATTTCCGGCACCAGCACGATCGCCTGCCGGCCATAATGCAGCGCCTCTTCGATCGCCCGAATATACACCTCGGTCTTGCCGCTGCCGGTCACTCCATGCATCAGCACCGTTTCGTGGCGTCGCTCGCGCAAAGCCGCAAGGATGCAAGCGAGTGCTGCTTGTTGGTCGGCATTCAGTTGCAAATGCTCTTCGCGCGGCGTGACTGGCTCGTGTACCTCCATTTGCTGCACGCGGCGAACTTGGGCCGAGACCAGCCTCTTCTTTCGCAATTCGGCGATGGGGCCGAGCGTGCATTTGGCCGCTTGAGCCAATTCGGGGGGAGTTAGCGGGCGGGGTGAACCGGCGAGGATCTTCAGCGCGTCGAGCTGCTTGGGGCTGACCTTCAGCGTGCCGGCCGCGAGCTGCTGCTGGATTCCCTCCGGCACGTTCAGAAAGGTCATCTCCCGCGTGCCGGCCTGTCCACGCACCCCTGCCGGCACGATCGCTTGCAGGACCTGTCCCAGCGGGCATAAGTAGTAGTCGCTCATCCATGCCGCCAACCGCAGCATCGCCGCCGACAACAGCGGCTGGCTATCGACCACTCTGGCCACCGGCTTGAGGGGGCGCGGTCCCGCGGGGCGCGTCGCGACATGCGTGCAATAGCCGACGATTGGCCGATTCCCGCGGCCTAGCGGCACTTCGACCCGCTGCCCCGGCCGCAGTTTCGCCTCGAAAGCGGGGGGCACGAGATAGTCGAACGGCCCGTGCGGCGGCTCGGCAAAGACCACCTCCGCCGCCACCTGTTCTCCTTGCGAATCGAGCACCCACGGATCGGGGGCATCGTCGAACAGAGTCGATTGCTTATCCATGATCGCAATTTTAGCCGATCACGGTCCCGCCTTTGCGGGCATCGGTTGGGGCCGCCCCAGTTCTCCCACCCCCAGCCGGCCGTCGGTCCGATAGGGATCGCCGCCGCCATTTTTTCCGGACAATCGGGGCTGGAAGCCCTCGATCCAATAGACCGCGGCCAAATCGCCGATCCGCCGCAAGTCGGCGATGATCTTATCGCGCTCGGCGTCAATATCAGGGCCGATGTGATGCGTGACTTCGCCCGTGGTATGCGATAGGCCGACGCGAACATCGAGTGTCGCCGCGCCGATCCACGCCGGCCGGCCCTCGGCATCGACTTCGGCCATCTTCCAATACCGCACATGATGCCGTCGCCGCGGATCGTTGCCGATGGGAAACTCAAACGCAAAGTCTTGCTTGCGGCCAAATAGAAACAGGCTGCTGACGGGCGCTTCGTCATAGCTCCGCCGCAAGACGGTGTCGGCCGCGATGCGGAGCGAGGTTTCGAGCGTCACCGGATCGGCCGGATACCACCCCGCCGCCAGCATCCCCCGGTGCAGGGCCGTTTCGCTTCCTACCAGGGCAATGTTGAGCGGATCGCCCGGAATGCCCGTCTTGGTGTGCGTCACCGTCGGCGCGTCGGCGAGTGCCGGATGATGCTTCAGATAGCTGCGCCAGCCGAGTGGCAGCAAGACATACGCGACGACGAGATAGGCCAGCAATGCCGTAATCGTCCCGCGCACCGCGACCGTGCGCCAAGGAACTTCGCGAGGTCGCGGCGGTTGTGGATCCTGCGTTTCGCCAGACATCGAGATTCGCACTTGGAGGAGCGAGGCCCAGAGGTTTCCGCCAGATTCTACTCCGGGCCAGCGGCGCTGTCCGCCACCAGCTATAACCACAGGAACTCTTGGGGAGAAACTTGTATGCGTAATCTCATGACACTGAGGCGTATCGCCTGTTTGTTCTTTGTGGCCACGATTGGGGATACGGTTCGAGGCGCCGATTGGCCGCAGTGGATGGGGCCGGGGCGCGACGACCGCTGGAACGAAACGGGCATCATCGAGGCGATTCCCGCCGGCGGATTGCCGGTGCGTTGGCGGACCGCCATCGCCGGGGGCTATGCTGGGCCGGCAATTGTCGGCGGCCGGGTTTTCGTCACCGACTACGTCCGCCAAAGTGGCGAGGCGAAAAACGATCCCGGCGCGCGGGCCGAGCTCAGCGGTGTCGAGCGGGTGCTCTGTCTCGATTTGGCCACCGGCAAGCAAATCTGGAAGCACGAATATCCGCGAAGCTACAAAATCTCGTATCCCGCCGGGCCGCGGGCGACGCCAACGGTCGCCGACGGCAAGGTCTATGCCCTCGGTGCCGAGGGAAACCTGCTCTGTCTCGATGCTCAGCTAGGCAAGGTGCTGTGGCAAAAGGATTTGCAGCGCGAATACAAAACCGAGGCCCCGATTTGGGGTTTTGCAGCCCATCCGCTGGTGGATGGCAATCAACTGATCTGCCTCGCGGGCGGAGCGGGATCGGCGGTCGTCTCCCTCAACAAAGACACTGGCCAGGAAATCTGGCGGGCCCTCTCCTCAGCCGAAATCGGCTATTGCCCTCCATCGATCATCGAAGCCGGCGGCAAGCGGCAGCTGTTGGTTTGGCTGCCGCAAAACCTACACAGCCTGAATCCCGCCACTGGCGAGGTCTATTGGTCGCAGCCCCTTATGCCCGACTATGGGATGTCGATTTGCGCGCCGCAAAAAGAGGGGGACTATCTCTTCGCCAGCGGCATCGGCTCGGTCGGGGCGCTGTTCAAATTGCAGGCCGATCGGCCCGGCGCGGAACTGGTGTGGCGCGGCAGGCCCAACGATGCCGTGTATTGCGCCAACAGCACGCCGCTCATCGATAATGGCGTCATCTATGGGGCCGATTGCCAGGTCGGCTGCTTGCGGGCGGTCCGCCTGGCCGATGGCAAACGACTCTGGGAAACCTTCGCTCCCACGACTGGCGGCGAGCGCCGCGCCAGTAGCGGCACCGCGTTTTTGACCAAAAACGGCGACCGCTATTTCCTGTTCAGCGAAACGGGCGATCTGGTTCTCGCGCGGCTGTCGCCCGAGAAATACGAGGAACTTGGCCGCATGCATCTGCTGGACCCGACCGGCGAAGCCTTTGGGCGTCCGGTGGTGTGGAGCCACCCGGCCTTCGCCAATCGCTCGATTGTCGTACGCAACGACAAAGAGATCATTTGCGTTTCGCTGGCGAAAGACGGCAAGTAGCGGCCAAGAAATGAAACGGCCCCAACCTTGCGGCCGGGGCCTATCGTGAGCAGCCTTCCCTGGCTGATTTTTGGTTCGCTTTCTCAACTAGCGGCCGAAGTAGAGCGAAAACCACCGTCCACTAATCCCCAGGCCGCTGGGGCCATAGGCAACGCCAGGACGCGGCTGCACCTGGGGAGCCAAGGTCGGCTGGCAATCGTCGTGGTGCCGATCGTGCCCGCCGAAATGCTGACCGCCGAAGTCGGCAGGGCCATAGCCACCGAAGTTGCCGTAGCCGCTGGGCCCGTAGCCGCCGCCGGGATAGCGACTGACGACCGGGCTGGCCAGCGCGGACAGGCGAATTTGCAGGTCCGCCACATCCTGCTGCAACTCCAGCGCGAGCCGGTTCAGATTGCGAACATTGACGTGGCGTGTTCCCAAACCGCCGACGGGGAGGGTGCTCAGGTCTTGGCTGACGCGTCCGACCAGCACCGACAAGCTCCGCACGTCGGCGGCGATTTGCTCCGGATTGCCATAGTTGTCGGCGACCACCCGCAGGTTGTCGGCCACTTGTTGCATGGTCGCCAGATCGCGATAAGCCCGCCCCAGCGGCAATCGCGAATCGCGCAGCTGGTTGGCAAGTTCCCGACTATGGTTGCGAGTCCGAATGGCGATTCCCTCGATCTGGTCAAACGCTTGCCGCGGGTTCGCCTGGGCGGCGACGGCAAGCAGACTGGTTGACAACGAAACGACGGCGAGCAGAAGGTGGCGGCGGGTAAGCATGGCTTTGTTCCTGGTGGGGAGTGGACTGTGGGTCGAACGGAATAGGAATAAAGCGAGGCGCGTGCCAATTTGCTGACCGGCTTTATCAAGCTGACGTAAATTGCTTGCTGGCAACGACTTGCAACGGATACGGCATTTTTCCTTCGAGGGCTGCCGGCGGACTGCGCAGTCATTATGAATCATTGGAAAGTCAAATCGATCGCGCGCCGAGCGGGCGTCGCGACGAGCATCCGCGCGGGGGCCAAAGTTTGACCAGACTAGTCACGCCCCGGAAACAATTTTCGCGCGACTTACGGCGCGCGACTCGGGCGCAAGTCGTTGCGGCATCAGCACCTGCGGAATGGTTCGGCGACGGAAGTCAGCGAAGCGGCGAAAATCCGCGCGCGACTTTCTTGACGCGCACCTGTTTCTTTCAGATACTAACGTCATTTCTGTTCACATTCGATTTTTGCCGGGAGGAAGTTTGCGGCGGGAATGCTTGCCAAGCGGGCCGAGCGAACTTCGGAACCTGGTTTGGAGAGAATGACACCGCGGATGACGCGGACAGCGCGGACGAGGGGGACCTAGAAGGTCGGCGTCCAAAAACAGAAAAAAATATTAACAAATACACTATTTGTGGTGGTAAAACTACCAGGTTTCCAGAAACCCCCGTTTTCTCTGAAATGGTAACCTGGCAACCACTTTTGACCACGCGATAGGGGCTTTTGGATTGGTGTGGTGGTCGTCACAACCAATGACAGGCCAATACCTTATGACGATCTTTGGAGCGCAAACGAGTCGCGAAAAAATCCTGTCGCGGCGAGCGCAGGTTTCCAGCGCCCGAGAAAAGGTGGAAACCACGCGCAAGTCGTTATTCAACCAGGAGTTAGCCGCGGTTTTCCGTCGAATTCGATCGACATCAGTGGAAACCAGCCCACGGCACTAAACCAAGTCGGAAGCAAACACTAAAACGGCGCGGTTTCGGCCGAGGGGGCGATTACCAGAGCCTTGAGCGCGTCGAGCGCGTGCGACACATCAGTCGCCGCCACCTGCCGCCAGTCGTCCGTTTTGTGCCGCAAGATGGCGAGCTTCATCGCGTCGAACGCCTCGGACAAGTCGTCGGGCAAGTCGGGCAAGTGCTCGAAAGGTTTAATAAGTTCCACCGCCGGCTCGGTCTCGCCGGTGGACGAATCCCAGTCGGCTGCGGACGAGTTGGGGCTCGCGGGGGAAGCGTCGCCAAAGTCGGGGCCGTCGTGCCGCGGACCTTGCACCTCCCCCACCGCTCCGCTGATCGCATGAGGCACCGGCTCGGTCGTGCGGGCCGGCTCGAAATCCTCGTCCGTTTCGCTGACCACGACATCGCCCGCCTGCGGACGCTCAGCCTCGACCTGGCCCAGAGTCTCCCAGCGTTTTTCCCGCATCTGAGCAACCGACCAGCCGTTTTGCACGGCCCCTTCGAGCCACATTTCGGCATCATTCCAATCGAGCGCGGCCTGAAAATGACTCCAAAACAGCCCGGGAAAATCCCCTTGCGATTCGCCAAACCGCTGCCAGACCCGCCGCAACCGGCCGACATGCTGCCCGGTGACGCCACCAACCAGCCTCGCCCAGGCTTCGTCGGAGTATTCCGTGGCGGGAAGGCCATCGCCGGCCAGCGATTCGCGCCACGCGGCGATGATCCGTCCTTTTTCCCAATTGGTGGTGCTGACCAGATGATTCCACTGACCGACGTAGGGCCGCGAAGCCACCACAAGCGACTCGCTGAGCGGAGACATTTCGGCTACCGCGGACATAGCTTCCACTGCCGGCATTCCTGATAAGGAGACAGATTCCTCGACCGGCGTCCTCCGCCGGATCCGCCCCAGCCTACCGAATCGGCGGCCCAATGATAGCGGCGTCGCAAACTCGCCGGATTTCCCCCATTTTGCCAAGAATTCCACGATTGTTCCTTTCGCCATAACGTTGACAACTTGTCGATACCCGCGCGCTCTTGCAGATTAGCAAGGCGATTTGGTATTCCCCGCCCCCAGCCCCCGCTCGCGAACCGCGAGCGCTCGCTTTGCACCTAGCCATGTCCACATGTCGCCAGTCCGGCTGTTGCTTGCTCGCCGCGCTGGCGGTCTGCGCGGGCCTGGCGGGCTGCCGGGGTTCGCTGGCCAAGGTGAACGACCAAGCGTCGATTCTCCCTGCCTCCTTTCAGCAGGTGCCGCTCGACCTGGAGCGCATCCGGGCGACCAAGCTGCCGGCACTGGACTTATCGCGGATCAATCCGCTGAGCGAGGAGCCCTCGAACGACCGCGACTGGGTTCCCGAACAGCAAGTGCTGGCATCAGCCGAGTTCGACGGCGACCGGGTGACGGTACATAACGTGCGCAATGCCCAGTGGGTCAGCTACCGCGATTGCCTTGTCGATTACTACGATCAAACCTACGACCTCAACAGGCTAGTCGGCGTCGATTTCGTCCAGATTCCGTTCAACGAAAACCGGGCCATCGCCCATACGCTGCTGAGCTTCGCCTTTGACGATGGCCAGCACCTGGGGATCTCGATCGAGGTGCGGCTGGAAAAAGGAGAGTCGTACAGTCCGGCAATCGGGCTGTTCAACCAATACGAGCTGATGTATGTCGTGGCCGACGAACGCGATCTGCTGCCGGTTCGCACCGAGCAGCGGGCATGCGATGTGTATCTCTATCGCACGCGAGCGACGCCGACCGATGCCCGCAAGCTGCTGGTGGCGATGCTGGAGCGCGCGAATGCGCTGCGCGACAAGCCGGAGTTCTATCACACGCTGACGAACAACTGCACGACCAACATCGTTCGTCACGTGAATCAGCTCGTTCCCGGCGGCATCCACTACGACTACCGCGTCCTATTGCCCGGCTATGCCGACGAGCTGGCCTACGAACTGGGCTTGCTCGACACAACAGTCCCGTTCGCCGAACTCAAGCGGCGGGCGCTGATCAACGAGCTTGCGGATCGCTACCACGATTCGCCCGATTTTTCGGCCCGCATTCGGGGCGAGCGACCGCGCCGCTAGGCGGCGCTCCCGGCCCTTGTGCCAACCGACCGGCAAGGTATGCTGGCGTCCGCGGTCGCACTTCGATGAGCCTTGGCAACGGGCATTTCATTTCGCGATTAGGTGCGCCTCGCGGGAGGTTCGCATGGAACGTCCGTTGCCCAGAGTCGTCATTATCGGGGGCGGTTTCGCCGGGTTGACCGCGGCCCGCAAATTCGCCCGCCAGCCGGTCGAAGTCACGCTGGTCGATCGCCGAAACCACCACCTGTTCCAGCCGCTCCTGTATCAAGTGGCCACGGCCGCGCTCAATCCGGCCGACATCGCCACGCCGATTCGCCGCATCCTGCGTCGCCAAAAGAACGCGCGGGTGCTGCTCGCCGAGGCCCAAGGAATCGACCTCGCGGCCAAACGGGTGGAGCTCGACTCCGGCTCGCTCGACTACGACTATTTGATCGTCGCGACCGGCGCGCGGCACTCGTATTTTGGCCACGACGAGTGGACGCCGCACGCCCCGGGGCTCAAAAGCATCGGCGACGCGCTCGAAATTCGCCGCCGCGTCCTCTCGGCCTTTGAAATGGCCGAGCGCGAGACGGACGAATCGCGGCGGCAGGACTGGCTGACGTTTGTGGTCGTTGGTGGCGGGCCGACGGGGGTGGAACTGGCCGGCGCGCTGTGCGAAATCGCCCGGCACGCGCTGGCTCGCGACTTTCGCCGGATCGATCCGACGCAGGCCAAAGTGATTTTGCTGGAAGGTTCGCCGCGCGTCCTGCCGCCCTATCCGCCGGAGCTTTCGGCCAAGGCCCAGACGCAGCTCGAAAAACTGGGGGCGGAAGTCCGCACCGGCCAATTGGTAACGAACATTGATGACAGTGGCGTCCGAATCGGCGACGAGTTCATCGCGGCCCGCACCGTTCTCTGGGCGGCCGGCGTCACCGGTTCGCGGCTGGGCAAGGCGCTCGGCGTGCCGCTCGACCGGGCGGGCCGCGTCATCATTACGCCCGAACTGTCGATTCGCGATCATCCGGAGGTGTACGTCGTTGGCGACCTCGCGAGCCTCATGCAAGACGGCGCGCCGGTTCCTGGCGTCGCCCCGGCGGCGATTCAAGAAGGGGGGCACGCGGCCGCGAACATTCTGCGGGACATCCGCGGCCAGCAACGAATCCCGTTTCGCTATCGCAACAAAGGGTCGCTGGCGACGATCGGCCGCCTCGCCGCGGTGGCGCAGTTGGGCAAGTGCCATTTGAGCGGCCTTATGGCATGGCTCGCCTGGCTCTTCATCCATTTGCTGTTTCTGGTGGAATTTCGCAGCCGATCGATCGTGCTGTTCGAATGGGCGTGGTCGTTCGTGTCGTATGACCGCGGTGCCCGGCTGATCACTGGTCCGTTGCGGCCCGATCCGCATAGGACGGGACGGGACCGGCCAATGCCCGAGCGAACAACCCCCGAAGAAGGAAGGTTGCCTGCCGCGGAACTCGCGTCAGCCGAAGGCTCGCCGCCGACCGTCGTCTCGTAGCTCGTTCGTTCGCGCTGAAAGGCATTTTGCCGCCGCGCTAAATCGTTGGAAAAATCCACCGCGTCCCGCTAATCTGGCGTTAGCAGCGACCCGGTTCGAGGAACAGCCAGGATGCGCTTACAGCCCGCATTACGCCGCCGCCAAGGCTCGACCTTGATCGAGCTGCTGGTCGTCATTTCCATCGTGGCGATGCTCGTCGCGCTGCTTTTGCCGGCGGTGCAATGGGCCAGGGAGTCGGCCCGCCGCGTGCAGTGTCAAAACAACCTGCGGCAATGGGGACTCGCGTTTGCCATGCGCGAGCAGTCGAGCGGAGCGTTTCCGCCCGGCTATCGGCGCGTCAGCCCCAGCGGCACGTTCGTCGCGCCGCTTTTGCCGCTCGTCGAGCAACAGGCGCTGAACTACGACTTGGCCCGCGACTGGAACGACCCCGTCAATCGGCAGGCGGTCGGCACCAAGCTCAAGCTGATGATCTGCCCTTCGACGCCGCTCTCGGACCGCATCGACCGGACTGACGCGCTCCTGCCGCTGGGCTCGGGAGACTATTCCTCCAGCCACGGCGTGAACGCCAAGTATTGCTTGTTGGCGGGCTGGCCCCTCTATACGCCGGCCGACGACAACGGCATTTTGACGACCGAGCGGACGCGCCTGGCCGAAGTGATCGATGGCCTATCGCAAACCATCCTCCTGGTCGAGGACGCGGGGCGTCCCGATTTGTGGAAGCTCGGCCGCCGCGTGGCGGGAACCACCGACAATCCCGGCTGGGCCGATCCTGATTTCGAGATTGCGCTCGATGGCTCCGACCACCTGCCGACCGGCTCCGGCCAAGGTTTGGGAACGTGCGTGATGAACTGCACCAACGACAACGAAGCGTATAGCTTTCATCCCGGCGGCGTGAACTTGCTGTTCGCCGATGGCCATGTGCAACTGGTGCGCGAAACGCTGGCCGCCGAAGTGTTTGCCGCCCTAACCACCAAAGCCGCTGGCGACGTAGTGCGAGACGGAGCGTATTGACGGCATCCATTACGGCTGTTGCCTGTCACTCGGCGATCCGCGCCGGCGTCGGAAATTCGAGCGTGAATTGCGTGCCGCGGCCGGCTTCGCTGTGGACGCCGATGCGGCCGCCGTGTGCCTCGATGATGCGGCGAGCGGTGGGCAATCCCAACCCACTACCGCCCGATTTAGTGCTGTAGAAAGCATCGAACATTTTCATCGCCGTCCGCTCGTCCATGCCGATGCCGGTGTCGATCAGGTCGAGAGCGACGCCGTGGCGCGTGACGCGCGTGCGGGCGATGAGCTGGCCGCCGTCGGGCATTGCCTCTAAGGCGTTTTTCACCAGATTCACGAGCGCGGCTTGCAGCGTTTCGCCGTTGAGCTGAATGCTCGGCAAATCATGGTCCAGATACCGAACTATTTCGACCCCCGCCCCTTCGGCTTGCGGCGTGAACAGCTCCAGCACGCGCTCGATCTGCTCGTTCAGATCTCCCAGCCGCAATTCCAGCCGGCCAACCTTGTTGAAGCGGAGAAAATCGTTAAGCAGGTTTTCGAGCCGCGTGCATTGGCGGCCCACCATTTCGATTTTGGCGAGTGCCCGCCGCTCGCGCGGCGTTTCGGGCTGGGCGAAATCCTCGGCCAACAAATCCATGTTCATCCGAATCACGGAGAGCGGATTCTTAATCTCGTGCGCGAGCGAACCGGCCAGTGCCGCGAGCTCGGCATACTGGGCGCGAAGCTGCTCGAGCGAGTTGTCGTCGGAAATTGCGTCGTCGGACATGCGAGCCATTTTGACACAAAAAAGGCCCACGAGGATGGCTCGCGGGCCGTTCTTCAAAATTCGGATAGCCGGGGTCAAACCTGGTCCCGGGGAATTGCAAATGGAGCGTCGATTCGCGGGACACCGGGAGCAAATTTGCGCCCGGCTAATGGCGAGGTGGCGCTACCGCCGGTCGCGGCCGTATCCGCCGCCACCGCCACGGCCACCACGGTCGCCGCCGCGTCCGCCGCCGCCGCGACCACCACGGTCGCCGCCCCGTCCGCCGCCGCCGCGACCACCACGGTCGCCGCCACCGCGATAGCCACCGCGGTCGCCGCCACCCTCGCGATAGCCGCCGCCGTCTCCTTCGGGCGGACCGTCACCTTCGGGAGGCGGGCCTTGCGAGGCCATCTCGTCGGGAATTCCCAGCTCTTCGTGAGCCCGCTTGCGGCTGAGCTTGACACGGTCGTGCTCGTCCACGTCGATCACCAGCACCTTCATCTCGTCGCCGACGCGGCAGACATCGCCTACCGAGTTGACATAGCCCCCCGAAAGCTCGCTGATGTGGACCAGTCCATCGCGGCCGGGGAGGATTTCGACGAATGCGCCAAAGTCCTTCAGGCTGACGACGCGGCCCGTGTAAATCTTGCCGATCTGCACCGTGGCGGTGCAAGCCTCGACCTGAGCCAGGGCGGCCTCGGCCCATTCGCGATTGCTGCTGGCGATGGTGACAGTACCGTTGTCATCGACTTCGATGACGGTGCCGGTCGCCTCTTGAATGCCGCGGATGTTCTTGCCGCCGGGGCCGATCAGCATGCCGATCTTCATCGGATCGATTTGCGTGCGGATCAAGCGCGGTGCCCAGGGAGAGATTTCTTCCTTCGGCCGCGGGATGCAGGTGAGCATCTTGCGGAGAATCTGAATGCGGGCCTCGCGCGATTGCTCGAAGGTGGCCCGAATGATGTCGGTGCTGATCCCGGTCACCTTCAGGTCGAGCTGAATCCCCGTGATGCCGTTTTGGGTGCCGGCGATCTTGAAATCCATGTCGCCGTAGTGGTCTTCGTCGCCGATAATATCGGTGAGCAGCACCCACTGGCTAGGCGATTCCTGCACGAGTCCGACCGAGATGCCCGCGACTGGGTTGCTGATCGGCACACCGGCAGCCATCAGGCCGAGCGTGGCCCCGCAAACGCTGGCCATGCTGGAACTGCCGTTCGATTCCAGAATGTCGGAAATGACCCGCACGGTGTACGGGAATTCCTCGGGGTTGGGGAGCACGGGATTCACGCTGCGCTCGGCGAGCGCGCCGTGGCCGATTTCGCGCCTGCCGGGGCCGCGAATGGGGCGCACTTCGCCCACCGAAAACGACGGGAAGTTGTAGTCCAGCATGAACTTCTTGCTGTACTCGTCTTGCAGGCCATCGACCCGCTGCTCATCGCGCGAGGTGCCAAGCGTGACGGTGATGAGGGCTTGCGTTTCGCCCCGTTGGAAGACCGCCGAGCCGTGGACCCGGGGAAGCACATCGACATGGCACTCGATGTTCCGCAGCGTGCGATAATCGCGGCCATCGGGCCGGGTGCCGGAGAGGATCAGGTCGCGCACCACGCGCTCTTCGAGATCGTGCCAGGCGGTGCTGAACACTTCGGGTTTGATCGCCCCTTCCGCCAGCGGATTCGGAATGAACTCGGCGACGGCTTTGTCTTTGATGGCCTTCACGGCATCGGCACGGGCGTGCTTTCCGGATGTTTGTTTCGCGATTTTGAATTCGTCGTAGAAGCGGCTCTTCAGGCGGTCATAGACGCCGGGGTCGGGCGGGGCGACGAAGGGAGCTTTTTGCGTGCCGACCTGGGCGAGAAACTCGCGCTGCAGGGCGATGATTTCGCGAATGGTGCGATGGGCGAACAGAATCGCCTCGAACATGTCGTTCTCGCTCATCTCGCGGGCAAAACCCTCGATCATGGCAACCGATTCGTCGCTACCGGAAACGATCAGGTCGAGATCGCTGTCTTCCAAGTCGGCGAAGGTGGGAAAGGCGAGGAACTGCCCATTTACCCGGCCCACTCGGCAAGAGGCGATGGGACCATTGAACGGCAGGGGCGAAATGAACAGCGCCGCCGCGATGCCGTTCATCGCGATCACGTCGGCATCGTTGAGCTTGTCGCTGGCGAGGACGAAGCTTTGGCACTGCACTTCGTCGCGAAAGCCCTTGGGAAAGAGGGGGCGAATCGGCCGGTCGCAGAGGCGGCTCGTCAGCGTTTCCTTCATCGTCGGGCGACCTTCCCGCTTGATGAAGCCGCCGGGAAACTTGCCGGCTGCGGCGGTTCGCTCGCGATAGTCGCAGGTCAGCGGGAAGAAATCGATGCCGGGCCGGCCGGGGCCGCTGGTGGCGGTGTTGATCGTGACCGTTTCGCCATATTGGGCGATCACGGCGGCGTGAGCTTGTTTGGCGAGAAAGCCGGTTTCGAGGGAGAACGTGGAGTTACCAATTTGCTTTTCGACGCGAACCTTCATTTCCTGGTCTTGCCTTTAGAATGCGTCCCGACTGTCGCGGCTGGGCCTTGCGCGAACGACCCTGCGCGGCCAAAAACCGATCGCGCCGACACGAACGTGCCCCGCGGCAATGCCGCCCGAGCGAATGGCCGGCGAAGAGAATAAACGCGAGAGCTGAGAGCCCACTACCAGCCGCGGCCCACTACTTGCGGATGCCAAGCTTGCCGATAATTTCCACGTACCCTTCGGGGTTCACGCGGCGGAGATAATCCAGCAAGGTACGCCGCCGGCTGACGAGGGCCAAGAGGCCCCGCCGACTGGAGTAGTCCTTTTCGTGCGTCCGCATGTGCTCGGTCAGATTGTTGATCCGCACCGTCAGCACCGCAATCTGCACTTCCGGCGATCCGGAGTCTCCCTCCGTCCGCCGATACTGCTGAATCAGTTCCGTTTTCCGCTCTTTAGTGACTGTCATTGGTCTCGCCGTGATTCCTCCCCGCTGCCGCCACTGGGCCGGCACGGTGCGACGAATCTCCTTCTACGACTGCAACAATCCGGGACTAACCTGTTAAACTCCAAAAACGACAAGCGGGTCAATGTACCGCAACGGGGCCGGAATGCAAGGGCACCCCGAAGCAGTCAATCCTTCCGCCCGTGATCGGCCAATTTCATACAAATGAACACCTCCTGTTCGGCACCTCGGACATGATTACGACTACTGCGGCAATTCGCCCCGCACGAAACCATGACGCCCCTGCAATAGCGTCCCTGCTGCGGGACGCTTTTCCCACTCCCGACGAAGCTCGGCTCGTCGAGTTGCTGACGGTCCGCTGTCGTGGCTGGCAATTGGTCGCCGAAATCGCTGAAAACATTGTCGGGCACATCGCCTTCTCCCCCATCTCGGTCGAACCCTCGCAAAACTCGACCGCTATTGCCCCGCTGGGTCTCGGTCCGCTGGCCGTCACCCCCTCGTGGCAGCGCCACGGCATTGGCTCGGCCTTGGTGCGAGCGGGAATCGACCACTGCCAGCGGTTGGGGCAGTCGCTGGTCGTGGTGCTGGGCGATCCCGCCTTCTACGTTCGCTTTGGCTTTCTGCCGGGCAGTCGCTACGACCTGGAATGCGAATTCGGCGGCGGCGAGGCATTTCAAGTTTTGCGGCTCGATGATGCGCCCGTTCCCCGCGGCTTGGTGCGATACTGCGCGGAGTTTCGCGAGATCTTTGCCAGCGATCAGCGCTAGCTAGGCGAGACTTTGCGCGGCCGATGGCACGCGGTGTGCGTGTCCAGGAGAGCAGGGAATCGAAATTCCCGCCCAATGGCCCTTTGCGGTGCTGAACTTGGTCCCGGCGCAGTCAGGTTGCCGGCATTGCGATCAACCGTGAGCTTCACGCCATCGGCAAGCGAACCGCGCGGGCCATTTGTCGCGGCCCAGGCACATTCACCCGAACCTGCGGAGACAATCGCCATGACCAGAAACGAACGCGCCCAACAGCTCAACGAAATGGTGACGACCGAGGACGGACTTAATCAAATCGCCGAGATTTTCCAGCGCGAATGCGGGGACACCGGAGTCCATCCGCTTGGCCTGAAGTATGACCTGATGATTGACCAAATCTTGGAGGCCGAGTTCCCTTCGCAGCCGCCGGGACACTTGGCAACCTGATTGACCACCCGGCAGACACGCTATAGGAGCGCCCACGTCGCCAGCCCCACCGCGACGACGAGGGCGGCACCGACGCCCATGGCGGCGATCAGCAACCACGACGGACTGGCTTTCCCGCGGGCCGCCTGCGTATCGCGACTTGGTCCCGCGGCGCACGTCTCGCCAGTTACCGATTCCTGATTCGCAGTCGCCTTGCGTTCAGCTGCTTCGCGTAAGGGGCGAACGGCGTCGATGGTTTCCTCGTTGCCGGCGGTGTCGGACTTTCGCTCCGAGGAAATCGCCACCGCGGCGGCTAGGTTGGCGGGTTGGCGCATGATGAATCCCTCGCGTATCGCGCTGCGACTGCTATCGGGAGCGGCTCGGCTGATGCTGCTTCCCGCGCTGATCGGAGTGGGGGCGATGGGACCGCTGGCAATCGCCTCCAGTTCGGAAAGCACCTCGGCCATCGTCTGCGGACGCTCTCCGGGAGTTTTGGCCACCATCCGGCGGAAGAGCTGTTCAAGCGTGGCGGGCAAATCGGTTCGTTTGGCGGCCAATTCGGGAATTGGCGACTCGCTATGCGCGATCAGCTTGCGGATGAACGTATCTCCCTCGTACATCATCTCACCCGTGAGCATTCGATACAGCGTGCAACCTAGGCTATAAATGTCGGCCCGCGCGTCGGCTCGTTTCGTGTCGAGAGCCTGCTCCGGGGCCATATAGTCGATGGTCCCCATCACCTCGCCCGACGCAGTCAGGCCGACTCCTTCGCCATCAGGCGTGTCGAGCCGCGCGAGCCCCATGTCGAGGATCTTGATCGTCCCCCGTTTGTCGAGCAGCAGGTTGCTCGGCTTGATGTCGCGATGGATGATCCCCTCGGCATGGGCGAAGGCAATGCCGCGAGCGGTTTGCACGGCGTAGTCGAGCGCTTCCGCCAAAGGGAGCGCGCCGCGGCGCTTGATGAGGGTTGATAGGTCGATCCCCTCGACATACTCCATCACCAAAAAGTGTGACCCGGCGAACTCATTAGCGTCGAATGCGGTGACGATGTTCGGGTGAATCAGCCGAGCCGCCGCCTCCACTTCGCGCTGAAAGCGCAGCGCCCCGGCTGGGCTTTTGAGCGCCTCGGCAGAGAGCACCTTGAGCGCCACCACCCGTTTCATCCGTCGATGCTGAGCCTTGAAGACTTGTCCCATGCCGCCGGCACCGATCTTGCCAAGCAGCACATAGGGCTCCAAAACGAGGGGCGTCGCTCGGCCTTGGGCGAGTTCCCCGGCTTGAAACTCCGTCAACCGGCCGGCGCGAACCAAGGTGCGAGCGAAGTGGTTGCCATCAGTCGGCCGTTCGTCCTGACGCAGGCTGTCCCAAAAGTTCCCCAGTTCGTCGCCGGTCATCAGGCCGGAGGCGACCAGGCGTTTGGCGAACAATTCGCGGCTGGCGGACATGGCGGGATTCCTGGCGGAACCGCCATTTTATCCCTCTTGCGGCACTCCGCAAGTAGCGCCGGTAGAGATTTTCCCCCTCCGTCGGCTGGTCGCCCTTTAGTGCACGAAACCGACGTTTGCCCGGGCGTTGATCGGTGCTCAGGAAGTCGCATGCACCCCCGGCAGAAAGCCATTCGGCGGCTGGAAGCTGTGCGTGTACCTGAAGGAATACGACAGCACTTCCGGAATCGGCTGACAAACGACTCCCGCGCGGGGCGTGAAGGCGTTGAAGTCCTGCTCGGTCGGCGGCAGCGGCGCGCCAAACAGGCTGCGATTAAAATGGAGATGAAAGTGGTCGTAGCGCACGCCCCCCATCACATACCACTGGTCGTTCAGTTGAATGAGGTCTTGAATGTAGAACCCATTACGCACCTGGCCGCACAGCGGCACCTCGATCGCCGCGATTGGCTGAAGTGCGTTCCGCGTGCCTTACACCGGGTCGTTGCCGTTGAACGGACCCTCCAGAATCGTAACCGTTCACGCCAACGGTGCTGGCGTAAACAGTTGCTAAACTCCTATAAGTCCCGCAACCTCGAGCCTGAAGCCCCCTCGACCAACGCCCTTCAGCCGCGACTACGCGCGTCCCCATCCCCGCGCGGGTCCTCCAAGCCAAACGAAATCGATCCCACCTCTGTCCTTAACCCCTTGTCGCTTTACCCCTGCGCCGCACTCCGCTCGGCCTCAAAAGCACACCATTCCCTCGCCCACCGAGAGGCCACGGTGCCATTGCTAATTTCCTGAACCCCATTATACTATACAAATAAATCAACGTCAAGAATCCATCGCGCGGAGTTCTTGCCTCACAGGCAAGCCCTCTTCCGCGTTACCAAGCCCTGCTCGGCAACGCCACTGTCTGAAACTCCGCGCTTTCGGATCGCACCGGCCAGATGGTGATGTCAAATTCGGCTCAGTCGCGCGTGCGATATGACGGCACGCTGCTAGTGCGGCGGCGAGAGGAGGCCCCCTTTGGCACCACACTTCGACACAAGAACCTTCTAGCCAGAGCGAACGTTTCCGAGCCAGTATTTTGTGTCGTCGAGTTTTGCTTTCGCAAGACCATGGGCGAACAGCGAACCGATTCTGCCGAAGCACAGGCTGCACAAAGCACTACCGAGCGCACTACTATCCCCGCCCCACGTACCTTTGCTGGTGGGGCAAGACAATCGCCTCGAGCATTTCGACGTGCGGGGGCAAGGTCGCCATCACGAGCGCGACCTCGGCAATGTCGGCCGGGGCCATCATCGGTTCGTCATCTTCGGTTTTGCCGCTGGCGGAGCGGCGTTCCACCAGCACATTGCCGGGGTGCAGGCACCCGCAGGTGACGCCATATTCGCGACCTTCAAGGGCGGTGCATTGTGTGAGTCCCCACAAACCATGCTTGCTCGTCGAATAGGGTGCCGAGCCCCAGCGCGCCCGCTGGGCCGAGATCGAGCCGATGTTGATGATTCGTCCGCGACCGCGGGGTTTCATCATCCGCAGGGCGGCCCGAGTACACAGAAACGGCCCCCGCAGGTTGACGTTCATGACCTTATCCCACGCCTCGACCGACAGTTGATCGAGCGGCCCCCCATCGAACGCCCCTGCATTGTTGACGAGCAGGTCGAGCTGGCCAAATTCATGCTGAATCCTGGCAAAAAGTCCCTCCACTTGGCTCTCGCTGGTCACATCGGCGGCGTGCGCAATAGCCGGCGCGCCGCTGAAGGTGGCGCATTCGGCGGCAACGGCGTTGATTTGCTCGGCAGTGCGGGCCGTGAGGATGAGCGCGGCCCCAGCGCGGGCGAAGGCGAGGGCGATCCCCTTGCCGATGCCCCGACCCGCGCCGGTTACGAGGGCAATTTTTCCGGACAGCGAGGCCATGATTATTTGTCGAGCTCCGCCAGACGCTTTTCGGCCAGCGGGCGAGCCGCGGCCAGGATGTCGGCCACCTTGATTGCCGCTCCTCCTTGGCGTTTGCTTTCGTCGGCCGCTTCCATGAAAGCGTAAAGCTCAATGGTTTCGTCGGGGGCAATGGGTGCTTGCTTCGAGCGAAACATCTTGACGATTTCGACGATCAGTGGGCGATACGTCTCATACTTACCCACCTCTTGCGGCCCCTTTTCGGTCTGGGCGATGCCGGTGTAACCCTTGCCTTCGCGGAAGACGCCGGTCCGGCCGTCTTTCCAAGTTCCGGTCACTTCGATCAGCCCCTCGGCCGTTTTTCCGCGGGCGACCGTCTCGCATCCCGGACCCAGCACCGCATAGAGCGACTCGCAGCCGTGAATGCCATACCAAAAGAGATCGGGATGGGTCTTCTCGAGCGAGCAGGGACTGGTCGTTTCGCAGCGGGTGATTTTGCCGAACTCGCCCGCGCGGGCGGCCTGGGTCGATTTGCCGTACCGCAAAGCCGAGCTGCAGAACATCGGGCAGTTGTATTTTTTAGCCGCCGCGAAGAGGGCGATTCCATCGGCCACGGAGCCGGCCAGGGGCTTGTCGATGAATACCGGCTTGCCCGCCTTGAACACGGGCAAAGCCTGCGCCAGATGGGGCCGGCCGTCGTTCGTCTCGAGCAGCACGCAATCGACCCGCTTCACAAGCTCGTCGATCGAATCGACGATCTCAACTCCCATTTTCTTGACATCCTCGATGTATTTCGGCACGCGGCTGGTGCTCGATTCGATGTCGGGGCTTCCCTTGGAATAGGCCGCGACCACCCGGCAGCCGGCGAGGTCTTCGCGGGGGTTCTCGGCGTTCAATTCCTTGGTGAAGGCGATCGCGTGCGAGGTATCGAGGCCGATGATGCCAACTTTGATTTGCGGCGGATCGGCAGCCAGGGCAGGCAAAACGGCAACGCCAAGCAGCATCGCCGCCGCCAGCAGCAAGAGAGTGATTTTCATGGAAGGGAGAGAAAGTGGAGGGCGTGTTTGGAAAGGGGCTGCCGCCAATGTGGCCGATGGCTCGGGGGAATGCAAGCTCGTGAATTGGGAGTGAGTGGGCGATCGGCACGCGGGTTGCGGATCGCGTGCGAGCGCCGCCGCGGTGACAAGCTGGCTTTGTTTTCCGCTTTCCGCTACTTTAGGTGGTAGTGTGACTTGCCACGCACAACCCGCCGACGACCCCCGCTGCTTTCCTAGGAGCTTTCGCATGTCTCGCCTCACTTCGGGCCTCGCCCTGCTGGGCTTGTTGATGATTGCCACGTCGGGCCGCGGACAATACTACGGCCAGCCGCAACAGCCACAGGTGCCCCGGACGAATTTGCAGTGCGAGGGAACGGTCAAGCAGCTCAGTCCCGCCGGTATCGGCCTCGATGCTGGCGAAGGGGGGCAGTGGCTGGTGCAGCTCGATCCCTCGGCTCGTGAGATCAGCTACAGCGGCAGCGGCGATGGAACCATCGTCAAGCCGGGACAGTGGGTTCGCTTCAGCACGAAGCTGACTCGCCGCGGTTCGACCGTCGAGCCGGTGGCGTCGCTGGCGATTTTCACGCCGGGGCAAATGGACTTTATCGGCGTCGCTTCCGAGGCGAGCCTGGCGGCCAGTTCGGGCGGCGGAGCGGCGGCGGGAGCGGGTGAGCTCTTTTCGGACACCAAAAAGCCCGAAGAAAAGCCGAAGGCCAAACCCAAGGAAGTGAAGGAGGACGAGAATACTATTTATCAGGTCGCCGGGCAAATCAGTCGCATCAGCCGGCTCGGAGAGCTGTCGATCAATGCCGGCGGAACAACGATCAAAGCGGAATTGGCCGAACCTGCGAAGGTGAGCATCGCCGTTTCCGATTTGAGCTGGCTGCAGGTGGGGGACAAGGTCGAGATGCGGGGCTGGCACGTCACGGGCCAAAAAGGGGCCGCCTGGGCGACGCAAATTTCGGCCAGCGGTTCGCAGCCGCTGACCGATCTGAAGAAAAAGCCCAAGCCCGCTCCCTCGGCCACTGAGGGTGAGAAGCCGGCCGAAAGCGAGAAGCCCGCCGAGGGAGCCAAGCCCGCGGAGGGGGAAAAGAAAGCCGAGTAACCAGCCGCGATCCCGCGGGTATCAATCGTGGAATGCCTGGGAATCCTGATCCTCCTGACGGCTATCGTCGCCGCGGTGGGGGTGATTGCCGTCGGTTCGCTCCAAGCGCGGCTGGCCCGTTGGAATGAGTCGTTCGGTATTGTCGCGGCCCGTTTTCAGGGGCATTTTTCCCCTGGCGGATGGTTTGCCCAGCCGGTCGTCCGCTTGCAATACGGAGCGGCGGAAGCCCGGCTGACGTGCTTCGCCATCGCCGGGCCCCCACAGCGCAAGTGCGTGCAAATGGTGCTGCAACAGCGCGACCAGCGGCTCCGATGCGATTTGCTTTCATGGCCGGCGGCGCAGCGATTGGCAAACGACTCGGCCGGCCTCGCGCCGATTGAGCTCGATTGGTCGGGCCAGGCCGAACGGTGGCGCGTGCTGGCGGACGACGGCGACGAGGCGCGCCGCATTTTTTCGCGCGGCGTGCGGTTGGCGCTCGACCGGTTGTGGCTCGCCCCGCTGCCGTCGGACACGCTCGTCAGCCTGATGCCCGGTTGGATCGTGGTGCGCAAAGTGTGGGAAAACCCGCGTGGCGCCGATCTGGAGCAATTCGTCGAATCGGTTTGCACGCTGTCCGATCAGTTGCAAATCGCTGCCGCGAGTGGGATCGAATTCGTCGAGGGGGACGAGGCGCAGTTGCTCGACGAGGCGACCTGCGGCGTCTGCTGCGAAAAACTGGCGGGGGAAATTGTCTTTTGCGGGCGCTGCAAAACGCCGGCCCACCGCGAATGCTGGGCCTATACCGGCGGCTGCGCGACTTACGGCTGCGGAGGGCAGGTCTGCCATGCTCCCCGGCCAGCCCCGCCGACGCCGCACTACACGCTCGGTCCCGCGCCGGCCGCTCGTCCCAAGCCGCGGTGATGCATGACTGACTTGCCCCCCAGCCTGGCCGAGAATGCCATCGGATTCCTGGTGATCGCGACGATCGTGGTCGGGCTGATTGCTTTCTATTTGAATCGCCTATTCGCGCTCGAAAAGTTGCGGCGCGACAATTTGCGGCGCATCGCCCAGCATTTCCGCGGCGAATTGCAGGAAGATGCCGTTCTCTATCGCCCGCAGGTGCGTCTCCGCCTCGATGGCGCGCCGGCGCTCGTTCGATATTCGAGCCATGGCAAGCGGGGTTGGCACACGCATTTTCAGATCGCCTGGCCCGACCGGGCGCTGCGCTGCGAGCTCGTGCCGCAACGGGCCTTCGACAGCTTGCGCAGGCTGCTCGGCATGGAGGACATCGAAATCGGCTCGCCGCCGTTCGACGAGGCGTTTTACATCACCGGCAACCGCCGCGAAGTGCGCGAGCTCCTCTCGGCCGACGTGCAAGTCGCGGTGCTTCGGCTCAATCCGCTGGGGAACCTGTCCGAGGTCGCGGCCAAGAATGTGTATGTCGAGTTCAAGGGGGGCGTCCTCACGATCACGAAGCCGCTGAACCTGGTCAGCTTTGAGGAGCTGGAGCAATTCATTTTGCTTTCGGCCGAGGTTTATCGCGCGGCAATCGCCACCCAGGCCGCGGGGATTTCGTTCGTCGAGGCGGAGCCGACGCTTCCCGATGCGCAAGATTCGCGCTGCCAGGTGTGCGGCGAGCCGCTCGCGGGAGACATCATTTACTGCTCGGCCTGCAAAACTCCGAGTCACCGCGACTGCTGGAAATACTTCGGCGGTTGCTCGACCTATGCCTGCGGGGGGAAGAAGTATGTGGAAAGGCGGCCGCGAAAACGAGCATCCTGATTCCCGCTCCCTTCCGCTCCCCTGCCAGTTACGGACGGTTTTGCTAATCTGACGGGCATGCCCAAGGATTTTCTCGCCGGAATTCGCGATGAGTACGACGTCGTCGTCGTCGGCAGCGGCCTCGCCGGCATGACGGCGGCAAACATTCTCGGCCGCGCGGGACGCAGGGTTCTGCTCGTCGAACAGCACTACAAGCTCGGCGGCATGGCCACCTGGTTCAAGCGCCCCGGCGGCCACATCTTCGACATTTCGCTCCACGGATTTCCGCACGGCATGATCAAAAGCTGCCGCCGCTATTGGACCGCCGAAATCGCCGATTCCATCGTCCCGCTCCGGGCCATTCGCTTCGACAACCCGATGTTCGCCCTCACCACGAGCTACAACCGGGACGACTTCACTCGCCTGCTCACCACGCAGTTCGGCATCGCTCCCGAAACCGTGACGGCGTTTTTCGACACCGCCCGCGGCATGAATTTCTACGACGACCAAAAGACCACCACGCGCGAGCTGTTCGAGCGCTTTTTCCCCGGTCGCGAAGACGTGATCCGCCTCCTCATGGAGCCGATCACCTACGCCAACGGCTCCACGCTCGAAGACCCGGCGATCACCTACGGCATCGTCTTCTCGAACTTCATGAGCAAGGGGGTTTATACCTTCGAAGGAGGTACCGACCGGTTGATCGAACTGATGCGGGCGGACCTTGTTCAAAGCGGCGTCGAGGTGCGGATCAACTGCGACGCCCAGCGGATTCATGTTGAAAGCGGCCGCGTGGCGGGGATCACCGTCAATGGCCGGCGGATCAAATGCCGGAGCGTCATTAGCAACTCGAACCTGCGAGCGACAATCTTCCGCCTCGCCGGCGAGGAGCATTTCGACCGCAAGTTCATCGACGACGCCCGCGCGGTGCGGCTCAACAACAGCTCCACGCAGGTCTATATCGCCCTCAAGCCCGACGAGCGAATCGACGAAAGCATGGGAGACCTGTTCTTCACCAGCACCGCCCCCCTCTTCCGCACCGATCTTTTGCTTAGCCGCGATATCACCAGCCGGACCTATTCGTTCTACTACCCGCGCACCCGCCCGCAGGGGCGGCCGCGGTGCCTGATCGTCAGCAGCACCAACGCCAACTATGCCGATTGGGCCACGCTGCCGGACGACGAATACGAAGCCAGCAAGCGCGACCTCATCGAAAAGACGCTCGACCATCTCGATCGCTACGTGCCGAACATCCGCGCGCGGCTCGACCATGTCGAAGCGGCGACTCCCAAAACCTTTCAGCACTACACGCAGCACGTTGAAGGGGCCAGCTTTGGCACCAAGTTCGAAGGTCTCGCCGTCAGCCGCGCGTTGCCCGAGCAGGTGCGCGGCCTCTATCACGCGGGCAGCGTCGGCATCATCATGTCCGGCTGGCTTGGCGCGATTAACTACGGCGTCATCGTCGCCAACGATGTCGATGCGATGTTGCTGAAATCGGCCCTTTCCTGATCCCTGACTCCTGACTCCTTCCTTCCCCATGTCGCTCGACCAAATCCTCGCCGCCATTCCTCATCGTCCGCCGATGCTGCTGCTCGACGAAGTCGTCGCCTGGGAGGCGGAGCGAATCGTCTGTCGCAAAACATTTCGGCCGGAAGAGTGGTTTTTCCTGGGGCACTATCCCGATTTTCCGCTCGTGCCCGGCGTCATCCTGTGCGAAGCCGCGATGCAGGCCGGCGCGGTGCTGCTAAGCAAGCACGCCACGGGGGACGGCGTGCCGGTGGCGGGGCGGCTGAATGATGTCAAGTTCAAGCGGATGATTCGTCCGGGCGACACGGTCGAATTGGAAACGACGCTCGACGAGCGGATGAGCGACGCCTTCTTCCTGTCGAGCAAAGTCACCTGCGGCGGCAAGGTGGCGACGGTCCTCAGCTTTGCCGTCACCCTCGCCAAGCGCGATTCGGCCTGAGGTTTCGCCCCGGATTGTCTCGCCCCCACCATTTTTCGGCCAGTTTCTCGCTTCCCGCCCCCCGGCATTTTTTCCGGATTGCGCTTTGCACCGGCCAAGCGAGTTTCTTAGACTATAGATCAAGCGCCGCCGATACGATTCCTGCCTTCCCACTCCCACCTGGACGAGAGCCTGCCATGCGCGTGCCGGCCCTGTTGTTGTCGGTTGTTGCCTCGATTCCGCTGGCCGGCTGGCTATTCGCCGCTGAACCGGCCTTGCATCCGCGGATTGACGAGCTGATTGCGGCCCGGGCCGATGGTCCGCTGATCCCCCAGTCTTCCGATGCCGAGTTCCTGCGACGAATCTATTTGGACCTCGCGGGCCGGGTGCCGTCGGCGGAGGAGGCGCGCCCCTTTTTGGCGTCGGGCGAAGTCAACAAGCGGGCGCTGCTCATCGACAAGTTGCTGCAATCTCCCGACCACGTCCGGCGGATTTCGCAGGTCTTTCATGTGATGCTGATGGAGCGGCTGGGCGATCATGAGGATTGGCAAAAGTTCCTTCGCGAGTCGTTTCAAGCGAACAAGCCCTGGGACCAGATGTGCCGCGAAATTCTCGACCCCAACGCCGACAGCGAAACTACTCGCGGTTCGGCCCTGTGGTACACCAAGCGGCTGGAGCACTACGGCCAGAACCCGGTCGATGTGCCGGGGCTCGTCCGCGATATCGGCCGGCACTTCATGGGGATCGACGTGCAATGCGCCCAGTGCCACGACCATTTGTTCGTCGATGACTACAAGCAGGACTTTTACCATGGGCTGCTCGGCTTCGTCGGGCAGGCCCAGATTCGTACGGACGTGAAGTTTCCGGCAGTGGCGGTGGCCCCGCTCACGAAGAAGCTCGATTTCATGTCGGTTTTCGTGCAAAAGCCGCTCGCGGTTGGCCCGAAGCTGCCGGGGGGCAGCGAGGTGGAGATTCCGACGTTCAGCAAAGGAGACGAATTCGAGGTTCCGCCAGACAAGGCCAAGAAGTTCCCTGGCGTGCCGAAGTTCAACACCCTCAAGGTGCTTGCCGAACAGTTGCCGCGGGCCGAGAACAAGCTCTTCACGCACAACATCGCCAACCGCCTATGGTGGGTGGTGATGGGACGCGGACTCGTGCATCCGCTCGATCTGAGCCATTCCGGCAATCCGGCCTCGCATCCGGAATTGCTCGACCTGTTGGCCAGCGAATTGGCCGCGCACCAGTTCGACATGCGCTATCTCCTCCGCGAGATTGTCCTCTCACAAGCCTATCAGCGGTCGAGCCTCGCGGGGGACGATGCTCTCGCCGCCGCGCCGACCGACCGCTATCGCGTCGCGCTCGAAAAACCCCTTTCCAGCGAGCAGATGCTGGCCAGCGTGCGGCAGGCCCTGGGCGATGGCCAACCGCTGAAGATCGACCTCGCCGACAAGACCTGGATCGAGTGGCAGGCCAAGTTCGACAAGGCCCTTGCCAATCCTGCCCGCGAGCCCGAAGTGGAGCACGCCCCGACGGTGAAGGCCGCCCTGTTTTTGATGCACGATGCCAACATCCTTGCTTGGGTGCGGCCTGACGGCGAAAACCTCGCCGCCCGCCTCGGTAAGGAAACCGACGCTGGGAAGCTGGCGGGAGAGTTGTATTTGTCTGTCCTTTCGCGCCAGCCGACGGACGAAGAAACCAAGCTCACCGCCGAATATCTCGCCAGCCACACCGACCGCCGAGAACGAGCCGTCAGCAATTTGATTTGGAGCCTCTTAGCCTCAAACGAGTTTTGCACGAATCACTGATCACCGCGTTCCCAAGCTTCGCTTGGGAACGCCCGTCCTGGAAGCTCCACTTCCCGATGCACCACCCAACTCCGACCAATCACGAAGCAGAGCTTCGATATGTGAGTTCCTAAGGGGACCTTGGGAACGAGGAAACAACGAAGAACAAATAGCCATGAAATACTCCCACCTTTGCACCCCCACCGACCACCAGCTTTCGCGCCGCCAGATTCTGGGCGCGGGGCTCGGCGCGGCCGGCGCGGTCGGTTTGCGCTCGCTACTGCAGCCGGTAATCGCCGCGGAAATGAAAAAGAAGCAGCGGCAGGTGCTGTTTATCTGGATCGACGGCGGCATGAGCCAGCTCGAAAGCTGGGACCCCAAGCCGAATACCGTCTTCGGCGGCCCGTTCCGGGCGATTCCAACCAGCGTGACCGGCGTGCATGTCAGCGAGCTTTTGCCGCGTTCGGCGAAAATCATGCACCACCTGGCCGTCATCCGCAGCATTCACACGCAGGATAATTCGCACAGTGCCGGCGTGGCCCGCATTCAGCGCGGCGATCCGAAAAACCGCGGCGTCACCTATCCCTTCTTCGGCTCGGCGGTGGCCAAGCTGATCGGCCCGGGCGAAAGCGGCCTGCCGCCGTATGTCTGGATCAAGCCCGGCAGCGGCGGATTCATCCATCAAGACGGCGGCTTCATCGGGCCCAAATACGGTGCTGTTGCCTTTGGCGATGGCAAGCCGCCGGAGAATCTGGCGATCCCTGAGACCTTGACCGCCGAGGATTCGGACGAGCGGGATGCTCTCCGCGTCGCCGCCAACCAGCGCTATGCCCAAGGCCGCCGCAAGCAAATGGGAGAAGCGACCAGCTACGTCTATGACGTCGCCCGCACCCTGATGAAGCGACAAGAGCTGTTCGATTCGTCGAAGTACGACCCGAAAGACGTCGAGCGCTATGGCGCGCACGAGATCGGCCGCCACATGCTGCAGGCCCGCAAAATGCTCGAAGCGGGGGTCACCTTCGTCAAAGTGAATAGCTACGGCTGGGATACACATGGCGACAACTTCAACGGCCACCTGAACCTGATGCCCAAGTTCGACCAGGCGTTCGCGGCGATTGTCTCGGATCTCGCCGACCGCTCGATGCTCGACAACGTCCTCGTCATCGCGATGAGCGAATTCGGCCGCACCCCGCGGATCAATGGCCACATCGGCCGCGACCACTGGCCCGAAGCGTGGTCCATCGCCATGGCCGGGTGCGGGCTGAAAAAAGGGGTAGTCGTTGGCGAGACCAATGCCGAGGGAACCTACGTCACCAGCGAGGAGTACGACATCGGCGGAATTTTCCACACCTGGTATCAGGCCCTCGGCATTAACCCGGCCGAGGTCGAGTTCGACAACGCCGGCCAACCCCTGCCCATCGCCCATCCGGATATGCACGCCTGCAAAGAGCTACTGGCGTAATCGCCTGCAACCGACCGTTCCCTCTCCCTTTGGGAGAGGGTTAGGGTGAGGGTTTAATGACCCCAGCCCACAATCGAACACCTTCACCCCGGCCCTCTCCCATAGGGAGAGGGAGGAAACCATGATCGACACCAAAGCACTCCTGAAAAAATACGAGCCCACCAAGGACGTGAAGGTCATCCCCGCCGATCCGCAGATTCGCGGAGCGCGGTTCTCGCCATGCGGCCAGCTGCTGGTGGGGGGGAGTTATGAAGGCCGTGTCCGGCGGTGGAAGTTCGAAGATCAGGCCGAACTGCCGCCGCTCGCCGGGCATCACGGCTGGGTCGATGGCGTCGCCTTCCGGGCCGAGGGGGAACTCCTCTTCACGGCCGATTCCTGGGGCGAAATTCGCTGCTGGAGCGGATATGCGGCAGACGCGCCGGCCGTCAAATGGCAACTCGATGCCGCCCACGACGGCTGGATTCGGGAACTGGCCCTCAGTCCCGATGGCAAGCTGCTCGCCAGTTGCGGTAGCGACAAGTCCGTCCGCATCTGGTCGGCCGAAGAGGGCGAAAAACAGCACGAACTGGCCGGCTATGGGCAGGACATCCTCCGCACCTGCTGGCTCCCCGACGGCACGCTGCTCACCGGCGACGACCGCGGCATCGTCAAGCACTGGAAGCTCGACGGCACGCTGATCCGCCAGTTCGACGCCTCGGTGCTCTACATGGTCAGCCGCTTGCAGGATGTCGGCGGGGTGCATGCCCTGGCCACCGACCGCGAGGGGAAGCTGCTCGCCGCGGCCGGCACAACGCCCAGTGGCGGCGGCACCGTGCAGGGAATTCCGACGATCCTTCTGTTCGACGTGGCGAGCGGCAAGGAGCTGCACAAGCTGTCGCTGGGGGTTCAGAACGACTGCTACGTCCATGAGGTCCACTTCCACGACGAAGGGTTCCTCTCGGCCGTCACCAGCGGCACGCCGGGGCAGGGGCAGTTTCTGTATGTGGCACCGGAAGAGAAGACGCCATTCTTCAATAAGAAGCTGCCGAATTGCCTCTGCCTGTCGTGGCATCCTGATGGCAGTCGCGTCGCCGTGCTGACAACCAATCCCGGCAGCAACGGCAACGGCCGCCCCCTCGACAAGGACGGCAAGTACAAAACCAACCAATCGCCGATTCAGATTTTCAAGATCGCCGGCGAACCGGTAACGTAGGGATCGAGTTCATTCTGGTTCCCAAGCGGGAGCTTGGGAACCAGAACCCAGGAGACGCCCAGTGTATCGCCACCCGCAAATTTCCCGCCGCACGATGATTCAGGCCGGGTCGATTGGCCTGTTGGGCCTGGGAATGAACCACCTCGCGGCCCTGCGCCATGCCGACGGGGCCGGCGTGACAAAGAAGCCGGTGAAGGCGAAGTCGGTCATCTATATCTTCCTGTCCGGCGGCCTGGCCCAGCAAGACAGCTTCGATCCCAAGCCCGACGGCCCGACCAGCATTCGGGGCGAGTTCCAGGCGATTGCCACGCAAACGCCCGGCGTGCAGGTCTGCGAGCATCTGCCCATGCTGGCCGCTCGCAGCAATAAGTGGGCTCTCGTCCGCTCGCTGACGCACCCCTACAACGAACATTCCAACGGCCACATGGTGATGCTCTCCGGCCGCTCACCCATGCCCCCCGGCTTTGATCCCGGCAAGCCGAAACCGACCGATTGGCCGAGCATCGCCGCCATCGCCGGCGATCAATTGGCCCCCGCCCACAATTTGCCCCCCGCCGTCGCCCTCCCCGAACGGCTCGTGCATCGAACGGGCCGCGTCATTCCTGGCCAGTTCGCGGGCACCATGGGCAACCACCGTGATCCCTGGTTCATCGCCGCCTCGCCGTTTCGCGCCAACACCTACGGGGCGTATCCCGAGTATGAATTCCACCACGAGCGTGGGCGCGAAGACACCAAGTCGCCGTTCCAGGCCCCCAACCTCGCGCTGCCGCAAGGGCTGTCGCAGGGGGACTTCTCCAGTCTTCTCGGCCTGCGCCGCATCCTCGACCAGCAGCGGGGCGAGTTGGAGCGGGCCGCGAGCGTCGAAAGTTTCGACCGGGACCGACAGAACGCCATCTCACTCCTCTCCGATCCCAGCACGCAAGCCGCCTTCGATGTTTCGCGGGCCGACGACAAAACGCAGACGCGCTACGGCAAAAACTCGTTCGGTTGGTCGCTGCTGATGGCGCGGCAATTGGTCGAGGCGGGGGTGGCCCTGGTGCAGGTCAACCTGGGGAACAACGAAGCCTGGGACAATCACCAATCGATCTTTCCGAACCTGAAGAACTTCCTGCTGCCCCCGACCGACCGGGCCGTCTCGGCCTTGATCGACGATCTCGACGAGCGGGGAATGCTCGACGACACGCTGATCGTGATGGCCGGCGAATTCGGCCGCACGCCACGAGTCTTTGCCGGTCCCGGCAAGCTCCCCGGCCGCGACCACTGGGGGGCAGTGCAAACCGTGTTCTTTGCCGGCGGCGGCGTAAAGGGGGGCGCGGTCATCGGCTCGTCCGACAAAATCGGCGGCTACCCCGCCAGCGACCCGATCACCCCCGAGCAAATGGCCGCCACGATCTATCATTCGCTCGGCCTTCCCGAAACCGCCGCCTGGCGCGACGAAGCCGACCGCCCACACCACATTTATCACGCCGACCCGATCCCGCATTTGACTTGAGCATTGGCGATCTGGGGAAAATCATGACTCACGCACCGCACCATCCCCGCTTCTCTCGCCGCACGATGATCCAGGCCGGCTCGGTCGGCATTCTGGGCCTGGGAATGAACCACCTCGCCGGCTTGCGCGAAGCTGCTGCGGCCACGGGGGGCAACAGCGGGCCGCGGGCCAAGTCGGTCATTTACATCTTCCTGTCCGGCGGCCTCGCCCAGCACGATAGCTTCGACCCGAAGCCCGATGCGGCAGCCGAAGTGCGCGGCGAGTTCCAGCCGATCGCCACCCAGACGCCGGGCATTCAGATTTGCGAGCATCTGCCCATGCTGGCGGCCCGCAGCGATAAATGGGCCCTGGTCCGCTCGCTGACGCACCCCTCAAACGACCATTCGGCCAGCCACCACATCATGCTCACCGGCCGCTCGCAACTGCCGCCGCAGTTCAGCCCGAGCATGCCGCAGCGGAGCGACTGGCCCAGCATGGCCGCCATTGCCGGGGTCGCCGCGGTCCGCCGCAGCACCAACCTGCCGCCGGCCGTCGTCCTGCCCGAACGGCTAGTGCATTGGTCGGGGCGGACGATCGCCGGCCAGTTCGGCGGACTGATGGGGAGCCACCGCGACCCGTGGTTCATCGAGGCCTCGTCCTACCACAACACGTCGTACGGGGCCTTCCCGCAGTACCATTTCGACCATCAAGAGCGCGGCAAGCCGGATGACCGCGTCTTCCAGGCCCCCAACCTTTCGCTGCCGCAGGGAATCGACTCCCCCCGCTTCTCCGGCCGCGCCGATTTGCTCGCCACGCTCCAACAGCAGCGAGTGGAACTGGACCGCACGGCCCAGACCGCCGATTTTGACCGCTTGCGGCAAGGGGCGATCTCGCTCCTCACCGATGCCAAGGTGAAGCATGCCTTCGACGTGACCCATGCCGACGAGGCCACGCAGGAGCGTTACGGCAAAAACTCCTTCGGTTGGTCGCTGCTCATGGCGCGGCGGCTGGTGACGGCGGGCGTCAATCTGGTGCAGGTTAACCTGGGGAACAACGAAACGTGGGACACGCACGGCGAGGCATTTCCGCACCTCAAGGACAAACTGCTGCCGCCGACCGACCGGGCGGTGAGCGCGCTGCTCGATGACCTGGCCGCCAGCGGCGAACTGAACGAAACGCTGATCGTAATGGCCGGCGAATTCGGCCGCACGCCGAAGATCAAGCACCTGCCGCAGTTTTATAAGCTGCCCGGCCGCGATCACTGGGGCGCGGTGCAAACCGTGTTTTTCGCCGGCGGCGGTGTAAAGGGCGGAACTGTCATTGGTTCGTCCGACAAAATCGGCGGCTACCCCGCCACCGACCCGCAGCGGCCCGAAAACATGGCCGCCACGATCTACCAGGCCCTCGGCATTCCCGCCACCGCCGCCTGGCACGACGAAGCCGACCGGCCGCACCACATCTATCAGGGCGACCCGATCGTAGGGCTGATGTAGGGTCATCAATACCAACGCCCGGCATCAGACAGACGATGCTCCTCGTTCCCCAACCAGCCGACGGGCTGTGTGCCGGCAGGCACAACGCAACCGTTTGGGGCCGAGCGAGGCTTCGGTCAGGTTTCCACTCCGTTGCGGCAAAAGTGCCAGAAAAACGTCGCTAACTCCTGGCAGAACAACGACTTGCGCTTGGTTTCCACGATTCTCACCCCCGTGGCAACCTGCGCTCGCCGCCAGTACGTTTTCATCGACCACGATCTCCGCCAACCCGCTCGTTGCAACCTCCTTGCTGGCAAGGCTTTGCGACAACTCGCCTTGTTCCTTCAGGTCCCCCTCCGCGGAGCCAAAGTCGGCCGATTGGTTTCCACCAGGGCCACATACGGGGGTTTCTGGAAACCTGGTAGAAAAACCACCTGAAAGGGGTGGCGGCGGCGGGAAAGACGGCACCTGGGCGGATTGGCGTTTCGCGGCGCCGGCGAAGGAATGAGGCATGACGGACTCCTTGGATTGCGGATTTCGGATTGGTTGGGTGCATGAGCGCAGCGAAATACACCGCAAATCTCTCCAGCGTCCACATGAGTATGTAACGTGCGTACACACTCGCAAAAGAACCTGCGCGCGTCAAGAAACTATCGCGCCGATTTCCGGGGGCACGAGCACTTACGTCGCGACCGCTCGCCGCAGCGCCTTACTGAGCCTGGACTTACGCTCCCGCCTCTCGCCGTAAGTCGCGCGAAAAAATTCTCGCGCCGTGACTAGTCTGGTCAGGAAAAGGACGCCCCATCAGCCCCCGCCGGGACCAAACCTGGTCCCGATTCGCCGAGGACCGGGAGCAAGTTTACTCCCGGCTAGAGGCAGTTCGCTCTGGGTTATGAGCACGGAACCCAGGCACCAGTTTAGCTTCCTCGCGGGCCGCTGGTCATGTGCTCCAAGCCGTCCCCCTTGGCGATGATGACGACGCCGCCGTCGCTGACGGTGAGGCCGCGCTCTTTATCTCGGGCCAGGTCGAAGCCGATTTCCAGCCCAGGCGGAACCTTGACTCCCTTATCAATGATCGCCCGGCGAATGCGGGCGTGGCGGCCGACATCGACCCCCTCAAACAAGATCGAATCGGCCACGTGGGCGTAGCTATTCACGCGCACGCGCGGACCAAGGATGCACCGCTCGACGAGACCGCCGCTGACAATGGTTCCCTGGCAGACGATGCTATCGAGGGCCCGCCCCGCGCGGTCCATTTCTCCCCGGCTGCCAAAAACAAACTTGGGGGGAGGCAGATTCTGCTGGAACGTGCGAATCGGCCAATGCTCGTCGTACAGGTTGAGCAGCGGATCGACGCCGATCAGGTCCATGTTGGCGTCGTAATATGCGTCGAGCGTGCCGACATCGCGCCAATAGGCGTCGGTTTTGCGGTTTTCGTCGCGGAAGGGAAAGGCATGAACTTTGTGCGTTTCGACCAGCGACGGAATGATGTCGCGGCCGAAATCGTGCCGACTGCCCGGCTTGGTCGCGTCGCGGCATAGTTCTTCGAATAGAAACCGCGCGGCGAAGACGTAGATTCCCATCGAGCCCAGGCAATGATTGGGATCGCCGGGAATGGTCTTCGGATTCGGCACTTTCTCTTCAAAGCCGACGATCCGCTGGTTGGTGTCGATTTCCATGACGCCAAACTGGCGGGCCTCGACGGGATCGACCCGGAGCGCCCCGACCGTCACATCCGCGCCGACGTCGAGGTGGTACTGCACCATCGACTTGTAGTCCATCTTGTAAATGTGGTCGCCGGCCAGGATGACGACGTAGTCGGGCCGCTCCTTTTCGAGGACGTAGATGTTCTGATAGACGGCGTCGGCGGTTCCCTGGTACCACTGCTCGTCGATTCGCTGCTGCGGGGGGACAACGTCGATGAACTCGCCGAACTCGCGATTGAAATAGTGCCGCCAGCCTTGGTTGATGTGGCGGTCGAGGCTCATCGCTTTGTACTGCGTGAGCATTAGGACGCGGCGGATGTCGCTATTCAGGCAGTTCGAGAGGGTGAAATCGATGATCCGGTAAAGGCCGCCGAACGGCACCGCCGGCTTGGCCCGGTCGCGCGTGAGCGGTTCGAGGCGCGTTCCCTTGCCGCCGGCCAGGATCACGGCCAAGACGTTTTTCATGCCGCCCGCTCCCCAGTTGCGATGGTCTTGCTACCTTAGAACGCCTCCGATCTTAACATCGGACCGCCCGCTTGGCGACGCGGTAAACGCGGGGTTCGCGAGGAAGTATTTCAAGCGTTTTTGGAGGTTTTGGATTTGACAGCCGATGTCTCCGAAGACTCTTCACGTCCGCCGCTCACTTCGCCCGCCAGCCGCCGCGCACTGGCCCGCCAATTGCTGGCGTGGTTCGCCAAATCGGCCCGCGATTTGCCTTGGCGCGGCACGAGCGATCTGTACGCGATCTGGGTCAGCGAGATCATGCTGCAACAGACGCAGGTCGCGACGGTCATTCCCTATTTCCAGCGATTTTTGCGGGCATTTCCCACCGTTGCCGACCTCGCCGCGGCCAGCGAAGAGCAGGTGCTGAAACACTGGGAGGGGCTGGGCTACTATCGCCGGGCGAGGCAACTGCACGCGGCGGCTCGCAAGATCGTCGCCGAGCATCGCGGCCAGTTTCCGACCACTTATGACGCCGTCCGCTCGCTACCGGGAATTGGCCGCTACACCGCCGGGGCGATCCTCTCGATCGGTCTCGGCCAGCGCTTGCCGATTCTGGAAGCCAACACCATCCGCGTCCTGAGCCGGCTATCTGCTTATCGGGGCGACCCGACGGCCACTGCCGGGCAAAAGCACTTGTGGTCGCTGGCCGAAGAGCTGCTACCGGCACGAGAAGTAGGAGCCTTCAACCAGGCGCTGATGGAACTGGGGAGCGAAATCTGCACCCCCAAAGCACCGGCCTGCGAGCAGTGCCCGGTGCTCGCCCAATGCGGAGCGTTCGCGCTGGGCCTGCAGGCAAGCATTCCGCTGGCGGCGAAGAAGACGAAGTACGAGGAGGTGACGGAAATCGCGGTCGTCGTCCGCAATCGCGACAAAGTCTTGCTGCGCAAGTGCCAGCCCGGCGAGCGGTGGGCCGGGCTGTGGGATTTTCCGCGGTTTGCGGCGGGCGGCGGCACTGTTGCCGACGAGATCGCCAGCAAAGTGGCCGAGCTCACGGGTGTTCGCGTCGCGGCTGGCCCACAACTCGCCACGCTGAAGCACGGCGTCACGCGGTTTCGCATCACGCTGCACTGCTACGAGTCAAGATGCCTGCCGCAAGCCAAACGAGCCACCACTGCCAGTGCCGCCACTACCGCCGAGATCGTCTGGGCCGCCCCGAAGCTCCTCAAGCAGCTTCCCCTCAGCAGTACCGGCCGCAAAATCGCGGGGCTCCTTCAATCTCGATAGCCGGGACCAGAGCTGGTCCCAGTCCGACGCACTACAATGACGACATGGCCACTCCCTCGCCCAGTGTGATCGTCCTTGCCGGCCCGAATGGGGCGGGGAAGACGACATCGTCCTCGGAAGTCATCCAAGACACTCTTGGCATTGCCGAGTTTGTAAACGCGGATGTGATCGCTAAAGGCCTTTCGGGCTTTGCACCTGAAGGCGCGGCACTGCAAGCCGGCCGAATTATGCTCGAACGACTTCACGAACTGGCGGAATCCCAAGCCAGCTTCTGCTTCGAGACAACCCTTGCCAGTCGTTCGTTTGCTCCCTGGATCAAACAGTTAGAGCAACAGGGTTATCTATTTCACCTGTTCTATTTCTGGCTCCCCTCGCCCGAAATGGCGATTGCCCGCGTCGCGCAGCGCGTCCGTTTGGGTGGTCATTATGTCGATGACGATACGGTCCGTCGCCGCTACCGCCGTGGGATAGAGAACTTTTTTACCCTCTATCGCCCGCTGGCTACCACTTGGTCGTTTTACGATAACTCGCAGCCCAAAGTGAGCAGTCTCGTGGCGCGCGGCCGTGGTACACTGGATCTAGTTGTTTCCAGGCCCGAACTCTGGAATTTGATCAGGAGCCCTTATGATCCGCCAACTCCATCCGACGGTTGACGTAAACCAGATTTGCCGGGAAGGAACCAAGATCGACGAAGCGGTCGAACGAGCCGCCCGTGATGCCCGCCTGCGCCACAAGCAAATGGGCGTGCCGCTGGTGGTGTGGCAAGACGGCAAAGTCGTTGAAATTCCGCCCGAAGAGATCGTCGTCGATCCGCCTTCCGACACACAGGTTTCATCCTCCTGAACCCTGAACCCTGAACCCTGAAACCTGAAACCTGAAACCCTCCCTAACCCACGAGACCGCGACCACTGGTTGCGGCTTTGAACATGCAACCTGGCCGCCCACCTGCCGCGGAACCTGTGCCGATCAGCCTCGAGCCAACGAACGGCTGGCATTGCACGCACCTCTATTACCGGTTCGACCGGGGCACGCTGGCCGCGATGAGCCCCGACCAGTTGCGGGCCGGCCGCGAAGAGGTGTTGGCGATCCTCGATCCAGCCGGGCCGGAAGCGCCGCAGCGCTTGCAGACAAGCGTTGTCGCCGGGCACAAGGCCGATTTCGGCCTGATGCTGATGGACCCGCACCCGCTCAAGATCGAGGCGATCAACCAGCGCCTGCTGGCGAGCAAGCTGGGGCCGGCGCTGACGCCGACGTACTCGTTCGTGTCGGTGACCGAAATCTCGGAGTATGTTCCCACCGTCGAGCAGTACGGCATAAAGCTGGTTGCCGAGGGGGATGCCGAGGGTTCCCCCGCCTATGCCGCCAAGCTCAAGGCGTATTCGGACCGACTGCCGATGATGAACCGCCAGCGGCTGACGCCCGATTTTCCGCCGTATCCTGCCACCTGCTTCTATCCGATGAATAAGAAGCGGAAGGTGGTCGAGAACTGGTTCCTGCTTTCGTACGAAGAGCGGAACAAGATGATGGCCGAGCACGCCAAAAGCGGCATGACCTTCGCCGGCAAAGTGCAGCAACTCATCACCGTTGGCCTGGGCCTGGACGACTGGGAGTGGGGCGTCACGCTCTGGGCCAAGAATCCCGAATTCCTCAAAGACATCGTCTATCGGATGCGGTTCGACGAAGCCAGCGCCCGCTATGCCGAGTTCGGCCCCTTCTACACCAGCTACATCGTCTCTCCCGCCGAAATGCTGGAGCGATGCCACATCGGAGCGACTTAGGCCATGTTCGCGCCGCTGTCGGCTTTGGCGGTGGGCATGTGGGCGATCGCCGCCGAGCCGCCGATCACGGCCATCGCCTTCGCTCCCGATGGCCAATCGGTGGTCGTTGGTTCTCAGGCCGGAGTCGAGCAATTCGCCTGGCCTGAGTTGACGCCGCTCGCCAACCTGCCGACCAAGCTCGACAACCTACACGACTTGGCGTTTTCTCCACTCGGCGACCGACTGGCGGTGGCTGGGGGCTCGCCCGGCGAAAGCGGCTCGGTGGAGCTGTGGACTTGGCCCGAGTTGAAGCTGCACGAGACTTGGCCCGCCGGCAACGACGTCGCTTATCGCGTCAGTTGGCATGGCGATGGCCGGCAACTGGCGATTGCCTGTGCCGACCGCCGGGTCCGCATCCAGCCGGTCGAGCGCGAGGGGCCGCGATTGATCGAGGCGCACTCGGCCGCCGTGCTGGCGGTGCTCTGGCTACCGGCCGAGAATCTGATCGTTTCAGCCGGAGTCGATCAGTCGCTCCGGGTCTTGGCGGCAACCACCGGCAAGACGGTCCGTTCGCTCGACAATCACACCGCCACGGTGCGTGATTTGGCCCTTCGCCCCGGTAAATTCGCCGGTCCCCCGCTGGTGGTTTCAGCCGGAGCGGACCGAACCGTCCGCTTTTGGCAGCCGACCATTGGCCGGATGGTCCGCTTTGCCCGGCTCCCCTCCGCACCTACAGCCATCACCTGGAACGCGGCCGGCACGCACGCCCTGGCCGCCTGCGAAGATGGGCAGTTACGCGCCATCGACCACGAAACGCTCAAGATCGTCCCTTTTGCCGCCAAATTGGCCGGCCGGGCCCATGCGGTCGTCGCGCATCCGACGGAACAAGCAGCAATCATCGCGGGTGAACAGGGTGAGTTGCGGAAAATCGCTCTCGATGCGATAACCCCCTGAGCCTCTCCAGTGTTGACACCATCCCCGCGAGACCTGCGATCATGACCCACGCCTGGCACGATGTCACCCCTGGACTCAAGCTGCCGCTCGAATTCATGTCGGTGATCGAAATTCCCCGCGGCTCGAACGTGAAATACGAGCTCGACAAAGCGACCGGACTCCTCAAGCTCGACCGCGTCCTATATTCGGCCGTGCATTATCCGGCGAATTACGGTTTCATCCCGCAAACGCTGGCCGAAGACGACGACCCGCTCGATGTGCTGGTGCTCTGCCAGGAGGCGGTCGATCCACTGACGCTGGTTCGCTCGCGGGCCATCGGCCTGATGACAATGATCGACAGCGGCAAAAAGGATCACAAAATCCTGGCCGTGGCGATGGACGACCCGGAGTTCAACAGCTTCCACGAGGCGAGCGAATTGCCCACCCACCGCCTGACGATGCTGCAGCGGTTTTTTCAGGATTACAAAACGCTCGAAGGAAAGCAGGTCGAAGTCGAGGATTTTCAGCCCTCGGAAGCCGCCACGCCCATTATCGAAAGCTCGCTCAACCGCTACAGCGAGCACCGGCGGCACGGGTTTAGCGCGAAGAAGTGACGCGCGGTCACACCAACGCCAAGCGTGATTGAGGGACCGGCTCAGCGATTCCCTCGCTTGCGCTGCGGGCTTGTATGACTACTCCACCCGGCCCCGGCCCGTCAGGGGCCAGATATCGACGAGCTCGCCGCCGCGGCAGGCATGAAAGTGGTTGTGCAGCACGGTGGTCAGATCGCCGTAGCCCGGAATCAGCTCCAGCCGGTCGCCGATTTTTAGCGATTGAGCCGACGGGGCGAGCTTGAGCGTGCCGTGCTCGGCCGAAAGGCTTTGCACCTGGATGTCGTCGCGCCCCAGCACCAGCGGCGGGGTCAATTCGATGTTCATCGTCTTGCGGCCGGCATCGATAATTGCTCGGTCCGGCGCGGGACGGCTGACGACGGTCGTCAGCAGTGTGAGTGCATAGCGAAAATCGGCGATCTGACAGCGATGTCGATAAAACGCATCCATGAAAATCAGCCCCCCCGCCTGCACCTCGGTAATGCCGGGCTCGCTGACCGCAAACGGCAGGCTGCCGGTGCCGCCGCACGATACGATTGAGCAGGCCAGGCCATCGGCGCGGAGCATATGGCTCGTGGCCACCAGCTCTCCCAAGGCGGCTTTGATCTTGGCGGCCTTTTCGGCCTGATCCTCGATCAAGAGCAGATGCCCCTCGTAGCCCATGATTCCCACGAGGTCGATTCCCGGCAGGAAGGCGACTTGCCGCGCCAGGCGAACCGCCCCCTCTCCCGGCGCGACTCCCACGCGCTTCATCCCCAGGTCCAGCTCCAAAATCGCCCGCACGCGCTGCCCCGAGGCGTGCATCGCGGCGCTGATTGGCTGGGCCTGATCGAGATGGTCGAGACAGATGATCGGATCGCACTTGCGGCGCAGCTCGACGAGACGGGCCACCTTGCGCGGCCCCACGACCATGTTCGCAATCAGCAAATCTTGAATACCCGCGGCAGCAAACACTTCCGCCTCGCCCAGTTTCGCGCAGGTCAGGCCGATCGCGCCGGCATCGACGAGACGATGGGCGATGTCAGGCGACTTGTGGCATTTGGCGTGCGGCCGCCAGCCGACGCCGTGCTGTTTGCACAGGGCGACCGCGTCCGCGATGTTCGCCTCCAGCGCATCGAGATCGAGGCAAAGCGCGGGGGTATCGAGTTCGGCCCGCGGCGTACCCAGCGCGGGGAACATCCCCAACGCCGACGGTCGCTCCGTGCTCCGCGGATTGCGCTGGCTCGCGGCCGACAGGAAGGGCGTTCCGGTCAGCCAGTGGGTGTCGAAAGTCATCAGTTGGAGGTTGTCAGCGGTCGCGAAGCAATCCCTCTAATACCTACAATCGGAATTCGCGGTCCCAACCGGGCGGGGAAATCGAAGTTTGGCGATCCGGCCAACGAATCGTAGGGTTTTCTGACGATCAGGCAACTAATCTTTCGCCACCGCCCCGAGCCGACCATGAAAACGCAAGTCCTTTGGCAGTCGAATGTTATAACGAGCGGATTGCATGCGGCGCGCGGTCTTGCGGCAGGCCGCAGCCTGGCTGATTTGCGATTGGCCCCTTTCGAGGATGCGTCGCAACACTTTCAGGGGGCCATTCAGTCGGCTGGTTTGCCTGCCGCTCGCTTCTGGCGGCATTTGCTGGGGCTTTCAACGACGAATTCGGGGCGGGCGCTGTTCGAGGCGGCGGTACTCAAAACGAGTGGGCGGCGAGATGGACACGTCCAAACGGTCGATCAGCTCTGGTCGGCGGCGGGGCACTTTTTGGCGGCCTATCGCGATGCGCTGCCGAATCTGGCCGATGAGCTCGCCTTGCGCGAGCGTCCCCTGCGCGAGCAATGGGAAGCTCGCGGCCCTGGCCTACTGGCGACATTCGCCCGCTTGACCGACGAGCAATTGCTGCCCCCACAAGCGACGGTCATTCTCGTCCATCCGGCCTTTGGCGGCGGGGGCGAGGCGCATCTCCCGTACAACAGCGTCCGGGTTGAGGCGGTGCTTGCCAATCCGCACGCCGATTTGCCGGAGGTTGTCCGCCTCGGCTGGCTGATCGCCCAATTGCAGCTCGATTTGCCGGATCTCAGCGAGTCGATCCATGCCGACCGCCTGCCGCACGTCGCCCGGTTCGCGGTGCTGCCGGCCATTTTGCAAGCGGCCGAAGAGGTGGAGCTGGTCCGGTATTCGCCGGAGCTGGTGCGCCGCGCGATCGACGCCTGGCAGCTTTCGGCCCCCAGCGACCTCGATGCCGCCGCGCTGGTGGTCGATTGGTGGCTCACCTGGCAGCAAGATCGCCCCGCCCCTGCCGTCGCCCTCGCGGCGCTCGACCAGATGTTTGGTTGATCCCGGCGCGATTGGCATCGTGCCGGCTTGCATCGCCATGGCGCAGGCCGGAAAATCGCGACCACGGAGGACCGGATGAGTTGCCTGTGCATTTCTCAACTGGCGGCACTTGCCCAGCGACTGAAAAACCTGCCGCTCGCCATGCTGATGGACCTGCTCGGCCCGCTGCAATCGGCGGCACTTGGCGCGTCGCGGCTGAGCCTGGCCGCCTCGGCCGCGGCGAGCGCTTCGGCGAGCGCGAGTGCCTCGGCATCCGCCAATCTCAGCTTGTCCGCGTCGGCGGTCGCCAATTTGGAAGCGCTCGCCCAGCTCTCGGCGGGGCTGGGCCTCTCACCCTTCGGTGCCAGCGCGGCGGCTCGCCTCAATGTCACCGCCCGCTCGATGGCCGCCACCATGCCGAGCTTGCAGCAAATGCTCGCCGCGCTCCTGGCCCCGGCTGCCGATGCTTTGGCCGCGCTGCTCGATCTGCTCTCGTCGCTCGCCCATCTGAACAGCGTCACTGGCGTCAACCTGGCGATGCCGGGCGTGGGGGCGAGCCTGAGTGCGCTGGCGTCGGGTTCGGCTACCGCGAGCGCTTCGGCAAGCGCGGCGGCGAGCCTGTCGGCCAATGCCTCGCTCGCCATGCGACTAAATGCCGCCGCCCGCCTTTTGGGAATTAACCTCACTGGGTCAGGCGGCGCGATGCAGCTAAACGCCGCGATGTCGGCGGCCCTGAGCATTCAGCCCCCCGGTTTCCCGCTCGGTGGATTGCCGGGGCTGCTCGGTATGACCTCGGCCCTGTCGCTGAGCAACAGTGTGCTCGGAATCGACATGCTCGCCAAAGCGGCCATCGCCCAGCTCAAGGCGATGCTGGCGAACATCATGGGCAATCTCAACGCCGCCTTCTCGGCCACCGCCAGCGCGGCCCTCAGCTTATCGGCGTCGGCTGCCGCCACCGCGGCGGCGAGCTTCAATGCCTCGGCGGTGGCGAGCGCGGCGGCGAGCCTGAATGCCTCGCTGATGGCCAGCTTGCCGAGCCTCCTGAATATGTCGCTCTCGGCCAATTTGTGCGCCAATCTCAATCTGATCACTGGCATTAATCCGTTCGCCGCCACGCCCTGCTCCGGCTGCCGGATGTTTTAGGGGCGAGCTAACGCAAGCCCGAAGCACTAGCGAGGGACACGGCCGGAAATCTCATTTCCTCGCTTGCGCTGCGGGCTTGTACTTTGCTCGTTAACAGGCCTGGCCCAACCATTCGGCATATTCAACGGCCGGAGACTATCGGCCCAAAAAATACCGGCTGGGCCGAAAAACCAATCCGTGGCCCCCGTCGTCTCACCCCTTGGACACACCAGCCGCGGTCGCGGCATGGGCAAATCCCTATTCTCAAGGAGCTGTTCATGGCTCTCTCGATGCGTCCCCACTTTGGCTGGGGACTCGCGGTGGCGTGGAGTTTGGGCGTTTTGGGCATGGTGGGAAGTGTGCGGAGTGCGGAGAGCGATCCACTCATCGACGAAGACCGGGCCGCTGCCGTCGAGAAGGATGTCACGCAAGGCGCGCTGCGCATCGTGCAAAAAGATGGCAGCATCATCGAGTGCCCGCTCAAGCATACCGACGTGCAGGCTGAAGTGGCGGGCTTTATCGCCCGCGTCCGGGTGACGCAGACGTTTCACAATCCGACCAAGGAAAAAATCGAAGCGGTTTATGTCTTCCCATTGCCGCACGAAGCCGCGGTCGATGCGATGACGATGGTCGTTGGCGAGCGGCGGATCACGGGCGAAATTAAGCGACGAGCCGAAGCCCGCGCGATCTATGACGAAGCGCTCCGCCACGGCCAGACCGCGGCCCTCTTGGAGCAGGAACGGCCCAATATCTTCACGCAGAGTGTCGGCAACATCGAGCCGGGACAGGAAGTGAAGATCGAGATTTCGTATGTCGATGTGTTGCGCTACGACATGGGGACCTACGAGTTCCGTTTTCCGATGGTTGTCGGCCCGCGCTACATTCCGGGTACGCCGAGCGGTGCGGCACCGCCGACGCCGGCTCCGCTGGAGGGCAAAGTTTCGCCCCCTGTCGCCGATACCGACCGCGTTCCCGATGCCTCGCGCATCAGCCCGCCAGTGCTGAAGCCGGGCGTGCGCAGCGGACACGATATTTCTCTGACCATCAAGCTCGATGCCGGCGTGCCGATTCAACATTTATCGTCCCCCAATCATCAGGCGGATATTACCAAAGCTGGCGAGCGGGCCGCGACAATCAAGCTCGACCCGGCCGATTCGCTACCCAACAAAGACTTTGTGCTCCGGTATGGCGTCGTTGGCAAAAAGCCCGAGATGGCCCTCTTGGCCCACACCGGCGAATATTCGCCCGACAGCAAACGTTATGGCAGTGGCTATTTCATGCTGATGATTCAGCCGCAAGAAGACGAGCGGCTGACAAAAAGCCCCCCGCGCGAGTTGGTGTTCTTGGTCGATGTTTCCGGCTCGATGTCGGGCGAACCGACCGCCAAGGTGATCGAGGCGATGCAAGGGATGCTGAAGCTGTGTCGCCCGCAAGACACCGTGCAGGTCATCACCTTCGCCGGTGAAGCGAACAAGCTATTCGATAAGCCTGTGCCGGTGACGGAAGAGAACATCGCGAAGGCCCTCGGCTTTTCCTCCACGCTGCGCGGCAGCGGCGGCACCGAAATGCTCAAGGGAGTGAAAATGGCGATCGACGAGCCGATCGACAAGGAGCGGCTGCGGATCGTCGTCATGCTCACCGATGGCTACATCGGCAACGAAGCCGAGATCATCGAGCACGTCGGCAAGCATTGCGGCGACCAGATTCGCTTTTGGTGCGTCGGCATCGGCAGCTCGCCCAACATGTTTCTAGTCGATGGCGTGGCCAAGCAAGGTGGCGGCATGGGGAAGCAGCTCGCCCTGCCCGACGAAACGACCCCGCTGGTGCAAGAGATCATGACCCGCATTCAGCGGGCGCAGCTCGCCAAGGTGCATATCGACTGGGGGGGCCTGCAAGTGGCCGAAACGTTCCCCGCGAAAATTCCCGAGTTGTGGGCCGGCCGGCCGATCATTGTCTTCGGCCGTTATACCGTCAGTGGCATGGCGAAAATCACGATCCGCGGCAATGTCGAGGGAACGCCGGTCAGTTGGCCGGTCTCGGTCCAACTGCCCGCGAGTGAAACCTCGCACGACGTGCTCGCCAAAACGTGGGCCCGGCAGAAGATCGAAGAACTGATGCAGCAAACGTTCTATCAAGGCTCGCCGGCAGTCGAGGAATCGGTGACCGCCATCGCCCTCGATTATCGTTTGATGAGCCCCTTCACCAGCTTTGTCGCGGTCGATTCCGCGACGCCCAAGTCGCCCGAAGCAGCCCAGCCGCCGCGGCGGATGCTGGTTCCCGTGCCGCTGCCCCAAGGGACGCGGTGGGAAGGATTTTTTGGAGACGAAGCGGAGGTTGTGGTGGACAATCTGTCGCTGCGGGATGGCAGTTTGCGATTGCAGTCTGCCCGCCGCGTCCGCGGAGATGATCACCGCGTCCTGCGCGAAAGCCTGAAGAAACAAGAGCAGTTGTCGCGCAGCATCACTCCGCGACTTGCGGCCCGCGCGGCTACGCCACTGTCCCAAGCCGGCGCGCCGCGCGGCGGGGCGCTAGCTCCCGGCATGGGGGCGGGGGGTGGCACAAGCTTTTACTCCGCCCTGCCGGCTCCGCATCCCACGGGCAACATCGGCGGCTATTTGCCCGCCACCAAGGGAGAACGCCGCAAGCTAGCCAGCGAGCGATTCAGCCGTTTGAAGGCCGATGCCTATTTCCTCGCTCCCGCCGACGGCGAACTTGCCGAACTCTCGGCCGAGCAACTCGAATCTACCCACGAGGCGCTCGTCGCCGGCGGCGAGAAGCTGGCCGAGCGAGCCCAGCAGCTTTATACGCAGGCCACCGAACGAAAAGAGTCGCTCGCGCCGGGAGTCGCTCGCCAACTGCTGATGCAGGCATGCCTCTTCGATACGGCCGCGGCGCAACTGGGGCATTCCGAAGGGCAGGTGGCGGATGCCGCCATCGAGCGACTGCGGGAGTTGCACGCCGAGCATGTTTTGGCCTGGGCTAAATCGCTGCCTGCATTGTCGAAGCGGCTCGACCTGGTGCTCCGCGATCAATCGCTGGAGCAAGCCCTGGCCCAGGTTGCCAAAGCCGTGGGTGTGGACGTGCGACTGCTTCCCGGCAGCGGCGAAGATGTTGCCGCGCTGGTCGGCGGAGATGCGCCGCGCGTCACTTATTTGGACCTTCGTAATGCCACAGTGTCTCAAGCCCTCGATTGGATTTTGCAGCCCGCCCGGCTGACGTGGTGGGTCGATGGCCAAAAGATCGTTGCCGCCAGCGAGCGGCGCCGTAGCGACGACTCGACCTGGGTGTATGACGTGTCGGCAATCGCGCTGCCGCTCGCCGAAGACCTGCGCAAGTTGAAGGACGGGGAGAAGGCCACGGCCCAAGCGCGGCAGGCCGCCGAGGAGTTTCTGTCCGCCGTTCGCGACGCGCTGCGGATTGACCCCAACGACCTGGCCTGGTTTGGGCCGGGGCAGCTGCTCGTCATCGGCGATGGCTCGCTGCACGCGAAGGTCGCCGCGCTCTTCGCGACGCTCGAAAAGGGTGAGCAGGTTCCCCCCGGCATTCCAGCCGGTCTCGTCACCACGACCAAGAGCCGCTTTGCCGCCCGCACCGCGGATTGGGCCAAGCATTTGGAAGCCGAGCGCAAGTGGTCGGTCGCCGCCGCCCACGAGCAATTCAGTTGGCAACTGGCCGCCGCCGCCGTCAATGGCCGAGTCGATTTGGAAGCCCTCACCGAATTGCAAATCGCCTGGAACGCGCCGCAAACCGCCGCGCTGCTCGAAACGGCTCCGGTGCTGCTGGTCCGCTCGCTCTGGAGCGTGTGCGAGGCCGCACGGTCCCTGCCGGAGAACAAGGAACTGGCCGCACTTGCCGCGCTCGCCCGCCAGCAATCGGGGCCGTTCATTGGCACGGCGCTTGCCGCTGCCGCCAAGGAGCCGACCGACATGGCGTCGCTCATGACGGTGCTCTATGCGATCGCCGCCAATCCTGGCGATCCGGCATTCGGCAAGGTGAGGGATCTTGTCGCCGTTCGCAAGGATGACAACGAAGCTACCGCCATCTGGCGAACCATCGGCCGCGTGCTGCTCGGTTCGCCGTCGTCTGCCGACCGCGAGGCCCTGGTCGCGGTTCTGGACAAGGGTTTCGACGGCGAAGACACGATTGCCCTCGCCGCCCTCGCCTGTCGCCAAGGCGGACCGGAGCTGTGGGGCGAGTTTCGCGCCCACGCCCGCCAGCTTCTCGACGGCCAGCCGCTCCCTGGGGAATTGGTGGTGCTGGTGAATAGTTTGTAGGTCTTACGAACGTTTCGAGCGGGGCAGGCGTTTTGTCTGCCCCGCTCCGTTTCTTGAACGGATAGCTACCGCCCGTTCGACTTGGCCGCCTGTTTGACGGCACCCGCCCCGCCAGCTAATCTAACGCTAATTCCGGCAATTGAATTGCGCCCGCCAAAGGCCGCGTGGCGCTGCCGAATCCACCTGCCACGAAGCTGTCGCTCGCTGGCGACCGCTATCCTTTTTCCTGATGGAGTGCGCTGCAATGAAGCGTTGGCTGCTACCTCTCTCCAGTCTGGTCGCGATTTGTGCGCTGGCCATTTCGGCTCCCGCGGCTGACGACGACTCCGGCTTCGTTCCGCTCTTCGACGGCAAGTCACTTGACGGCTGGGACGGCAACCCCGACTTCTGGAGCGTCAAGGACGGGGCGATCACCGGCCAAACGACCTCCGACAAGCCGACCAAGGGAAACACATTCCTCATCTGGCGCAAGGGGGACGTGGGCGATTTCGAGCTCACCTGCGAATACAAAATCGTCGGCGGCAACTCGGGCGTGCAGTATCGCAGCTTCGAAGTGCCGAACAACAAATGGGTCGTTGGCGGCTATCAGGCCGATATCGACTCGGGCGATACCTATTCCGGCATCAACTACGGCGAGCGGTTCCGCGGCATCCTGGCAGGTCGCGGGCAAAAGACCGTGGTGAAAAAGGGGGACGATGGCAAGGTCAAGGTCGAGGAAGTCGCCAAGATCGGCGACAGCAAGGAGATTCAGTCGAAGATCAAGAAGGAAGACTGGAACACCTACCACATCATCGCCAAGGGAAACACGTTCGAGCATCGGATCAACGGCGTCGTCACCTCGATCTGCACTGACGAACATCCCGATAAGCGGGCGCAGGGGATTCTCGCCCTGCAGCTTCATGCCGGTCCGCCGATGATGGTGCAGTTCCGCAATATCAAGCTGAAGGGTGCGGTCATTCCCCCCGCGGCCGAGAAGAAGAGCGAGAACGGCGGCGGCGGGGCCGATGCGGTCAGCGATTCCGGCGCGAAGAAGAAGGTCGTATTCGTCGCCGGCAAGCCGAGCCACGGCTATGGTGCCCACGAACACAACGCCGGCTGCCTGCTATTGGCCAAGGAGCTGCAAGCCGCTCAGCCGAACATCAAGTGCGAAGTCGCGCTGAACGGCTGGCCGCAAGATTCGAGCATCTTCGACGGGGCCGATTGCATCGTCATGTATTGCGACGGTGGCGGCGGGCACATGGTCAATCAGCACCTGGATCAGGTCGATGCCCTAGCCAAAAAAGGGGTCGGCATCGTCTGCATCCACTATGGCGTGGAAGTTCCCAAAGGCCCCAGCGGCGAGAAATTCCTCGACTGGATCGGCGGCTATTTTGAGACGAATTGGTCGGTCAATCCGCACTGGACCGCCAAATACGAAAAATTCCCCGACCACCCGATCACCCGCGGCGTGCAGCCGTTTGAGATCAACGACGAGTGGTACTACCACATGCGGTTTCGCGAGGGAATGAAGGGGGTCACGCCGATCCTGACTGCCCTGCCGCCGAAGGAAACCCTGACCCGCGGCGACGGCCCGCACAGCGGCAATCCCGATGTCCGCCGCGACGTGCTCGAAAAGAAAGAGCCGCAGCACATGGCTTGGGCGGCTGAGCGCGAAGGTGGCGGCCGCGGCTTTGGCTTCACCGGTGGCCACGACCACTGGAACTGGGGCGAGCCCAACTTCCGCAAGGTGGTGCTGAACGCGATCGTCTGGTGCGCTCACGGCGAAGTGCCGAAGGGGGGCGTCGAATCCCCTGCCGTTTCGCTACGCGACCTGGAAGCCAATCAGGATTATCCCGTTCCCGCCAAATTTGACCGCGAAGCGATTCGCAAAAAGATCAACTTGCCGAAGGATGACGGCCCGGCTCCCCGGCCGAATCCGCCCGAGACTGCCAAGCCTGCCGCCAAAACCAGCAGCACCGTGAAGCCGGTGTTTTCCAGCCCCATCGTCAATGCGGCCACCAAGGGGCACGCCGTCGAGATCGATGCCGACATCACCGGCGCAAAGCAGCTGTTTCTCGTCGTCACCGACGCCGGCGACGGCTTTAGTTGCGATTGGGCCGACTGGGCCGAGCCGCGGCTGGTCGGCCCTGCGGGGGAGAAAAAGTTGACTGACCTGAAATGGAAGTCGGCTGCAAGCGGCTTTGGCAACGTGATTGTTGGCAAGAACTGCGACGGCAACGAACTAAAGGTCAACGGCCAAACTATCGAGTACGGCATCGGCACGCACGCTAATAGCGTCATCGCCTACGACCTGCCGGCCGATGTCGGTTTCACCCGGTTCAAGGCCCGCGGCGGACTCGATGAGGGTGGCACGCGGCAAGGCAACGGCTCAACGGTCCAGTTTTTCGTTTATACGCAAGCCCCGCCCGCCACCACGAGCAGCCCGCAAACCAGCGTCGCCGGACAATCGGCCTCGCCCACGCACGATGCCGCCCAAGCGGTGGCCGGCCTGGACGTGGCCGAGGGCCTGGAAGCCACGCTCTTTTCGAGCGAGCCCGAAATCTCGAACATCACCAGCATCGACATCGACCATCTCGGTCGCGTTTGGGCCTGCGAGGTGAAGAACTACCGCAAACACAACGGCAGCCGGCCCGAAGGGGACCGGATTCTCGTGCTGGAAGACACCGACGACGACGGCAAGGCGGACAAGACCACCGTCTTCTATCAGGGACGCGACATCGACTCGGCCCACGGCGTCTGCGTGCTCGGCAGCCAGGTCATCGTCTCCGCAAACGACAAAGTGCAAGTCTTCCACGATGAAAACGGCGACCTGAAAGCCGATGACAAGAAGGAAGTTCTCTTCTCGGGCATTTCCGGCACGCAGCACGACCACGGCATCCACGCCTTCGCCTTCGGACCCGATGGCAAGCTGTATTTCAACTTCGGCAACTCCGGCAGCCAGCTCAAAGACAAGGATGGCAAGCTGGTCGTCGATCAGGCCGGCAACGAAATCGCCGCCCGCCGCCAGCCTTATCAAGAAGGCATGGCCTTTCGCTGCAATCTCGACGGCAGCCAGGTCGAAACGCTCGGCTGGAACTTTCGCAACAACTGGGAGCTCGCCGTCGATTCGTTCGGCACGATCTGGCAAAGCGACAACGACGACGACGGCAACAAGGGTGTGCGGATCAATTATGTCATGGAGTTCGGCAACTATGGCTACAAAGACGAACTCACTGGCGCGGGCTGGAAGACCAATCGCGAGAACATGGAAAAGGAAATTCCGCGCCAGCATTGGCATCTGAACGATCCGGGCGTCGTCCCCACGCTGCTCCTCACCGGGGCCGGCTCGCCGACCGGCATTTGCATTTACGAAGGGCAACTGCTTCCCAAGGTGTTCTGGGGCCAGATGATCCACTGCGATGCCGGGCCGAATGTTTGCCGGGCGTATCCGGTGACGAAGGAGGGCGCGGGCTACAAGGCCGAAACGGTGAACGTGCTGCATGGCGCACGCGACCAGTGGTATCGCCCCAGCGACGCCTGCGTCGCTCCCGACGGCTCGCTGTTCATCGCCGACTGGTACGATCCGGGCGTCGGCGGCCACAACCAGCAGGAACTCGACAAGGGGCGGATCTTCCGCGTCGCTCCGCCGGGCAGCAAATACACCGTCGCCAAGCTCGACCTGACGACTCCGACCGGAGCACTGGCCGCGCTCGAAAATCCGTGCCTTAGCACGCGGTATCAGGCCTTCACGGCCCTGGTGGCGATGGGCGAAAAGGCACATCACCCCATCGAGGAATATGCCGAGCAGGCGACCGACCCGCGTTTCAAGGCCCGCGCTTTGTGGGTGCTGGCCAAGATTCTCGGCGAAGCCGACGAAGCGGTCGAAATCGCTTTGGACGACAAGCAGAACGCCGACGTCCGCGTGATGGGCGTGCGCCTGGCCCGCGAACTGGGCATGGACATCGCCAAGCTGGCCGCGCTCGCCAAAGACCCCGCTCCAGAAGTTCGCCGCGAACTGGCTCTCAGCCTGCGGCACAGCAAGTCTCCCGCCGCGCCCGGTTTGTGGGCCGCCCTGGCCGCCCAGCACGACGGCCAGGACCGCTGGTATCTCGAAGCCCTCGGCATCGCCGCCGACAAGCAATGGGATGCTTATCTCGACGCGTACCTTTCGGCCGTAAGCGAACCCTGGACAACGCCGGCCGGCCGCGACATCCTCTGGCGCAGCCGGGCCAAGAAGACGCCCGAACTGCTCGTGAAGATCATGAAGGACCCCGCCACCAAGGAAGAAGAGCAAGCCCGCTACTTCCGCGCCTTCGACTTCCTCAGCGGCCCGGAGAAGGAAGCGGCACTGAAGAGTTTGCTGGAGTAGCGTGGGGCAGGCGTCCCGCCTGCCGTATAAAGAATAGGGTAGCGGGACTCCACGAGTTGCACACTATGCCCCTCCTCGATCACATTCACCCTCCGCTTAGCACACAGCGCCACTGGGAATCGTTCCATACGACCTGGGCCGGGGCGATTGCCGACTCGCTGAATGAGCGGTGGCTGCCGGAAGGGTACTTTGCTGAGGAGCAGTTGCAGCCTTCGGCCCGCGTCGAGATCGATGTGGCGACCTTTGAAAAGGCTGGCCGTCCGCCGGTAGCAGGCGGCATCGCTTTGGACGCACGCAAAATCTGGTCGCCGGTCGCAGCCACCTGGACAATGCCGGGAGTCATTCCCGAAGGACTCGAAGTGTTGGTTTTCAGCAGCGAAGGGGGACCGACGCTGGTGGGCGCGATTGAGTTGGTCAGCCCGGCGAACGAGGATCGGCCCGCCACGCGCAAAGCGTTCGCGACGAAGTGCGCCAGCTACCTGCACCAGGGGATTGGCCTCCTGATTGTCGATGTCGTCACCAGCCGCAGCGCCAACTTGCATAACGAACTGGTGGCCCTGCTCGACCAGCCGGCCGAGTTTCAGTTGCCGGCTCCGGCGGAGTTGTATGCGGTCGCTTATCGGCCCGTTCGCCGTGGCGAAGCGGACGTGATTGACACCTGGCCGGCACCACTGACTCTGGGCCGGTCGCTGCCGGAGTTGCCCTTGTGGCTGGCCGCCGACCTGGTCGTGCCCGTGAACCTGGAATCCACCTATGCCGACGCCTGCCACCGGCGTCGGCTCGCGCCCTAGCCCTCTTGCCGCACCTCACCCATGCGATTGCCTTGTATTGCACTGTTGATTGGACTGGTCGTGGCCACTCCATCGGCGCGCGGGGCCGACGACGCCCAAAAGGCCAAGGACGCGCTCATCGTCCGCACGCTTCTGCGCTTGCCGGGGGTCGATCTAAGCCAAAAGCCGGAGGCCAAGGCGGCTTTGCTGCGGCACCTGGAAACGGAGAAGGGGACCGAAAAGTACCTGGAATTGGTCGGGAAGTTCCAGCTGCGCGAGACGAAGGACGAACTGCTCAGGCTGGCCTTGGAACAAGGGGATACTTCCCTCGGCGTGGCGGCAGCGGGCCTCTTGGTCAAGTTCGACGAGCGGGAACTGCTTGCCAAGGCGATTGCCGATCCCGATCCGGCCAAGGGGGCGAAAATCATCGGCGTGCTGGGTTTGCTCGCCGAGTCCAAGACGAACGACTTCCTCGCGCCGCTCGTCACCGAGGTTGAGAAGCCGCTGGCGGTGCGCAGCGCGGCGGTAACTGCCGTCGGCCGCAATGCGCCGGGGCAAAAGCTGCTGCTGGCGCTGGTCGAAGCGGGTAAGCTGCCGCAAGACTTAAAATTCGCCGCGGCCAACGTGCTGCTCTCCTCGCCGGATGAGGCCATCAAAACGGCTGCTGGCAAGCATCTGACACTTCCCGCCGGTGCCGGTGGCGAGCCACTGCCGCCGGTGGCGGACCTGGTGAAGCGCACCGGAGACGTAGTGCGCGGCAAGGAACTGTTTGCCACGACGGCGACCTGCGTTAAGTGCCACAAGGTAAAAGGCGAAGGAAAAGAAGTCGGCCCGGACCTATCCGAGATCGGCAGCAAGCTCTCGAAAGAGGCAATGTACGTCTCGATCCTCGATCCCAATGCCGGCGTCAGCTTCAACTACGAAACGTGGCTCGTCCGCACGCTCGACGGCACCACGCTCAGCGGCATCCTCGTCAGCCAGACCGACGACATGATCGAGCTGAAAACGGCCGAAGCGATCGTTCACAAGTTGGCCAAAGAAGACATCGAAGCGCTGAAGAAACAGGCCATCTCGATCATGCCCGCCGAGCTGCAAAAGCAGCTCAATGCCCAGGACTTGGTTGATATCGTCGAGTACCTCACCACGCTGAAGAAACAACCCTAGCGGAGTTCACACGAATGCGAATTCTCACGCCGAGGCACAGAGGCACACAGAGCCTTAGTTCCCTCTTCCTCCGTGCCTCTGCGCCTCTGCATGAGATTTTCTCTTCATTTCCACGCTCCCCGCTCGCCTTCCTGTTTCTGCTCGCGCTTGCCGGAGACACCTTGGCCACCGATGAGCGTTCACCGCGACAAGTCGCCGATGAGCTCTCCAAAGTCTATGGCCGCAAGCTCGACCAGGTTGCTTACATCCCCGCCCTGCCACTCGTCGCCAAATTGCGGCTGAGCGAACTGACGGGCGATCCGACTTACGCCAAGGAAGTGCATGAGATCGTGAAGCCGTTTCTGGCCGGCGAGAAATCGCCGGTGCCGAAGTCCGGCAGCGAGCAGGCGGGGCACCTGATCTTCGCCGAACTGGCCACCCACAGCGAAGGGAAAGACCGCCAGCGCTGGGTCGCCCTGTGCCGAGTTGCTGCCGATCAGATATTTGGCAAAGACGGCCAGCCGCTGTCCATCATGCCGTATCACAACGAAATGAGCGACGCGGTCTTCATGGCCGGGCCGATCCTGGCGGCCACCGGCAAGCTGACCGGCGAGCGCAAGTATTTTGACGCCGCCGCGATGCACTTCGCCTCCATGCGCAAGCTCTGCCTGCGAGCCGACGGCATCTATCGTCATTCGCCCCTCTGCGAAGCGGCCTGGGGACGCGGCAACGGCTTTCCGGCATTGGGCCTCGCGTGGGCCTTGAGCGAGTGGCCCGACGATCATCCGGCCAAAGGGGGGCTTATCGCTGAATTGCAAAAGCACCTGACCGCCCTCAAGCCGCATCAGGATGCCAAGACTGGCTGCTGGCACCAGGTGATCGACCATCCCGAAAGCTACGACGAATATTCCTGCACCTGCATGATCGGCTGGGCGATGCGGCGCGGCATTTCCCGCGGCTGGCTCGAAAAAGCCCAGTTTCAGCCGCACGTCGATCGTGCCTGGCAGGCGATCCGTGAGCGGACGAGTGCCGACGGCAAGCTGGTCAATGTCTGCACCGGCACCGGCAAGCAAAAGACGCTGCAAGACTATTTCGACCGCCCGGCCATCAACGGGCGCGACGACCGGGGCGGAGCGATGGGTCTGTTGTTCATGAGCGAGCTCATCGCCGCCGGCAGCATCCCCGCAGCAGTCAAATCCGACGACCTCTTCGTCGCCAAACCACTGACCGCCGAAAGCGCTTTCACGGCTGGAATCGAAGGGCCCAACTGCGACCGGGCCGGCAACCTTTACGCCGTCAACTACGAAAAGCAAGGAACCATAGGCCGCGTCACACCGGAGGGCAAAGCAGCGGTTTTCGTCGAGCTTCCGAACGGCAGCATCGGCAACGGCATCGTGTTTGGTAAGGCCGGCACGATGTACGTCGCCGACTACAAGAACCACAACGTCCTCGCCATCGATACCGCCACCAAGGCGGTCCGCGTCTTCGCCCACGAACCGACCATGAATCAGCCCAACGATCTGGCCATCGGCCCGGACGGTACGATCTGGGCCAGCGACCCGAACTGGGGCAAAAACACGGGCCAAATCTGGAGAATCGATACCAGCGGCAAGATCACCCTCGCCGCCAATGACCTCGGCACCACCAACGGCATTGAGGTCAGCCCCGACGGCAAAACGCTCTACGTCAATGAAAGCGTGCAGCGCGGCGTGTGGGCCTTCCCCATTGCCGCCGATGGCACGCTGGGCGAACGGAAGCTCGTCAAGCAATTCCCCGATCACGGTTTCGACGGGATGCGTTGCGATTGTGACGGCAATCTCTACATCACTCGCTACGGCGAGGGAACCGTCGTTAAGCTCAGCCCCGCCGGCGAGATTTTGAAAACGATTGACGTTCTCGGCGCGAGCCCCAGCAACCTTTGCTTTGGCGGTCCGGACGGCCGCACGGTCTATGTCACCGAAGTCCAGCACCGCCGGCTCGTCAGCTTTCGCGTCGATCAGCCCGGCCTCGCCTGGCAACGCTGGCAAACGGGGAAACCCTGACCGATGCCGAGCGAACTGGCGCTATTGCTGCTGGCGGCCGGCGAACTTCGCGAGCCTTGGCCGCCGTTGTGGTTCATGGAATGGACCCCCCGCGTCTTGCTGTTGGCGTGGCTGTTTTGGTTGGGGGGAAGCGTCGGCAGCTTTCTCAACGTCGTCGTCTATCGCGTGCCGCGGGGAATGAGCCTCGTTCATCCCGGCTCATGCTGTCCGCGGTGCGGCCACGCCATTCGCCTGCGCGACAACATTCCCATCCTGGGGTGGCTCTTGTTGGGGGGCAAGTGCCGCGATTGCGGCGGCCCGATTTCGCCGCGCTACGTACTCGTTGAGCTGGTGCTGGCGACGCTTTTCGTCGCGGTCGCCGCGCTCGAAATCTGGCCGCGACTCGGCGTTCTCCTCATCGTTTCCCCGGAACTGGGGCGCGCGCTGCTGACGCCGCGCGACCCCGTCCCTTTTTGGTCCGCCTATGCCACGCACATGCTGCTCGCCACAACACTGCTCGGCGCGGCGCTCATCGATTGGGATCGCCAGCGAACCCCCAAGCGGCTGTTCGCGCCACTGCTGCTGATCGGCTTGAGCTTGCCGCTGATTTGGCCAGAAATTCGCCGCATTCCCGCCTGGCCGGGGTTGGTCGCGCAGCCCGCTTGGCTCGCGGGACTGATCGATGGTCTGCTGGGCCTTGTTGTCGGGGCGCTCGCCGGTCTGATCGCGGGAGCTTGCCTGCGACTTGGCTCGCGCGGCGGCTGGCCGCGGTTCGGGCCGGTGGCGTTGCTCGCGGCGGTGGGAGTGGTCGTCGGCTGGCAACGGGTCTGGTTCGTCGGGCCGGGGCTGGTGGTGCTGTTTCTGTTGGGGCTCGCGCTGCCGCAGCTGTTGCGAGTGCGGGTCGTCGTGCCGGTGGCTCTGGTGGCGCTGGTGGCGGTATCTCCCTGGCTGATCGAAGTCGATCCCGACGTTCGCCAGGTCGTCGCTCTTGGCCTGCCCGACAGGCGCGGGCTACTGGCGGCGATCGGCATCGTCACTACCTTGCTCTGGCTCTTGGCGGGCACGAGCCTGCCGCGTTGGTATCTGGAGCCTCCCGGCCCGGCACCGCGGCTCGTGTTGCCCGCCGAAATGCTCGCCCCCACCAGCGAAACGAATCCACCCCCCGATTCCCTTCCTCCCCAGCCATCCCCATGACTCAGTCACATCCGCCCAATCCCGATCCGCTCGCCCTGCCCAACTATCTGCTGGCCGAGGAAGATCTGGCCTTCCTCAAACGGCCCGAGCTGCGTCCCGTCCGCCTGCAACTGGAGCTGCTCAAGCCCGATCTCGCGCTGGAAGAGCACAACATCGCCAGCACGCTGGTGGTGTTTGGCGGCACGCAGGTGGTCGAGCCGGCCGAGGCGGCGCGGCGGCTGGCGGCGGCTCGCAAAACCCTGGCGGCTGATCCGAACAGCGAACTCTTGCGGCGCGGCGTGGCCCGCGCCGAGCGGGTTGCAGCCAAGGCCCGCTACTACGACGAAGCCCGCGAGTTCGCCCGGATCGTCTCGTCTAGCTGCCAGATTCAGGGACATTGCGATTTCGCGATCGTTACCGGCGGCGGGCCCGGAATCATGGAGGCGGCCAACCGCGGCGCGGCCGACGTGGGGGCCAAGTCGCTGGGCCTCAACATCACCCTGCCCGAGGAACAGCTGCCGAATCCCTACATCACCCCGGAATTGTGCTTCCGGTTTCGCTATTTCGCGATCCGCAAAATGCACTTTTTGCTGCGGGCCAAGGGGCTCGTTGTGTTTCCCGGCGGGTTCGGCACGCTCGACGAGTTGTTCGAGGTGCTGACGCTCCGGCAAACGGGCAAAATGCAGCCGATTCCGGTCATTCTGTATGGCCGCGAGTTCTGGGAGGGGGTGGTCGATTTCCAGTTTCTGGCCGACGAAGGGGTGATTCGCGACGAGCACCTCTCGCTGCTCAGCTATGCCGAGACGCCGGGCGAAGCGTGGCAAATCCTGCGCGATTTCTATCGCCTCGACGATTCGCGCCGGGCCGACTGAGCACCCCTACGGTATCTCGACGGCCGAAGGCTGGCCCGGCTCGGCGGTCTCGAAATGAGCGAGCCGCTTTTCGTAAAACGCATTTCCCGGCGCGAGCGCAAGCGCCTTTTTGGCGGCGGCGACGGCCGCGGGTCGGTCTCCCCGCTGAAACTGGATTTCAGCGAGCGTGTCGTGATAAGCCGCCTCGCGCGGAGCCAGCTCGATGGCCTTCTGGGCCAGGGGCAAAGCCTCATCCAGCTTGCGCCGGGCGCGGGCCGAAATCCAGGCGGTGTTGTTGGTATATGCCGCGCTCGTGGGGTGCGCTTGGGCGATTTTGGCATGCACTTCGTGCGCCGCGGCAAAGAGCTTTTCCGCTTCGGCCGCCAGCCCCTCCTTCTCCAAGCGCGGCACGAACTCTTCCACGAGCCGTACATCCCCCGGCAGCAGCTTTTGACAAGTCGCCAATTCCACGAGCACCTCGGGCATCTTCTTCTGATCGAAAAGGCCGCGGGCGCGAACTTTATGAATCACGTGCGGAAGGGTGAGATACCCCTCGACCTCGACAAAGTTGCTGCTGACGTTGAGCACATGCAAGTGCAACTGCCGCCATCCGTCGGCGGCTCGCAAGGGCTCTTTGGCGCTGACCAGATTGCCCAGTTGCTGGGCGGCATTGGCGGCCACGGCCGAATCGAGCCCGGCGGTGCGGCCGATAATCTCGAATTGCGCGATCGCTTCGGCGGCCAAACCCCGCTCTTGCAATCCGCTTGCCAGCTGAAAGCGGGCCTCGGGCGCAAGGGGGAGCAATGTGGCCAGCTTTTGCAGACGTTCGCCCTCTTCCTGGCGATCCAGCTTGACGAGCGACCGGCCAAGCAAAAAGAGAGCCAGCGGCTCGCTATCGGGAGCCTCGGCTGCCTGGCGATACCACGTTTCGGCCGCGGCCCAGTCGCTATCTCCAGCGGCCAGATCGCCCCCCTTGATGGCGGCTGCCGGCGAACTGGTTGCCGCTTCGGCATGGAACGACTTAGCAAGCGCCCGGTCGCCGCGAACGAGGCAGGTCTCGGCGATCAGCGACAAATAAGCCGCGCGCACCTTTGGCTCCAGCTTGCGGACGTGAACCGCGGCGGCATCCACGCGCTGTTTCCAATCGGCGACTTCCTTGCCCGCTGGTGGACGAGGGACCGACATCCACACTGCCGCCTCGACCCCCTTTTGCCGGTCCACCAGCGGATCGATGTCCTTCGCCGAGCCGAACCAGAAGCCCGCCAGCGCCGCCTGCGGCTTGATGAACTCCCCAAAAACCTGCGAAGGGGGCATGAAGCCGGTCGCGATGGCGGCGGCCGACAGGGCGTCGTCGTATTTGCCGAGTTGCCAAAAGAGCCTGGCCACCGCGGCCCAGCGGCGGCCATCGTCCGGATCGCTCGCGGCGGCGGCGAGCAGCGTTTGGGTGATACGGTCAACGTCGGCGGGCCGCCCCAAATCGCGCAGCGCCAGGGCCGCTTGCGAGGCTATCGCGACCCGCACGCGAGCTTGCAGCCGCGCATCACCCGGCGCAGC